>DASZHF010000019.1:0-8906 GCA_035938095.1 Solirubrobacteraceae bacterium
CGACCTCGTCCATGAACACGTGCGCTGGTTCGGCTGCCCGACCTCGATCTCGTTCGACGTGCGAGCGCCCGCCCCGGGCGAGAGCGAGCGCTCGGGTCCGGGCGAGAGCGAGCGCTCGGGTCCGGGCGAGAGCGAGCGCTCCGCCCCGGGCGAGAGCGAGCGCTCGGGTCCGGCTCGCTCGCGATCCCCGGCTCGCCTCGAACAGGCCCGCCGCTGGGTGTCCGGCGCCGTCGTCAGAGCAAGCTCCGGCCCGGTGGCCGGAGTCCTCGGGCTGCCCTCGCCTCCGCACTACCGCGAGCACGGTGACCGAGGCGCTCCGCTGGTGGCGCTCACCTTCGATGACGGGCCCGGTCCCAGCACCCCGTTGATCCTGGACATCCTGCGCGAAGCCCAGGCCCAGGCCACGTTCTTCATCCTCGGCCGTCACGTCGCGGGCTTCGAGGCCGTGTTGCGACGGAGCGCCGCCGAGGGACACGAGCTGGGCAATCACGGCTTCAGCCACCGCTCGCTGCGAGGTCACCCGTGGCGGGCGCTGCGTGAGCTTCGCGCCACGAACCGGCTGATTAGAGCGGTCACCGGGACGGTCCCGCGCCTGTTCAGGGCTCCGCACGGGTACGTCAGTCCCTCGGTGGTGGCCGCCGCCGCCCTGGCCGGGCTCACGACGGTCCAGTGGGACCTCGACACCCGCGACTACACCGACCGCGCGGCGGGGGGGATCCGCCTGGCCGTGCGCGAGAAGGCGTGCGGCGGGTCGGTGATCCTCATGCACGACGCTGCTCTCAACCGGGGTGGGGTGCGCGGCGACCGGGCCGACCTGGAGCGGCGGGCCGCCACGGTCGCCGCCCTCCCGGGGGTCATCGATGACCTGCGCGCTCGGGGCTATCACCTGCGGCCGGCGTCCGCGGTGCTCGGAGCGGGCTGAGCGCCGCGACGGCGAGGCGCTACGGTCACTTCCGTGGCGGAGGACTTGCACGTGCGCGAGGCCGAGGTGGCGCCCGGCGTCGTCGAGGTGTCGTTGACGCGCGAACGCCGTCGCTGGCACCTGTTCGGCCCCGAGCCCGAGGTGGTCGAGGTCCTGGCCCGCAAGCGCTTCAGCGCCCAGGACGTCGGCGGCCTGACCACGTGGGCCAGCGTGCTCGAGCAGGCCGCTCAGCACGTTCGCGAGGGAACGCTCGGCAGCTTCGTGGTCACGGAGCCGACCTCCGACGGCAATGTCCGCATCCGCCTGTACGAACGCACCATCTCTCCTACCCACCTTCACACCGCGCTGCTGGCCGAGCGGGCCTTCGATGCGAGCGACGAGCGGGCCCTGGTTCGCTCGGCGGAATTCGCGGAGGAGCTGCGCGAGTGGGCGCGGCGGCGCAACGACGAGCGCCGCGACGAGGAGCTGGCCGCGCTGGACGCCGAAGATGTCAACGCCGCCGCCGAGCAGGGCCGGCAACAAGCCGCCCGCGAGCTGGCCCAGATCCTGGACCGCACGGGACGCGATTCGGCGTGACGCGCCGCCAGCGCGCCCGCGCCGCGATCCCGGCGGTGACGACCCTCGCGCTGTTCACCGCGATCTCGGCCGGCGCCCACCGCCCGGCGGTTGCCGCTGACGCCCGGGCCGAGGGCCTGGACACCACCCTCGTCACTCGGTCGCGTACCGGCGGGCTCCCGGACGGCCCCTCGAGTCAGCCCGCGATCTCTCGCGACCAGCGCTACGCGCGCGTGCTCGCGTTCTCCTCAGCGGCCAGCGACCTGGTCGCTGCCAGCACCGGCGCCGTGAGCAACGTGTACTACATCGAGCGCCAGCCGCCCTACGACAACCTGGGTGTTCCCTGGGTGCCCGGCCCCATCCAGCTCGTCTCGGCCGGTCCCGGCGGAGCTCCCGCCAACGGCCCCTCGGCGGATCCCGTCGTGAGCGGCGACAACCGGCACGCCCCCAGCTGCATCGCCTTCATCTCAGCCGCCACGAATCTGGTGGCCGGCGACACCAACGGGCACCCCGACGCGTTCGTCTTTCACCTGCGCTCGCGCACCATCGAGCGCGTATCGGTGGGCCGGGGTGGGCGCGAGGCCGACGGCTCGGCCCACGACGTCACGGTCAACGGCGACTGCTCGGAGGTGGCGTTCACCGACGACGCTTCGAACCTCGTCGCCGGAGCTCCGGCCGGGGTCAAGCAGGTCTATGTGCGCGATCTACGTCACCACCGCACCACGATCGCCTCCGGCGGGCGTCACGGAGCGGGCGACGCCGACTCCTCGCAGCCCGCGTTCGGGCGCCGAAACACGCTGGCCTTCTCCTCGGCGGCCACCAACCTGGCTGGCCCCACGGGCGGACACGTCCAGGTCTTCCTACGCTCCCGCCCGAGAGCCGTATCGATGCTCTCGCGTACACCCTCCGGCGTGCCCGGCGACGGCGACTCCGATCAGCCCGCGCTCAGCCAGGCCGGCGACGGAGTCGCATTCCGTACGCGGGCGGCGAACCTCGCCCCGGGCGCCGATCGGTTCAGCCAGATCGTCCACTCCCGGCGTGGTACTTCGCTTCGCACCGCCGGGCCGGCGTCCAGCGGCGACGCCGCCCATCCCGAGGTCGTCAACAACGGCCACTACACGCTGTATGACAGCGCCGATCCCCGGCTCGGGTCGCCGTTCGGTCAAGCCGGCGCCGCGTACCTGTACACCGACGTGCGCAACCTCGTCCTCCCGATCTCCGTTGACTCGAACGGGCAACGGCTACGTCTGCCGGGATCGGATCCGGCCAGCTCGGAGGTCTCCAACTACATCTTCTTCGAGACGTCGGACCCGGCCGCGGACACCCACTTCGCCCAGGCTCACGGCACGGCGCTCGTTCCCCCGCAGCTCGCGGCGGCAAATCCCGCCTTCCATCAGATTTACCTGCGCTACCTGGGCGGCAAGTAGGCGGACCGGCAGGTCGCTCCGACCCGGGCGCGGCGCCTGCCCCTACCCGCGGTGACCCGGCGCGGGGCTGCCTATACCGCGCTGACGGGTCTGGGCCCCTCGCCGATGTACTTGGCGGTCGGGCGGATGAGGCGGCCCTCGCGCTTCTGCTCGAGGATGTGGGCCGACCAGCCCGCCACGCGGGCGCAGGTGAACAGCGAGGTGAAGAGCTCGGGCGGGACCTCGGCCACGTCGAGGACGACCGCGGACCAGAACTCGACGTTGGTGGCGAGGACCCGATCGGGCTTGCGGGCGTGAAGCTCGGCCAGCGCCGCCTGCTCGAGCTCCTCGGCCACCTGGAAGCGCGGAGAGCCCAGCTCGCGCGCGGTGCGGCGCAGAACCCGGGCCCGCGGGTCCTCGGCCCGGTACACGCGGTGGCCGAAGCCCATGAGGCGGTCACCGCGGTCCAGCGCGTCCTTGACCCAGCGCTCGGCGTCCCCGGTCTGCTCGACCTCGTCGAGCATCATCAGTACACGCGAGGGCGCGCCACCGTGCAGCGGTCCCGACAGCGCGCCCACGGCCGAGGACAGGGCGGCGGCGCAGTCTGCTCCGGTGGAGGCAACCACCCGGGCGGTGAACGTCGACGCGTTCATGCCGTGCTCAGCGGCGGAGATCCAGTAGGCGTCGATGGCCTTGGCGTGCTGGGGGTTGGCCTCGCCGCGCCAGCGGATCAGGAAGCGCTCGGGAATGGAGTTGGCCTTGTCCACCTCGGACTGCGGAACGGGCGGGTGCCCGATGCCGCGGGCGGACTGGGCCACGAAGGAGAGCGCCATCACCGACGCCCGCGCCAGATCGGTGCGGGCCTCCTCGTCGGAGATGTCGATCAGCTGGCGAAATCCCCAGGCCGGGGCCAGCATGGCCAGCGCCGCCTGCACGTCGACCCGGGGATCTCCGGAACGCACGGTGAGCGGCCAGGGCTCCGCCGGGGGCAGGCCGGGCAGGAAGCTGCCGTCGACCAGCAGTCCCCAGACCTGCTCGAAGGGCACCGCGCCAACCAGGTCCTCGATGTCAACGCCGCGATATCGCAGCGCGCTGCCAGCCTTGTCGGGCTCGGCTATCCGGGTGGCGAAGGCGACGACGCCCTCGAGGCCCGACTGGACGCCCGAGAGCTCGTCGGCTGTGGGTCCGGGGACGGTTTGGGTCGCGGCCATCAGGCTCCGCAGGGCGGGGGTGCGAATGCTGCGTCCATAGCGTTGCAGGATAGGGCCACGGGCTGGCGGCGACCCGCGGAGCCCGCGGCGTGGCCTTCTGCGGCAACAGCCGGCGCCGCCTGGGTAGGCTTGCGCGGACCACCCGCCCGCCCCGACCGCGCGGTCAGGGCCACCACTGCACAAGGAGCCCGATGTCCGAAGCGACCGCCGCCACCGACCTGCTCTTCCGTCCCGTCACCGAGCTGGCGGATCTCGTCCGCTCGGGAGAGGTGTCGGCCCGCGAGCTCGTGCAGACGTCGTTGGATCGCATCGAGGAGCTCAATCCCAAGCTCAACGCGTTCGTCGACGTCGACGCCGAGGGCGCGCTGACGGCTGCGGACGGCGTTAGCTCCGGGGACGAGCGTCCGTTCGCCGGCGTGCCGATCGCTATCAAGAACAACCGCCCCGTGGCCGGCATGCGACTTACGCTGGGCGCGGAGTTCGCGGGCGACTTCACGCCGGACTTCGACCACAACGTGGTGCGCCGGCTCAAGGACGCCGGCTTCATCCCGGTCGGCACGACGACGCTGCCCGAGTGGGGGATCCTGCCGACGTCGGAGGCGCGCCGGTTCGGGCCCACCCGCAACCCCTGGGACACCGAGCGCACGCCGGGCGGATCCTCGGGAGGCTCGGCGGCGGCGGTCGCGTCGGGCATGGTGCCGGTGGCTCACGGCAACGACGGGGGCGGCTCGACCCGCATCCCGGCCGCGTGCTGTGGCCTGGTGGGGCTCAAGCCCCAGCGGGGGCGCATCTCGCTGGCTCCCGAGGCCGGTCAGCAGTTCCTGGTCCAGGACGGCGTGCTCACCCGCACCGTGGACGAGACCGCGCGGCTGCTCGACATCCTGGCCGGCCCCGAGCTCGGCGACTCGTCGTGGGCCCCCCCTCCAGAGGAGCCGTTCGCGCGCAGCGCCCAGCGCGAGCCGGGCTCACTGCGCATCGCGATGACCACGCTTCCGCCGCTGCCGGACGCCGAGGTCGACCCGGTGTGCGCTCAGGCCGTCGCGGACGCCGGTCAGCTGCTCGAGTCGCTGGGACACAACGTCGCGGAGGCGGACCCGCCCTGGCAGGTCCCGGACGTGCTGCGGCTGTTCACGTCGTCGTTCGCCCCCGCAGTCTCGTTGCAGATCGCGTGGATGGCGATGGTCAACGGGCGCGAGCCGACCGAGGCCGACATGGAGCCTCTGAGCTGGGCGCTGTGGAGCATCTCCCAGAAGCAGAACTCGATCGAGACGATGGGCGGCGAGATCCAGCTCCAGCAGTTCTCACGACAACTGGTGACCTGGGCCGACGAGTACGACGCTCTGCTGATGCCCTCGCTGGCCGAGGCGCCGGTCACGCTGGGAACGATGGACGCGTGCGCCCCCGACGCGATGGCCACGTTCGCACGCTCGGGCAAGTTCACGCCGTTCACGGCGATCTTCAACGTGACCGGCCAGCCGGCCATCTCGCTCCCGCTGTACCAGCGCGAGGACGGACTGCCGCTCGGAGTGCAGCTCGTCGGACGTCCCGCCCAGGAGGGGGCGCTGCTGGCGCTATCGGCGCAGATCGAGGCCGCCGCGCCGTGGGCGGACCGGCGGCCGCCGGTGTAACGGCCGCGGCGCCGTGGGCGGACCGGCGGGCGCCGGTGTAACGGCCTCAGCCGCGCCGTGGGCGGACGGGCGGCCGCCCGTGTAACGGCCTGCGCGCGGAGGGCCCGCGCTGGGGCCCGCGCGGTCGGTCGCCGCGGTCCGGCTCAGCCGACGCCGAGCACGGCGGCCATGGGCTGGGGCTGGATCCCCAGGCTCTCGGCGTCGGCGGTGCCCAGCCGGGAGGTCATCGAGACCTCCATCAACTCCGCCTCGTCCCAGGTGGCGATGGCGCGGCTGGAGGCGATCGCCTCCAACGCCCACAGCGCGCGCGAGACGATCGGGGTGGGAACCGGCACGACCGCCCGCCGGCGGCCGAACGACCGCAGGGCGACGTCGATGATCTGACGATGGGTGAGCGTCTGGGGACCCGCGAGCTCATAGCGCGCGTGGGCGGAGGATGGCTCGGCCGCGCGGCGCCCGTTTCCGTGGTCGCCGGAGGGGTGTCGCAGGCCCAGGACGGACATGACGCAATCCGCGACGTCCTCGGCCCAGATCGGCTGGTAGACGGCGCGCCCCAGACCCGACATGGGCATCACCGGGAGCAGTGAAAGGAGCTCGAGCAGCTGCAGGTACTGGTCGCCCGGCGAGTAGACGATCGAGGGCGCAAACACGGTCGTCCGGATCTCCGCCTCTGCCACCGCGGCCTCGGCCATGGCCTTGGAACGCAGAAAGCGGCCCCGCTGGAAAGGCGACGCCTCGAGGGCGGAGAAGAACACGAAGTGCTCGACCCCGGCCCGTTCGGCGGCCTCGACCATGCGCCAGCTCGCGATCCCGTTTAGCTCCTCGATCGAGCCCGAGGGCTCGTCGCGGATGGACGCGGCCAGATGGAGGACGGTGTTCACCCCGCGCATCGCGTTGCGGAACGAGGACGGATCGGCCAGGTCTCCGAGCACGATCTGGACCCGCACCCGCTGGGCCCCGAGGCCCCGGGGGTCGCGGACCAGGCAGCGGACCGGGACTCCGGCCGCAGTGAGGCGGCGCAGCACCGCCGAGCCCACCAGGCCGGTGGCTCCGGTCAACAGGAGCATGCGGTGCGGGCCCCGGCCATCAGCGCCGTGAGCATAGCCCGCGTTCGGCCATCCGTAATATGAAGCGTCGTTTGAGCGGGTATGGCCCTCCGGGGACCACCCATCAGTTGAGTTCGAACCCTCCCGCAGCCCAGGAAACACAGCCATGGCCTATGTGATTGCCGAGCCCTGCATCGGAACGAAGGACAACTCGTGCGTCGAGGTGTGTCCGGTCGACTGCATCCATCCCACCCCGGATGAGCAGGGCTACGACGAGGTCGAGATGCTCTACATCGACCCCGAGGAGTGCATCGACTGCGACGCGTGCGTCGAGGCCTGCCCGGTGGACGCCTGCTTCGCCGAGGACCAGCTCCCCGACGAGTGGGCCAAGTACTCACAGCTCAACGCTGACTACTACAAGAACCGGTAGGCCGCCGGCCGTGCACTAGCCCGGTTTGGTCCGGGCCGTGGGCAAGCGGCCCGCGACCGGTCAGGCCATCGGCAGCGACATCCCCACCGGAGCGGGCGATGCCGGCGCCTCCGCGGGCCCGCTGGCGGCCAGCAACGGAAGCTCGGCCGGTGTCAGCGCGACGACGCCTCGCGCCGTCTGGCGGATGCTCTGGGCGGCGGGATCGTCGGGATCGGTGAACACCAGCGGCGTCCCCAGGTCGGACTGCTCGCGGAGCGGCATCGTGAGCGGCACCTTGCCCAGCAGGGGCACCTCGAGCTCGTCGGCCAGCGCCTGGCCGCCGCCTTCCCCGAAGATGGCGTGACGTTCTCCGCCGGGCGTGACGAAGCCGGCCATGTTCTCGACCACGCCGAGGATCTCGAGGTTGACCTTGTGCGCCATCTCGGCCGCGCGGCGGGCGACCTTCTGGGCGGTGGGCTGGGGCGTGGTGACGATCAGGAACTTCGCCTCGGGGAGCAGCTGCGCCAGCGTCATCGAGACGTCGCCCGTGCCCGGCGGGAGGTCGATGAGCAGGTAGTCGAGCTCCCCCCAGGCCACGTCCTGGAGGAACTGGGTCAGTGCCTTGTGGAGCATGGGACCGCGCCACACCACGGCGGCGTCCTCCTCCACGAAGAACCCGATCGACATGACCGACACTCCGTGGGCGCTCAGCGGCAGGATCTTGCGCTCCGGGGAGACGGGGGGACGCTGGGCCCCCAGGCCGTACATGCGAGGGATCGAGTAGCCCCAGACGTCGGCGTCCAGGACGCCCACGCGGTGGCCCTCGGTGGCCAGGGCGGCGGCCAGGTTGGCGGTCAGGGTCGACTTCCCCACGCCGCCCTTGCCCGAGCCGATGCAGATCACGTTGGCTACCTCGGCGAGCGTCCCGTCGGGGAGCGTGTTGCGCCCGAGCTTGCTCTGCAGCGACGCCTTCTCGGAGTCGGTGAGCACATCGAAGGAGACGTTGACCCGCTCGACACCAGGCAGGTTCCCCGCGGCCCGCGCGACGGCGGTCTGGAAGTGGTTGCGGATCGGGCAGCCGGGGGTCGTGAGCGAGACGGTCACGTCGACCACGCCCCCGTCGTGGATCTCGATCGAGCGCACCATTCCGAGCTCGACGATCGAGCGGCGCAGCTCGGGGTCGATCACGGCCTCGAGCGACTTGAGGATCTCGTCCCTGGTCATGGCCTCCCATTGTCGCAAACGCTCCCGGTCGCCCCGGCCACCGGCGCGGGTACGGCCGTCCCGGCGCGCCCCGGGACCCCGGTGCCAGCTCCTCGACTCGTCATCATGGGCACCATGCGGCTCTCGTTCCGGGGCCGCCAGGCCCCGCTATAAAGAAAGTGGTGCTCGGAAACGAGATGACTGACGGAATTGGCGGCCAGCTCGAGGCGATCATGGTGCGCGCTGTGTCCGGAGGGGAGACCGTGCGCGTGGGACGCACGCGGGTCGACGTCGGGCGCGGGCTGCAGGGTGACCGCTACTGGCAGGGCAAGGGGACCTTCTCGGGTGTGCGCAAGCCCGGGCGCGAGCTGACCTTGATCGCCTCCGAGGCGCTCGAGGGCCTGCGACGCGACACGGGCATCGACCTGGAGCCCGACCACACCGGGCGCAACCTCCTCACCAGCGGGATCGAGCTCAACGAGCTGGTCGGGCGGCGCTTCAGGGTGGGCGGGATCGAGTGCGTGGG
>DASZHF010000020.1:0-16162 GCA_035938095.1 Solirubrobacteraceae bacterium
AGTCCTCGGCCGCCGACCAGCATCCGGTCCGGTTCCAGGTCACCCGATAGGTCTCGAGCAGCGCGGTCCGGCGCGGGCCCGCCGCGGTTCGCACTTCGCACGTCCAATCCACGTTGAGCCCCGAGCAGCCACCGGTGTCCCCGGCAACGGGGACGCAGCCGCGGCACGAGTGCTCACGGTTGAGCTGCTGCTGGCGCGCCGCCCGAAGCGACTTCACGAGCGGCGCCGCGCGCGAGTCGTAGACGAGCGAGCCGGGCACCTTGCTCGCCTTCCCCGAGGGCAGGACGAGGATCGCGACTGCAGCCACCGCGAGCAGCGGCAGGCCCACCTCGGCCATCGAGCGCAGCCGTGACGATGGTTTCGAGCGCGGGGCGCGCCAGCCCGCTCGACGGGGGGGCCGGGGCGCCGTCGTCGAGTCGGCTGCCGCGTTTCGCGTCGAGTCAGATTCGCCGGGCGGTTGGCTGCGGGGCCAGGGGGTGCCGGCCTGCGTGCGCAGCCACTCTCGGCGCGTCGGAAGAGGCGCCAGCTCCTCAAGGCTGAGCCCGCACTCGGCGCAGAACGGCGACCCGGCGGCTGGGCTTCCGCAGCGCGGGCATACCAGGACGTCACCGTCGATGCGCGGAGAATAGCCCTCAGGGCGAGCGGCCGGGGGCGCCTGAGTTTGATGCCCACCTGCTCGAGCGGCCACACCGCTATATTTCCTGAAGTAATGGGCCCGTCCTCGGAGGCTTCGTTGGGGAACAAGCCCTGCGGGGGTCGCTACGGCGACATCGTCCAGGCGATCGGCAATACGCCGCTGGTCGAGCTGCGGCGGCTGTCGCCCAAGCCGGGCGTCCGCCTGTGGGCCAAGCTCGAGTCCCACAACCCGACCGGGTCGGTCAAGGACCGCGTGGCGCGTTCGATGATCGAGGACGCCGAGGCGCGCGGGGCGATCTCGCCCGGCCAGACGATCCTCGAGCCCACGTCGGGCAATACGGGCATCTCGCTGGGCATGATCTGCCTACGCAAGGGCTATCCGCTGAAGGTGGTCATGCCCGACAACGTCACCCGCGAGCGCACGCAGCTGCTCGAGATGTACGGGGCGCAGATCGTCTACTCGGAGGGGGCCAAGGGCTCGAACGGCGCGGTCGAGCTCGCCCTGGAGATGGCGGGATCCGACCCCTCGTACTACATGCCCTACCAGTACGGCAATGAGGCCAACCCCCTGGCTCACTACAACGGCACCGCCCCCGAGATCCTCGAGGAGCTCGAAGAGATCGCGGCGTTCGTAGCCGGCCTGGGAACGGGCGGGACGCTGATGGGCGTCGGGCGCCGGCTCAAGGAAGAGTTGGGTGAGGCCGTCAAGATCGTGGCGGCTGAGCCCATGCAGGGCGAGCCGGTGCAGGGTTTGCGCTCGCTGGACGACGGCTTCATCCCGCCGATCATCGACCTGTCGCTGCTCGACCGCAAGATCTTCGTCACCAACCGCGACGCGATCATCTGGACCCGCAAGCTGCTGGAGGATGAGGGGCTGTTCGCCGGCGTCTCCAGCGGCGCGATCGCGCGCGTGGCGGTGCGGATCGCCTCCGAGCTCGACGAGGGCAACGTCGTGTTCGTCGTCTGCGACGACGGGTGGCGCTACCTGTCGAGCGGGATCTACACCCTGCCGGTCGACGAGATCGAGAACCTGGACTCGACGGTCTGGTGGTAGGCAGCCGAGGGCCGCGGGCCCTTCGGTAGCCTCGGCTCACTGTGGAGATCTCAGCCGGGATGATCGACGAGGTCGTGGCCCATGCTTACGACGAGGCGCCCAACGAGTGCTGCGGGATGATCGCCACCGAGAACGGGCGCGCAGTGCGGGTCTATCGGGCCACGAACTCGGCCGCCAGCCCCTTGCGCTACGAGATCGACGGCATGGAGCAGTACCACATCCAGATGGAGATAGAGGACCGGGGCTGGGAGCTGGGAGCCATCTACCACTCCCACACCCGCAGCCGCCCCTATCCGTCCCAGACCGACATCAACCTCGCCACCTATCCGGACTCCGTGTACGTGATCGTGGGCATCGCCGACGGAGACGCCGAGGTGCGCGCCTTCCGGATCGTCGATCGCCAGGTAACGGAGGCGCCGCTCGAGGTCAGATCGTGAACGGCGAACCGCGCGAAGTCAGATCGTGAACGGCGAACCGCGCGACGGTCGGACCGTGAACGCCGAGCCGCTGGTATGTCCCAGCTGCGCGACGACGCATCCGCTCAGCGACCGCTTCTGCCGCAAATGCGGCATGCCGCTCGTATACGCCGGGCGCACCGGCGTCGAGGATCCCGTCACCGAGCAGCACGAGCGGGCCCGCAAGGTCAAGCCCCAATACTCCGAGGGTCCGCTCGTGCGCGTCGCGGGCGTCCGCAACCAGGCCGAGGCCGAGATGGTGCAGGGGATGCTGCTCGAGGAGGGGGTGCCAAGCTTGCTGCGGCGCACGCGCGGCTTCGATGTGCCCGACTTCCTGGCCGCGGGTCCGAGGGACGTCCTCGTGCCGCAGTCGGGGGCCGACGTCGCCCGCGACGTGCTGCTGTCGACCGAGTCCCCCGGCGCGATCGCGGCGGAGCCGCCGACCGGCGGCGCCCGGCCATGGCGCGTCCTGGCCGGACTGCTGATCGCCGTCGTGGTCGTCGCGGTGATCGCGTGGGCCGGCACTCACTGGGTCTGAGCACCGCGAGCGGGCACCTTCCGGTTGTGGCCGGGCCGACCCGGCCTCAGTGCTCGACCAGCCGCCCGAGATGGGCGCGCCAACGCCCCTCTGTCTCGCTCAGAGGGTGCCCCGGGAAGGCGTGGCGAAGCGCCGCCACCGCGCCCCCCGCGGGGAGATAGAGGGCCAGAGCCACCGCGGCCTGGACGCCCTGTTCGCGAGCCAGCAGATCGAAGATGGTCCCCCCGAGGAGGGCCGCGTCGCGCACCCGCGGAGGAAAGCTCGGCGGCGAGCCCTCGCGCAGTCGCCGCGCGATCGCGGGTCGGGCGTAGCCGATCTGGCCCGAGAAGAACTGGCCCGCGCCCGCGGCCAGCCACGCCCAGCGGACGTAACGAAGCATGGTGCGCGGGTGGAAGGGCGGCGGCAGCAGAGGGTTGTTGTGCCCAACGACCAGCTGGGCGTAGACGGCGGCCGGGGTCAGGAGCAGCATCTCGCGCGAGCCGGCGACATTCGAGGCCCGGCGGCCCAGCGCCCGCGGGCTCAACACATGGATCTCGCGGCGGGAGAACCAGCCGGCCAGGTAGCGGCGCCCAGCGGGGTCGCTCAGCCGCCGAACGAACGGCAGGAAGGGCTGGGCCAGCGCCAACTCGGCGTCGGATCCATGCAGGATCACCGCGAGCTCCGCGGGAAGCGCGGGGAAGACGGCCCCTAAACGCTCGCGCGTGCCCTCGAGGAGCTCGAGGACCCCCACTGCGTCATCCCCGTCGGCGGCGTCGTGGCGGGCGGTGAAGAACGGCGAGCTGGTCTGCACCCACGACACGAGCCCAGTCTGACGAGCCGCGGACGGCGCGGCGTCCGTCGTGCCCGAGTCGATCAGGCGTAGGCGGGGACCCCGCCATCGCGGGCGATGCCGGTGATCTCCTCAGACGCGCGCTCGAATTCGTCGTCGGAGAGCACTGGCGTTCCTTCGAACGGAAGCTCGCGCTGAAGCTCGAGCCACGAGCGACAGCCGCCGTACTCGTCCTTGACCTTCACCGTCACGGGGCGGGGGATGCGGTACGTGCGCAGCAGCAGGACGTGCAGTGGGTGCCGGCGCTTCCAGGCCAGCCGCTTCTCGGCGTAGTCGGGCGTCCACACGTAGAACGGAGACAGGGCGTCCACGCAGCGGGGATCGGTGACCGTGAACTGGTCGGCGACCTCGGCCCAGGCGCGGATCCGGACCCGGTCGGGCTGCGCGATGCCGTCGTCGCTCAGCGCGTGCAGTGGCGGCTCGCCGTCGGCCCAGACGCCCTCTTCCAGAGCGCGGCGCAGCTCAGGCTGATGAGACTCGCGGACCAGGTCCGAGCGCTGATGGTCGAAGGTGGGGTAGAGGAAGAACCGCTCGTGCTCGACCCGAAAATGCTTGCCCGGCTCGCGGATCCCGCCCTTGCGCAGGGTGATCAGCTGCTCGCCTTCGGCGAGCGCGCGGACGGTAACCGCCCATTCTTTGAAAGCAATTGGCATTGATGCAGCTAGAGGGCGACAGACAGCGTCCCGCGCGGTTAGGACCCTAGGCCCCGACCACGGCGGGATCGCCAAAAGTCTACGAAATCACCCCCGAATCCCCAAATTGCGCCGAGCAGCAGGGATTTCGCTCTAGAGCCGCCGCCCGGCCAGTCCTTCCAGGACCTCGATCACGGCGCAGAAGTCGGCGTCGGCGAGTCCTCTGCCCATCGCCGCCGAGAGCACCTCCCGGACCTCGGCCGCGGCCGGGAACGGCACCCCGGCGGACTGTCCCTCCTCCAGGCACAGCCGGACGTCCTTGAGCATGTGCTCGAGCTTGAACAAGGCCTCGTAGTCGTGCTCTCGCATCGGGCCCGCCTTGAGATCGAGCATGGCCGAGGCGCCGGATCCGGCGCCCATGACCTGTACGAGCGCGTCCAGGTCGACCCCGGTGGCGGTCGCGACCAGGAGGGCCTGTCCGACCACCGAGGCGTTGGCAGCGGCCACGGAGTTGTTGATGAGCTTGAGCATCTCGCCCTGCCCGAGCGGGCCCACGTGCACGATCAGGCGGCCCATCACCTGGAGCAGGGGCAGCGCGCGCTCGAAGTCGGCTCGCTCGCCGCCGACCATGATCGTCAGGGTGCCGTCCTGCGCGCGTGGAGCCGAACCCGTCACCGGGGCGTCCAGGAGCGCCACCTGGGCGTCGGCCAGGCGGGCGCCGACCTGTCGCGTCTGGGTGGGCGCGATCGTCGAGCAGTCGATGCACAGGAGCCCGGGCCTGGCGCCCTCGATCACGCCATCCGGGCCCACCAGCACCGCCTCGACCGCCGGCCCGTCGACCACCATCGTGATGACTACCTCGCTGGCTGTCGCGACCTCGGCGGGACCGTCGGCCACCGCGGCGCCGTGCTCGGCCGCCCAGCGCTCGGCCGTGGCGCGGGTGCGGTTCCACACCGTCAGCTCATGACCGGCGCGGCGAAGGCTGGCCGCCATGCGTGCGCCCATGATCCCCAAGCCGATGAAGCCGACGTGCCCGGCGCTGGTCGCCATGCCGCCGACGGACGCTAGCGGGCCGGGCACGGCCAAGCGTTTGCCGACTCGTGGTCGGCGGCGTGCGGCGAATCAGTGTTGCTTGCTTAGTTGCCTAAGCGGCGACGAGGTGCTCAGCATCCTCGGTGGCCGCCAGGTGCTGATGCGAAGGGCAATAGCCGTTGTGGCTGAGCGGCGTGCGCTGGCACGCCGTCCCCTTGCGCGTCGTCGCCCGGCAGGCCAGCGGGTTGCCATTCGCGTCACATCCCTGGACGGGCTGGTTGGCGGCGAACTCGGCCACGTAGCTCATGTAGACGGACACGATGTCGCGGACGTGCCGCTGGGCCCCCACGGGGAAGCACCAGCGGACGTCGCTGAACAGCGTGCGCGCCGGATGGGCGAAATAGTGCCGGTCGGTCACCAGGCGCTCGACCGCGACCTCACACGCGCGCAGGACCCGAGCGTGCTCGTCCTGCCCGCATGAGCCGGGCCGAGCGGACGCGATGTGGGGCGCCAGCTGGCGGTATATGGCTCGACTGAATTGATACACGGGACCTCTGCTTCGTCCTCTTGCGGCTCCCGGCCCGATCCCTCCCCGCCTTGGGGGGCGAGTATGGGAGGCCTGTGTGAAGTTCAAAACGAAATGATTGTTAATTGCGCGTTAAGTGACGAGCTGGGCCCGGATCGCTAGGTCCAGCGCTGGAAGCGGGGGTCCGAGGAGCCGGGGGCGATCACCGCGTGCTGGAGGTCGAGGTCGGGGTCGAGCTCCGGCCAGTCCGAGCGCACCTGGGCGCCGCGGGTCTCGCGGCGAGCCAGGGCGCACGCGGCCACGGCGCGGGCCAGCGGATGGGGGTCGGATAGCAGCTGCTCGAGACCCTCCTGGTTGCGCTCCAGGCCGCCCCAGCGCCACATCGCGGCCCGCGTCTCCGGGCTCGGAATCGGGGCGTGCGGCGGCGCGGCCTGGGCGGCGGCCACGGCCTGGTCGTGGCGGGAACGCGCGGGCACGGGCTCGGCCAGGGCCGCGAGCGCGGCCCGGCGCCCGTACACGAAGCACTCGCTCAGTGAGTTCGATGCGAGCCGGTTGGCCCCGTGGAGCCCGGTGCAGGCCGACTCACCGGCGGCGTAGAGCCCCGCGACCGTGGTGCGCCCGTCGAGGTCGGTGACGATGCCGCCCATCACGTAGTGGGCGGCCGGCGCCACCGGTATCCGCTCGCGCGTGGGATCGACTCCGGCGTCGAGCAGCGCGGTGACGACGTTGGGGAACAGTGCCGGGTCGATGGCGCGCATGTCCAGCCACACCGCGTTTCGCCCGGTGGCGGCCAGCCGCACCTGGATCGCGCGAGCGACCTCGTCGCGGGGTGCGAGCTCGTCCACGAAACGCTCACCGTCGTCGTCCTGCAGCGTTGCTCCCTCGCCCCGGATCGCCTCTGTGATCAGGAAGCCCTCGCGCCCCGCCACGCCGATCACCGCGGTCGGGTGAAACTGAACCAGCTCGAGGTCAGCCAGCTCCGCTCCCGCCGTGGCCGCGAGCAGCATGCCGGTCCCGACCGACCCGGGCGGATTGGTGGTTCGGCTCCACAAGGCCGCCGCGCCGCCCGCACACACCACCACCGCTCGGGCGCTCACCTGGCGGCCGTCCTCGCACAGGATTCCCACGCAGCATCCGTCCGTGGCGAGAAGCCGGCCTGCCCGGGCTCGCTCGAGGACCTCGACGCGCGCATCTTCGGCGGCCAGAGCCGAAAGCTGGCGCACCACCCGGCGCCCGGTCGCGCTGCCGCCTGCGTGGACCACACGGCGCAGGGAATGACCTCCCTCCAGACCCAACGCCAGGCGGCCGAAGCGGTCGGCGTCGAAGCGAACGCCGAGGCGCTCGAGGTCGTGGACCCGCTCGGGTGCTTCGCTACACAGAACCGCGGCCGCCGACGGACGCACCACGCCCCGCCCCGCGCGCAGCGTGTCGGCGAGATGAAGCTCGGGCGTGTCGTTCTCGGCGAGGGCGGCCGCCAGCCCACCCTGGGCCCAGTAGCTGGCCGTCTCCGCGAGGGGCGTGGCCGAAATCAGCGCGCTCCGCCCCCCGGCCCGGGCCACAGTCAGCGCCGTGTACAGGCCGGTCGCCCCGGCGCCGATGACCGCCACATCCGCCTCGATGGGATGCTCGGCGACCATGCGGGGGTACCGTACCTCGATGAGCGGGACGGTTTACCTGAGTCACCCCTCCTCGCTCGAGCACGACACGGGGCAACATCCCGAGCGCGCGGCCCGCATCGTGGCGATCGAGCAGGAGCTCGCCGCCCGCGGATGGCTCGGACTGGACCGGCGCCTGTCCAAGGCCGCGACGCCGCAGCTGCTCGAGAGGGTTCACGCACCGGATCATGTCCGCGCCGTCGAGCGTCTCTCTCTCGCGGGAGGGGGCAACCTCGATGTCGACACGGTCGCGAGCCGGGGTTCGTGGGAAGCTGCTCTGCACGCCGCGGGCGCGGGCGCCCAGCTGGTGGATCTCCTGCTCGACGGCACCGCGGCCGCAGGGTTCTCCGCTCATCGGCCCCCGGGCCATCACGCCACCCGGACGAGGGCGATGGGCTTCTGCCTCTTCAACAACATCGCGGTCGCCGCCCAGCACGCCCTCGACTCGCGCGGGGTCGCACGCGTGGCGATCGTCGACTGGGACGTTCACCACGGCAACGGCACCAGTGACATCTTCTACGCCAGCCCGCAGGTGCTCTACATCTCGATACACCAGTCTCCGCTGTACCCGGGGACCGGGGACGCCCGCGAACGGGGCACGGGCGCGGGCGAGGGCTTCACGCTCAACCTTCCCGTTCCACCCGGGGCCGACGACGGAGTGTTCGTCTCCCTGATCGAGGACGTCGTGATCGCTGCGCTGGCCGAGTACGAACCGCAGCTGCTGCTCGTGTCGGCGGGTTACGACGCTCATCGCCGCGATCCGCTCGCCGATTGTGACGTGACCGAGGCCGGCTATGCGGCGATGACGCAAGCCCTGTGCGATGCCGGAAGGCAACTCGGCGCTCCGCTCGGGATCTTGCTCGAGGGCGGTTACGACCTGGACGCCCTCGCCGGTTCGGTGGCGGCCACGCTCGAGACGCTGGCCGCCGCGCCGCGCTAACGACCGGCGGGTGCGCCAGCGCCCGTGGTCGTTGCGGCCGAGCCACCCGTGGGTCCAGCCGGGGCCGCCCCGGTGGCCCCGCTAGCGCCGGTCGGGACAGCCGGCACCGCCGGGGCGGGCGGGGCGGCGGGAGCGGGCGCGGGCGCTGGGGCGGCGCTGCGGACGGGCGACGTCGTGTCGTTTGTGAGACGCACGAACGCATAGGCCAACCCACCGAGCGACAGCAGGATCACGACCGCGGCGATGATGATCGGAGCTCGCCAACGGGAGGCGCGAACGATCCGGGTTCGCGCCGGCACCCCGCACTGAAGGCACCAATTCTGTTCGGGTGCCAGCGGAGTTCCGCAGCTCGGGCAGCGCATGACGGGGGGTGCTTGAGCGGCTTGCGCCTCGTGTCCCGGAGCGCCTCCGAGGGCTGGCGAGCCCGCGTGCGCTGCGGTCATCGCCGGGGAGGTGTGGTCTCGGAAGCCGGGGACGGCTCCGCGACCGAGCCATCCCCGTCGGTCCCCTTGTGCTCCGCGCTCGGTTGCTCGCTCACCTCGGCGTGGTCCGAGTTGCCTTCTTCGGATGGAGCCTCGACCTGCTCCCAGGTGCCCGCTTCTGGGACCGGGTGCTGCTCGGTCGCCGGAAGCGCCGATTCGCCCTCGTCCGGGGCCGGCGGCTGCGCCGCCGCCGGAGCCTCGGGCTCGCCGGTCGCGGGAGCGGACGGATGCTCGGTGCCCGGCGTTGCGGGCTGCTCGGGGCCGGGCGGGGGAGGCTGCTCGGCCGTCGCGGGCGAAGGCGCGCTCTCGGCCGGAGCGGGCGAAGGCGCGCTCTCGGCCGGAGCGGGCGAGGGCGCGCTCTCGGCCGGAGCGGGAACGGGTACCTCGGGCGCCGGCCCCGTGGGCGCCGGCGCCTGTCCCGCGGGCGCGAGCGCCGGTGCCGCGGGAACGGGCACCTGCCACGGCTCGATCGAAGGGCCGAGCGGCAGCCCCTGCTCGGGGCGGCTAGGCAGGCCGCAGCGGGGGCAGAAGTTTGCGTCGCTGCCGTGGATCTCACCGCAGCGCGGGCACGCCGCCACGCCCGGCTCGCGCAGCAGCATGAACTCCTCCCGATCCGCGAGCGCATTCTCCAGCGACCGAAGCTCGGTCTCGATGGCCGCCAGCCGCTGGAGCTTGGCCAGCACGAGATCGTGACGGGAGCGTCCGAACCGGTGAAGGTCGAAGACCAGGCCGCCGAGATCCCGGAAGGCGAGCTCGCGCTCCTGGCGCAGGAATCGAAGCCTCCGCCGCATCCGGCCGCGCATGCGAAACCGCGATGCGGCCACGACCTCTTCCGGCTCCATGCCGGCCACGGCCGCAGCTGGCGCCGGCGGGGCCGGAGGGGGGGTCGCCTCGGCGGGCGACGGAGGTGCGGTCGCAGTGGCTGTCGGAGGGTCGCCGATCGAGGGCTGAGCCGCGGTCGCCGGCTGCTCGCCAGGGATCGACTGTTCGCCCGGCGGCGGTGACGGCTCACCCAGGGGAGCCAGCTCGACCGGGGGGGACAGTTCGCTGGTGACGCCTAGCTCGGAGCGACGGCGTCCCCGAACTCGCGGAATGCGCGGTATGCGGGGCATAACGCGGGGTCATGCTAGCGCCGCGGGTCTCGGACAATCGTCGGTCCGGCCACCGCTTGCCAGGCCGCCAGCACCCGTTCGGCGATCCGGTCGCTGGGAAGATCTGGAAGTCGCCCCGGCGCCGCGCGCTTCGCAGCTTCAGCGCCGTCCGTGAGGCGGCAGGGGCATCTGGGATCATGGCCGGGTGTCCGAGCTGCGCCTCCTCGATGACCGGCGCACGCTTCCGATCGGGGTCTTCGACTCCGGGGTTGGTGGTCTCACGGTCCTCCACGAGCTGCTGGTCTGGCTGCCTCACGAGGACTTCGTCTACCTGGGCGACACCGCACGCTTTCCCTACGGAGAACGGTCGCGCGACGAGCTCGAGCGCTTCGCTCTTCAGATCGCCCAGCTGCTCGTGCAGAGAGGCGCCAAGCTGCTGGTGGTCGCGTGCAATGCCGCCACCGCGGCGGCGCTCCCCGCGCTCGAGTCGCGGCTCTCTCGCCTGGCGCCAGAGCTGGCGGTCCTGGGGGTGGTCGGGCCGGGCTGCCGACTCGCATCCAACGCCACCGCCAGTGGGCGCATCGGCCTGCTGGGGACGACGGCGACGGTGCTCAGCGGCGCCTACAAGCGTGGCCTGCGCGCCTGCTCCGAGGACCTGACCCTGACCAGCGTGGCCTGTCCGGACCTGGCCCCGATCGTGCAGGCCGGGTTTCCCTTCGATCAGCGCGTCGTCGACACCGTGCGCGGCTACTGTCGCCCGTTGCGCTCCGCGAATGTCGACACCGTGATCCTGGGCTGCACCCACTATCCGTTGGTGGCTCCGATGCTCCAGCGCTCGCTCGGTCCCGCGGTGCGCCTGATCGCCGCCGGCGCCGCGGTTGCCGGCGAGGTTCAGCGCGTCCTGGACGCTCAGCATTTGACCAACCCCCGTCCAGACGAGGGCGACTACCGGTTCCTGTGCACGGGAGACGTGGCGAGCTTCCGGGATCTGGGTACGCGGTTCCTGCAGATGCCGCTGGGGGAGGTCGAACACGTGGATCTCGATGCGGAGATGGCGGCGTGAGCGTGGCCGCCGGGCCTACGCGCGCCGACGGCCGCGCGGCGGGCGAGCTGCGCCCGATCACGATCGAGCCGGGGTTCGTTCGCACCGCCACTGGATCGGCCCTCATCAGCTGTGGAGGCACTCGCGTCATCTGCACAGCGTCGGTCCAAGCGGGAGTTCCGCGCTGGCTCGCCGGCAGCGGCAGGGGGTGGGTCACCGCCGAGTACGGGATGCTTCCCGCCTCCACCGGCGAGCGGCGCCAGCGCGACATCAGCCGCGGGCGCCTCGACGGGCGCACCGTCGAGATCCAGCGCCTGATCGGTCGCTCGCTGCGGGGCGTGGTCGACTTCGAGGCGCTCGGAGAGCGGACGGTCTACCTCGACTGCGACGTCCTCGAGGCCGACGGTGGCACGCGCTGCGCTTCGATAACCGGCGCGTTCGTAGCGCTGGCCCTGGCGTGTGAGCGCGTCCGGGGCGCCGGTGACCTGGACGGGCGACCCCTCACGGGCTCGCTGGCCGCCGTGTCGTGCGGGATCGTCGACGGGGTCGCGCTTCTGGATCTCGACTACAGCGAAGACTCGCGGGCCGAGGTCGACGCCAACGTCGTGATGACAGGTGACGGAGGGCTGGTGGAGGTACAGGCGACCGCCGAGCGCACGCCGCTCTCGCGCGCTCACCTGGACGATCTCTTGGCCCTCGCTGCCGACGGGATCGCCCACCTTCGGCAGGCCCAGGAACTGGCCATCGCCGCGGGGTCGCCATGACAGCCCGGTCCGTCACCGGCCCCGCCCGCCCGTGAGGCTCGTGCTCGCCACGCGCAATCCTCACAAGCAACGCGAGTTCTCCCGCCTGCTCCATCAGCACGAGCTCGAGCCGCTGCCCGAGCGCTTCCAGCTGCCCCCCGAGACCGGCGCGACCTTCGCCGAGAATGCGCTTGCCAAGGCCCGGGCGGCGGCCGCTCATACGGGCGCCTTGGCGGTGGCCGACGACTCCGGGATCGAGGCCCAGGCGCTAGGCGGGGGCCCCGGCGTGCTCTCGGCCCGTTACGCCGGCGCCGGGGCCACCGACGCGGAGAACCTGGCCAAGCTGCTCTACAAGGCTCCTGCCGGAAGCCGGCTGACGTACGTGTGCGCGGTCGCCTTTGTCGACCCGGTGACGGGCGCCGAGCAACTCTTCCAGGGCACCTGCTTTGGCCGGCTCGCCGACCGTCCCCGGGGCGGCGGTGGCTTCGGGTATGACCCCGCCTTTATGCCCGATGAAGGTGAGGGCGGGGAGACGATGGCCGAGATGTCCCCCGAGCGCAAGGACGCGATCAGTCATCGCGGCAGCGCCATCCGCCAGCTGGCCGCCTGGCTCGAAGACCGCGCCAGATGACGCCTGACCGTTCGCGGTGGCTCGACGCCGACGGCCCATGACCACGGCCACGCCGGTTCGCCCCGGATGACGCCCTCCCAGGTGCCGGGCTCCGCCACCACCCCGGCGGGCGCTCCTCGAAGGGGCCGGACCAGCCGCCCGCCCGGGCCCGCCCCAGCCGGAGGGGTGAAGGTGCGGGCCGCGCTTTTGTCGGTGGCGTCAAACTCGATCCTGATCCTGCTCAAGATCGTGGCCGGGGTGCTCACCGGCTCGGTGTCGGTCCTGACCGAGGCCGTGCACTCGACCATCGACCTGCTCGCGTCGGTTGTGGCCTACCTGTCGCTGCGCAAGGCCGATGTGCCCGCGGATGCGTCGCATCCATACGGCCACGAGAAGCTCGAGAACCTGTCGGCCGCCGGCGAGGGCCTGCTGATCCTGGTCGGCGCCGGAGTGATCGTCTACGAGTCGGTGCGCCGCCTGATCGATGGATCGCATGTCCACTCGTTGGGGTTTGGCATCGTCGTCATCTCGATCTCGGCGGTCGCCAACCTCGGCGTGTCGACGGTGCTCGGGCGTCGGGCCCGCGCGACCCGCTCGCCGGCGCTGGAGGGGGACGCCGCCCACCTGCGCACCGACGCAGTGACGTCGTTCGCAGTTCTGGTCGGTCTGGTAGTGGTGCAGGCGACGGGACAGGACTGGCTCGATCCAGCCGTGGCGCTGGCCGTGGCCGCCGCCATCGTGGTCGCCGGGGTGAGGATCGTGTCGCGCTCCTCCCGCGTGCTGGTCGACGAGGCGCTGCCACCGGCCGAACTGCAGACCATCCGCGAGACGCTCGAGACCTTCGGACCGTCGCGCGGGGTCGTCGGGTTCCATCGGCTCCGCGCCCGCCGGGCCGGCGCCCGCCGCCACGTCGACCTGCACGTCCAGTTTCGGGAGGGCACGACGCTGGAGGACGCCCACCGCTCCGCACATGAGCTCCAGGACGCCATCGCCGACCGGCTCGGTGACGTCGACGTCCTCATCCATCTCGAGCCTGAGGATCGGGTGCGCCCGGACTCCGACATCCCAGAGCGCTAGGGCTCGACCACGGCCCCCGCCCTCAGCGCAGGTTGATCGCAGCCGAAAGCCCGACCGCCAAGCTCACGCCGGCGTACCCCTTGTATCCCGAGATCAGCAGGATCACCGCGGTCAGGAGACCGACCGCCGTCGTCAGCAGCCACGCGAGCCGAGAGAGCGACATCGAGCATATTCTCCTCGGACCAGCGTCCGTGAGCATTGCTAGGTTCAATCGGCCCAGCCGGACCCCGGATCGAAGGAGGATCAGTGAACAAATCCGAACTGGTCGAGCACGTCGCCGAGCACGCCGAGCTCAGCAAGGTGGAGGCCGGTCGCGCCGTCGACGCGGTGCTGAGCACCGTGGAAGGCGCTTTGCGCCGGGGCAGCGAGGTCAGCGTGTCGGGGTTCGGCAAGTTTCACGTCACCCAGCGCGGCGCTCGCCAGGGAGTGAATCCACGCACCGGGCAGCCCATCCAGATCGCCGCCTCGCGGGTGCCCAAGTTCACAGCGGGAGCCGGACTCAAGAAGGCGGTGCGAGGGGGCTGAGCTCGTCTGGGGGCCTGAGCGGGCTCTCCCGAGCGCTAACCACCGACCGGGCTCGCCAAGCCACCCGGCTCGCTGGTTTGTATGTCTGAGTTCGCCGATGCGCTGCATGCTCGCGTGCTCGCGCGCGAGTCACAGCTCGTCCTGGGAGTCGATCCCCATCCCAGCACGCTGTGGCCCCAGGCGATCAGCGCGGCGCCCGAGTCCGGTTCGCCCGCCGAGCGTCTGGCGGCGGCGTTCGTCGAGCACGGCCGGGCCCTGATCGACGCCGCAGCGCCAGCCTGCGTGGCGGCCAAGTTCCAGCTCGCCTGCTTCGAGCGTCTCGGCGCCACCGGCTGGCGCGCTCTCGCCACGCTGATCGCCTATGCCCGCGATACCGGCTTGATCGTGATCGCGGACGGCAAGCGCGGCGACATCTCGATCTCGGCGGTCGCTTACGCCCAAGGCTTGATCGGGTCCACGGAGTCGGGCTTTGGCTCCATCGACGGTTTGGGGGCGGACGCCGCCACCGTCAACCCCCTCCTGGGCGCCGACTCCCTCGAGCCGTTCGTTCAGACCGCGCGCGAGCGGGGTCGCGGGGTGTTCGTGCTCGTGCGCACCTCCAACCCCGGAGCCGGGGACGTGCAGGAGCTCGAGCTGGCCGGGGGCGATCGCGTGTGGGAGCGCTTGGCCGAGCTGGTGACGCGCCTGGGCGCCGGCGACATCGGCAGTCATGGGCTCGCCTCGGTGGGTGCGGTCGTGGCCGCCACCGCACCTGGCCATCTCGATCGCATGCGCGAGCTGATGCCACACGCCGTCTTCCTGCTCCCCGGGGTGGGCCCCCAGGGGGGTCGGGTGGAGAACCTCTCGGCGGCGTTCGCGGCCGGCCCCGCGAGCGGCCTGGTGACCGCCTCGCGCTCGATCGCGGCCGCCCACGCCGCCACCGGCGGCGAGCCCTCCGTGGCAGCCCGGGCCGAAGCCGAGCGACTCCGCGCGCTGACGTGGGAGCTGGCTCGGCGCGATGCGCGCTGAAAGGCCGGAAATGGCGCTATTGCGCGGCTATCATCGGCTGCGCGATGCGCCCCAGACGTCTAGTGCGCTACCTGGCGCCGATGGCCCTGGTGGGATTTGCGGTCGTGGTCGTGGCGGTGGTCGGCGGCTCGAGCTCGGGCAAGCGTCACGTCACTCCGCCGGCTGCGACCGTCGGCGCGCACCATCATCGGTCGCACCACCGCTTCTATCGGGTCCGCAGAGGCGACACCCTGTCGCGCATCGCGCTGCGAACCGGCATCGGCGTGGCTGCGATCGAGACCCTCAACCCCCGGCTCGATCCCCACGCGCTTCGGCCCGGGCAACGGGTCAAGCTGCGCCGGTGAACATAGCTCACCGCCTCCCGGCGGTCCTCGTCTCGACGTGCGTGCTGCTGGGTACCGCGGGGATTGGCGCCCTGGCCGCCACGCCGGCCACCACCCCGGGCGCCCCCTCGCGCGGCGCCCCGGCTTCGCCCCGTCCCGCTTCGCCCCGCCCGCCCTCGCCCCGCCCGGCTTCACCCCGCCCGCCTTCACCCCGTCCGGCTTCGCCCCGCCCGGGCGTGGCCCACGTGATCTCTCGCGGCCAGGCCCTCGCCCGCGCCGCCCTGCGCTACCGGTCGGGCCAGTACGTCGACCTCGTCGCGGCCCGGACCGTGTCGTTCGTCATCCCCGCCGGCGAGCGCTACACGGTGTCGCTGGTCGGCGTTCCCAGGCAGGTCTCGGGCCCCCTGACCGCCGGCGCCCCGGAGGGATCCGCGGTGATCCGAACTGGAGCTCGCATCGTCGGTCAGGTGCCGGTGGTGACCGCCCGCGCCGTGTCCGCGGCGACGCTCGGGCAGCGCTTGGGCGACTACTTCTCGCGCGCCGTGACGCTGGCGCTGCTCGGGGGGCTGGTTGTGTGTAGCCTGCTCCTCGTCGTTCTCCGGCGCCGCGCTAACCGCAGGCGCGAGGCGCGCGTCGACCGGCGGGCGGGCACGGAAGTTGCGTGACCCATAGGAGGCGCATGATCATCACCGTCACCCTCAACGCGGCGATCGACAAGTCGCTGTCGGTACCCAACTTCAGGCTGGGACGCCGGCACCGGACTGTCGATCAGCACACCGGAGCCGGAGGCAAGGGCGTGAACATCGCCCGCACGCTCAAGGCGCTGGGCCAACCAGTCATCGCCACCGGGTTCACGGGCGGGCCCACGGGCACCCAGATCGTCGAGCAGCTCACCGAAGAGTCGATCCTCAACGACTTCGTCCGCATCCGGGCCGAGTCGCGGACCAACATCTCGGTTCTCGAT
>DASZHF010000021.1:0-3667 GCA_035938095.1 Solirubrobacteraceae bacterium
TGAGACGTCGAGCAGGTAGGCGCGGGTGGGCTTTGGAGACAGCAACCCGATCAGCCGGCGCTGCAGCGCGAAGGGCCGGCTCTCTCCGTACAGGAAGCGCAGGGCGACGACCGAGTCCAGCGTGTAGCGATCGCACACGACGACGCGACCGCGGCGGAGCTCGCTCCGGGTCAGACGGCGCTGAGAGATGCCGTTGGCGAGCGCGATCACTCCCGTCCACAACTCGGTGAGCAGCCGGCTGCGCTGGCGCAGCCGCTTGACGGGATCGAAGTCAGTGGACAGGCTGGGGTCGGAGGACATGCCGGCGTCGGAGCTCACCGGGCCGGAGTCACCGGCCCGCGAGGCCGGGCCGGGCGGGCCGGCGTCACCCGCCCGCGATTCCGGGCCGGCGGCCCCTCCCGGCCGGCGTGCCCAGCGCTGAAGCTGCGCCAGCGGTCTGGTCAGGGCGCGCTTGGCCGGCCAAGCGAGGCGCCAGACCCAGCCCTCGTAGGTGATGCGGGTCCAGGCCGTGGCCGACTCGTAGCCCAGCATGTCCAGAGTGCCCGCAAGCGCCTGCGCTTGGGAGGATTTGCCCGCGCCGTCGAGCCCCGAGATCGCGATCACGTGACCGCGAGCGCGGCGCGGAATCTGGAGGCGCCCCACGGTCAGGACCGTGCGCAGCGGGGACGCGCCCGCTCGCGCGGCGTATTCGGCGACGGCCCGGGCACGAGCCGTACGGGGCGCGGGCACGCCGGTGCCGTGGACCCGGCGGAGCTGCTCGAGGGCCAGGCCAGCGCCCCATGCATCCGCCCGCCTCCCGGCCGCCTCCCAGGCGGAGGCGTCATCGCGCAGCACTGTCTCCAGGCGCGCCCGCCGCTTGGCGTCGAGCCTGCCGTCGCCGCCCGCCAACCGGCGCGCCAGGATCAACAAGGCATGATGCGCGGCTGGCCGCACCAGCCGCTCGAAACCATCGATCGCGACGGCGTCGTCGAACAGCGCACCGAGCTCTGCGTCGGGGAGATGCCAGCGCGCCGCCGGCACCAGCTCGACGACCTCGACCGAGCATTCCGCGAAACGCACCCACTCGTCGCGCTCACGCTCGAACCCCCCGCGCGCCAGCGCCTCCCCGATCGCGCCGTGCTCGGGGGATCGGACCAGGAGGTCGAGGTCGCGGCCCTGCCCGGGAAGGGACCCGAATACCAGGGCGCGGTCCGAAGCGGCGCGGTCGGCGATCCCCTCGGCCTTCATGGGCCGCGGCGGGCGCCGGGCAGGCGGTGCCGCAGGACCTGCGCGGCCTCGCCCAGCAGGCCCAGGCTCGCCCTCAAGCCCGGGCGTGGGTCGCGCGCGCTGAGGATGCTGTGGCGGGCTCCCACGGCGTAGCGCAGGCAGCTGGCAAGATCGCGCCCCAGCCCGCCCCGGCGCTCGGCCCGGGCCACCTGCAGGTCGCCCTCCAGGTACTGGTAGCGCACGCCCGGCCTGCCGTCGTGGCGTCCCGTGGGCCGGTCCCCCGTGGCCAGTGACGCCCACAGGGCGGGCAGGTTAACGCCCGCACCCAGCGCCAGTGACATCGAGCCGTAGAAGCGACCGTTGAAATCGATCAGCAGCGGTTCGGCGCCCTCGGGTTCCATGAACTGCAGCTGAGCGAGCCCGAACCACCCGAGCTCGGCCATCAGAGCGCCGACCTTCGTGGCCAGCTCCTCGTCGATCGCCACGGTGCGAGCGCGGACGCTGCAGCCCGCGGTCGCCGGCCAGGTGCGCTCGGCGCGCTGCTGCACGCGTGCGAGCACGTCGCCGTCCCGATCGACCACCACGGTGAACGCGCCGAGGCGACCCTCGACGAGCTCCTGGATGAGAGCGGTTCCGTTCAGCGCAGCCAGCCGGGCGGCAACCTGGACGGGGCTGTGGCATATGGCGACCTCAGCGCGCGCCGGGCGTCCATGAACCGCGAGCGCGCCGTGGGTGCGCTCCTTGACCACCACCGGGCGCTGCGAGAGGCGCTCGGCGATCGGATCGCCGGCCAGTGCCATGGCGGGACTTGCGATGCCAACCCGGGTGGCGGCCTCGGCCAGGCACAGCTTGTCGAAGGCGCGCGCCACCACCTCGTCCGACGCGTACGGCACACGCGCGTCGATTCGCTCCCGAGCGTGGGATAGCGCCAGCACTTCGCCGTCACTCGAGCTGAACACCACGTCATAACCGCGTCGCGATACCGCCCCGTTGACCGCGTCGACGAACGCATCGAGGCCCTGCTCGAGGCTCGGTACCGGATCCCAATAGGTGCACCAGCGCGAGGCGGTCGACAGCGTCCGTGGTCGCGGCGCGCCCACTCCCACGTGCCACCCGGCGGCTCCGAGGGCCCGGACCGCGGCCAGCGTGGCCCGGCCGTCCCACGGGTCGACGATCAGAGCGCGCATCCCTGGGCCATCTTAGGTTGGCTCATGGGCGCCGCCATGGGCTAGCCTGGCCATGGCGTGCCTGCGCGACAGACGGAACCTGCGGATGGCGGTGGGCTGGCACACGACCGGGCACAGCCGAGCCAGGCGCGAGCCAGTCGCGGCTGGCGCGTGGAGCTGTTGAGCAGCCCAGGAGACCTCGAGGAGCTGGTGCCGGCCTGGACGGAGCTGTATGACGCATCCGAGATCCAGGATCCGTTCGCGCACCCAGCCTGGCTGAGAACGTGGGCGGAGCACTTCGTGGCCCCGGGCGAGCTGCGCGCGGCCACGGTCTGGGAGGGCGAGCGGCTGGTCGCGTTCGCGCCCTTCTACCGCGACGTCTCGGGGATCGGGCCCGCCCGCCTGACGCGCCTGCGCCTACTCGGGGCGGGCCAGGACCCGCTCACCGAACTCGCCCAGATCGTAATCCTGCCCGCGGTGCGGCGGCGGGCCACGCGCACGATCCTGGAGTTCCTGCACGGCAAGCCCGACTGGGATTGGATCGAGGTCTTCGTGCCGCTGGAGGAGGGCTGGCTCGATCCGGACAGCGTGCCTCCCGCTTCCGGCAGCTTCGTCGCCACCATGTACAGCCAGGCCTGCGTGATCGTGTCGCTTCCGGGCTCCCCGGAGGACCTGCGCCGCCAGCTCAAGCGAAACGTCACCGAGAGCATCCGGCGCGCACGCAACCGCCTGGAGCGCGACGGCCACCAGTGGGCGGTGACCGAGCTGCGCGAGCCGGGAGAGGTCGACCGGGGCCTGGACGAGGTGCTACGCCTGCACCGGGCGCGGGCGGCGCATATCGGGCGGGCGACGCGCTACGACCGCTTGGCGGACCCGCGGGATGAGGCGTTTGTTCGTGAGGCGGTGGGCCGCATGGCGGGCGAGCAACGCGCGAGCGTGCACCTGCTCGAGATCGGCGGGACCGCCGCGGGCGGGCTGATCGTGCTGCGGGCGCCCGGTTCGAGATTCCTGTCGCTCTCCGGCTACGACCCCCGGTGGTGGGACTACGGGATCCTCAACCTGCTCACCTCCGAGGTGCTGGGCGCCGCCATCCGCGACGGAGACCGCTCGGTGAACCTCTCGTCGGGTCCCGAGAACAGCAAGCTGCGCTGGAGCGAGGAGATCGCTGTCAATACGTTGTTTGCCGTGGTGGCGGGCCGGCGGCGTTCACGCCTGGCGTTCGAGCTGTTCCTGCACGCGCGCGCGGCGGGCACCGTGCGCGAGGGGAGCCGGGTGGCGCGCGCGATCCAGGCCGA
>DASZHF010000022.1:0-42142 GCA_035938095.1 Solirubrobacteraceae bacterium
CCGCGTCTGGCCCACGACATCCGCGAGCTGCTGGAGTCCGAGGATCTCACGACGACCGGGCTGATCGTCGCTCCGATGCGGCTCTACTTCCGGTCGCGCCCGATTCGTGGAGGGATCTGGGGACCCCAGCGGGACCACGCCCTCCTGGCGCGCGTCGGGGGTGTGTCCTTCTCCTCGCGCGTCCACGATGGCCTGGACTTGCGGCCAGGCTACGACATCATCGCTATCCCCCTTCGCGACGGCAACGTGATCCATCACCGCTGGATGCGCGGGTACCGACAGCTCGTGCGAAGGCATCGGCGCTACGTGCACCACGAGGGCCGGAAGCGCCACGCCGCGGGGGAGCGCTTCGCGCCCTCGATGCTGATCCGCGCGCCGATCGCAGCGGCCTATTGCGCTTTCGTGACCCGTCGCGGTTACCGCGACGGCCCCCGAGGTGTAGTCCTCGCCGCGCTCTGGAGCTGGTACCAGGCGGCCTGCGTGCTCGCGCTGCGACGCCACCAGCGCGACGCCCGACCGGCCGGCCCGTAAGAAGCCGAACACCGTGCAGGCGCCCCCCGGACGACCTCCGATCGCTAGGACGGCCCTCACTCCGCTCCCGCACGGCGCCTAAGCGAGCGATCGCCCGTGGTGTGCCGGCTGGGTCACTCGCGCCGAGAGTGTCATGGCCGGGCGCGCGAGCGCGCGACGGTCCGCTCACCTGCCGCGTGGTTGGAGCGGAGGACCATGCTCATCCATGTGGTGAGGTCGGGTGCGAGCGCGAGAAGGTCGGGTTCCTGCTCGGCGTCTAGGGCGTCACAGGCGAGCTGGCGTGCGGCGTATACGAGGCCGACGAACGCGCTGAGCGGGAGCGCGGCGGGGGCGCCGGGTCCGGTCCAGACTCGCTCGCGCTCAGCGCGGATGTAATGGGCGAAGCGGACGAGCGCCTCGCGGCGGTGGGCACGTGCGCGCGCGCCGACGGCATCCATCTCGACCTGGAACGCGCGTGCGACTACTAGGTCCCGCTGAAGCGCCGCGAGGTAGGCCCGGATCAGCGAGCCGAAGATCTCGTCCCAATCATCCCCGCCCCCGGCGGCTTGGAGGTCGGCGAGCAGAACCTCGATGAAGCGATCGTAGGCGGCAAACGCGCACGCCTCTTGGTCTGAGAAACACTTGTAGAAACTGGCCCGGGAGATCTTCGCTCGGTCGGCCACCGCCCCCACCGTCACCGCCGCGTAGCCCTTGGCGGCCATGAGCTCGGTCAGCGCGATCATCAGGCGCTCGCGCTGGGCGGCGATGACCTCCTTGCGTGCGAGGTCGTGCCGACCGCGCGGGAGGCTGTCCGGAATGTGGAAGAAGACGCCGTCTCTTACCGGTTCGATCACCCGCGAGAGCTTATGGCGCGCGCGCCCGCGAACGCCTTGCTAGGATAAATGAAAGGGAGGTTTTCTCGATGCGCGCATTGACGGGCACGACCCGTCGGCAGCTGTTGATGAGCGGCTTGCAGGCGGGCGCCGCTGCGACGGTCGCCCGATACGCCTGGCCGGCGGCGGCCGTGCGGGCGGAGGCCGCCCCGCTCGCGAGCAGGCGTGTCGACTCGGCCAGTTTCATGTCTCTGGCACGCTTGACCGAGGCACACCACGCGCTCAATGACCTCGGACTTCGCGCCACCGGCAGCCCGCTTCACACGCGCTACGCCGACGGGCTGGCCGACCGGCTCGAGCGCGCCGGGGCGATCGGTGTGACAAAGGAGCAGGTGCCGCTGAAGTACTGGGAGCCGTCGAAGTGGGGGCTCGACGTGGTCGGCGGAATCGGGGCCGGGCCGGTCCCGGTGTCTTGGTATGTGCCCTACTCGGGCAGCACACCCGCTGGCGGGGTCACCGCGCCGCTGACGCTGACGCCCGCTCGAGGCACGATCGGCCTCGTCGAGATCCCGATCACGAAGGTCCCGCTCGGCGCATTCGATGCGCTCGATTACGGCACGCCCACTCACCGCCCGGGGTATAGCCCGGCGGATACCTACGACCGCTCATGGCTAAGCCAAGCCGTCGTCGAGTCCGCGCTTCACTTCAACGACCCGGGGAGCGGAATAGTCGGCCTGGTTTGTGTGCTTGATCTTCCCGCGGACGCGTCGAAGGGCATGTACATGCCCTATCACGGCGTGCTCTACGACCTCCCAGCGCTCTTTGTCGATCGCGACACCGGAGCCTCGCTGCGCCAGGTGGCCGCCGGCGGCGGCAGTGTCCGGCTCACGCTCGAGGCGTCCGTCAAGAACGTGACCACGCCCAACGTGTACGGCTTCATACCGGGCGCGAGCGAAGAGCTCGTGATCCTCCAGTCCCACCACGACGGCACGAACGGCCTCGAGGAGAACGGGCCGGAATCTATCCTCGCGATGACCGAGTACCTCGCCGCGACCGAGCGCTGCTCGCTCCCCCGGAGCGTTCTCGTGCTGCTGAGCACCGGGCACATGGCCGGTAACGCTCTCGGCACGGAAACGTGGCTCACAAAGCACGCCGACGACTACGTCGCGCGGACGGCCGCCGCCATGACGATCGAACACCTCGGCGCGCTCGAGTGGTTACCGGACGCCACCGGCACCTTCGTCAAGACGGGGAAGTACGAGATCGGCGCCGGCTTTTCCTCACCACACCAGGCCGTCATCGACCGCATACGCGCATCGCTCACCGCCGCGAACGTCACTGAAGACCGCGTACTGCGGCCGTTCGGTACTGATTCGCGCTCGCCCGATCAGACAAGCTGGGCCGGCGACGGGGAAGGCTTCTGGACGATCTCTGGCCTGCCCTCCGGGAACTTCATCACCGGCCCCACCTATTTGCTGAACGCCGACATGAGCGTGATCGACTTCCTCGACATCGCCGCGATACGACGCCAGGCGGTCGCGTTCACCGAGCTGATCATGGATTTCACCAGAGCTCCGCTCAGCGAGTTGCAGACGCGCCGGCCCGACGACCCAGTCACGCGCCCGAGCGCGATGACCCCAGACCACCCCGCCCGCCCAGGTGCGTGCCCGCCCACCGCCAACCTCCAATCCGGGGTACCCAGCCCAACCAACCCCCTCGGCCTCCCAGCGACATCCGGCTGCAAGGACACACGCCTGTTCGCCTTCAAGATCCACCACCCACCAGGCCGGCGCATCGTGCGGGTCGTCGCACAAATCAACGGACGACGAATCAAGACGGTGCGCGAAAGCCCTGGCCGCGGGATCGACCACCTTCAGATCAAACGCATCCCCGAGGGAATCTTCACCCTCAAGATCATCGCCACTACCAACAACGACCGGAAAATCGTCACCGTGCGCAAGTACCGCGGCTGCACGAAGGGCCCGCCACATACGCTGCACCGCCACAAATAGCGGTGAACCACACCCCAACCCGAAGCAAGCAGGCACGCCACCGCCCACGCCGAGACGCCCGAGATGGACGTATTAGGATGCCCTCCGTGAGGGCTCCACGAACTTTTGCGACCGCGGCCCTGGCGACTTCAGGCCGACGCCGCCGCTCGTGGGTTGGCGAGGGTCAGCTGGCCTGGGCGTAGCCCTTCAGGCCCCCGAAGTCGAGCAGGATGCATGTCTCGTCGCCGACGATCCAGGCGTCATGTCCGGGCGGCATGTGGAAGGTGTCGCCGGGGCCGAACTCCTGCTCGCTGCCGTCGTCCATCTTGAGCGCCATGCGGCCTTGGAGTACGTATCCGATGTGCTCGACTTGGCAGGAGTCGGTACCTGCGAGGGGCTTCACGTTCTCTGACCAGCGCCAGCCCGGCTCGAAGGTCCCGCGCCCGATGGCGTGCCCGTTGAGATCGACCAGCTCCACACGGCCTTTGCCATCGGTGAACTCCCTGACCTCGTCGTGGTTCTCGAAGCGCTTTCCAACAAGCTGTGCCATGGTCGTCCTCCTGGGGCTCGGGATACCGTGGGGCGAGGCTAACCGGCCCGGGCACTTCTCGCAAGGTCGGCCGCCGCGAACTCGCGCCGCGCGGATCCATCTAGCTCGCCGACCTCGCCGCTCAAGGACCCATCGGGCACCCGACACCGCGCCGAGCCCCCGGGTCCTTAGGTGGGCAACACTGCGATCTGGGGGAGTAGCGCTTGCATTCGATAAGGAGGAGCCCGCGGCGGATGAGGTGCCTGGCGTTCGACGAGCGGGAGGAGTCGGGGTTGTCGTTCGTAGGACGCGTGCATTCGTCGACTGATGCGGGCGCACGGACGTGGCGGCGTGGGGCGCTCGAGCCTCGTCTCCCCGGCCATCGCGCCGGGGTTGACCGCCTGCTGGGCGGTGCCGTTCAGCTGTCGAGGAAGCCCGTCGTGATCACGCGTGTCCGAAGATCATGACGACGTTCGCGTCGTCCGGGTCGACCTTCACCGTGACGTTCTCGCCCTCGGTGAAGGGGTTCGACGGATAGATGTACTGGTTCATCGTCACGTGATAAGCCTCGCCGCCTGCGGGGCTGATCGTCAGCGTGATGTCGTACTCGGTGCCGCCGGGCGTGTCGGTGTTCCCGGTCGGCGTCATCGAGTCGATGTGCGCAGGCGTGTCGACGCCGACCTTGGTCAGCTTCTGCGCCCTGTTCGCGAGGTCCATCTGGCCAGCGGACGCGCCGACGCCGAACTTGCTCGTCGCTGCTTGCGCCGACTCAGCGGCGCCCTTAAGGCGGTCTAAGAATCCCACTCTTCACCCCTCGTTTCCCGGTCGTGCAGTGGACGTTTTGGCTGCGGCTGCAGCCTCGAGTCCATCCTCGCACACGGGGCTCGACTCGACAGATCAAGAGTGGGAAGGTGCCGGCCTCGCTCAGGCGGTAGCCCACGCGATGATCGCCTCGCTACCGCCGACAACGGTGCCGTCGGACGAGACGAGGACGGGGACCCAGTCTTGTCCGGTGAGGCGGCGGACGTTGCGGCGTCCGCGTGACCGGTTCAGCCAGGGGGGGAGGAGTCCCCAGCCATAGCAGCGCACGACCCTCGGGGTGTGTCCGGCGGTGATGAGCGCGTCGTAGGCGTTGCGACAGGGATGGCCGGGCCGCGGGGTGCGAAATAGGCCCCAGCAGACGTAGAGCGTCAGCGCGTCGGGCATCTCACGCCTGCCTGCGTCGCAGGCGTGCGAGCGGCCACAGCGTGAGGCGCTGGATCGCTTGAGGCGGGAATGCCATCACGGTGGTGTCGGCGTAGCGGACCATCAGGTCGGCGAGCTCGACGACCGCGCCGGGCCGTGTCGGTAGTCCGTGGCGGGTGTAGCGGCCGGCGCGGGCGAGCGCCGCCGCTTCCTCGAGGAAGCCCTGCAGCTGCAACGCCGGCTCGACCTCGACCCGCAGGTGCGCCTCGACGTCGCCGGTATTGCGAAACGAATGCTTGACGCCCACCGGCGCAACCACGCGTGTCCCCGGTCCGGCGTTGATCCGGTGGCCATTGATCGTGAACCGCACCGCTCCGGAAACCACCTCGAAGCGCTCCTCCTGAGCAGGGTGGTAGTGGGAAGGAACATCGCCGCCGGGCGCGGCCCAGACCTCGGCGTGCAGGACATCGCCGTCCTGGTGGAAGCCGAGCCGCTGGCGGCGGACGGGATCGTGCACAAGCTCGGACATACCGCTCCTTCTGTCGGGTCCGAGGAGTATAAGTAACCGACGAGTAACATGGCAAGCCCAACCCGACGACTACCCAAGGCCGAGCGCCGAGCGACGCTCGTAACCGCCGCCAGCGAGCTGTTTGCTGAGCACGGCTACGACTACGCCTCGCTCGAGGAGCTCGCCGCGCGGGCCGGCGTGACCAAGCCGATCGTCTACCGGCACTTCGCCTCCAAGAAGGACCTCTACCTGGAGCTGCTCGCAGCTCACCGCGACGAGCTGCTGCGCACCCTCGCCGAGGGAATAACAGCCGCCGGACCACTGGCGCGGCGCGTGCCCGCCGCTGCCGACGCCTGGTTTGCCTACGTCGAAGCCCACCCCTTCGCCTGGGCGATGCTGTTCAACGACGTGACCGGCGACCCGGAGATCCGCGCCTTCCACGCAACAATGCGCGACACCGCCCGCGCCGCCATCGCAGGCCTCCTCCAAGCCGAACCCCGACTTGCGCTTGCGCCCGAACTGATCGTGCCCGTTGCGGAGATGCTGCGCTCGGCGATGACCGGGCTCGCGCTATGGTGGCTCGAGCACCGCGACGTCCCCCGCGCGGCTCTCGTCGACACCATCACCCAGACCACCTGGCACGGACTCGCGAGCGCAGTCGACCACACGGACTGACCCCGACGGCGCGCCCTCGGTCATCAACCGCAGGGAGCAGTCTCCGCGCGTTCGCCGATCTGTTGGCTCGTCAGTGGTGGTGGCGGTGCCGGGGCACGCGGGTCACCGGCCGGATATTCCCGCAGCGGTGGAAATGGCGCACGCTCACGCTGCGGTGGCCGTTGCTGGTCCGGGTGACGATGATGACCCGGAAGTCGTCCTTGCCTGCGGGACGACGCAGCGTGAGCCGCCCGACGCGGTGGCCGTGGACGTGCTTGACCCGCCGGCCGTCGACGTACGCGTCGACGCGGACGATCCGGCCGTGGCGCGGGCCTTGGATGCGAAAGGCGAAGCGGTCGCGCCTGACGCACGTCGCGGGCGCCGCGGTCGTCGCCGGCGCCAAAGTCGTCCCCGGGCCCGAGGGTGACTGCTCGAAGTCGTTGAGCTGTACGGTGGCGACATCGGTGCTCGCCGGGAAGTTCGGGAAGATCACGCTGCGCGCCGGGCCCCCGCCGCGAGACCGCAGCGTCACGGTCACCTTTCCAACCGGCGGGTTCTGCGCCGGCATGTAGACGTCGGCGCCCGACACGAACGGGAGCTGGTAATAGACCGGGTCCGGCTTGCTGAGATCGGTCTTGCCGTCATCTCCCCGGTCGTGGGCGAAGAGCGCATTGACGAGATGGTTCAGCGGACAGATCGCCGCGTTGCACACATTGACGCCGTTGAGGGCGAGGAAGTCGCTGTCGGAGCCCTGATCGCCCCAGAGCTCCTTGTAGCGGAGGATCACCATCGCGACGCTCTTGTTGCTCGGCGGCCCTCCCGCGCTCCTCAGGGCGTCGGACTCCAGCAGGCGGAGCAGGTGGTCGCTGCGTAGGAACGGCTCGTAGTAGAAGTGGTGAACGGGGACCCCGGGCCGCAAGAGTGCGAACTCGTAGCGCCGGCCGGACTGAACTTGGACCGGGCCCCAGTCCCCGCTGCTGTCGATCTGGTACGTCGCGAGCGGGTCTGTGCTCGTCCTCTGACCGGTGGCATCGTCGATCGGCCAGACTTGCACGGTCGCGCCCGACAGCCCAGAATTGTTCGGGAACAGCAGCGCCTTCCCCCCGAGCGTGATGTTGCCCCTCTCCGGGACGATGTCGGTGGTGGCAGCCGGCCTGCCGTTGAAGAACTTGTACATCGCGCCGAAGGACACGACGGAGGTGGCCGCCTGGACATGCGTCGAGTCTGGGATGCTGACGTTGGTCGCGCCGGTGATCGAGCGGCCGGGGGGTGACAGCGGTCCCCTGGTGGCCCATAGGGCCAGCGTCGATACGCCGCCAGGTGGAGAGCTGGCGGTGCGACCGTCGATGTTCACGTAGTGCGCCACATTTCCCGCGCGGGCCGGGTTGCTGTTCAGGTAGTCCTGCATCAATGTGGTGCCAAGCGAATGCGCGAGCAGGTCGACCTGGGGCCTCCTGGTCTCGGCCTTGAGCTGCGCAATCAGCTGGTCGAGTCGCGGGAACAGCTGCTGCTCGATCAGCTGGATCCCGGCGGGATTGAGCCCACTCGCGCCGGGGACGGGAGTGGCGGGAGTCGAGTCGTACTCGAGCACCTGCACATAGCTGTCCGGATAGCCGTTCTCGACGAAGCGCATCTTCTGCGACTCGAACTGGGCGCCAGAGCCCACGTAGCCGTGAACGAAGATGAGCGCGTTGTGGTCGGTGCTCTCCTGCGCGTGCACCGGCTTTGCGCCACCGACGAGCGCGGCGACGGCCAACACCATCACCGCGACCCAGTACACCTGCGCAGCGCGTACCTTCAATGTCCCCGACAAACGAGACAGCCTGGGCGGAGCGTATCAAATTGTCGGCGCTCGGAACTCTGCTCGATCGCACCTAGGAGGTCGGGATTCATGGCCCCCTAGCTCCACGCATGAGAGCTCCGTCGTTAGTTGGCGTCGACGTCGATGACGGCTTGGGCAAAAGCTTTCGGGGCTTCCTGGGGAAGGTTGTGTCCGATGCCGCCCCCGATCGCTCGGTGCGAATACTTGCCCGCGAATTTCTCGGCGTAGGCACTCGGCTCCGGATGCGGCGCACCGTTGGCGTCACCCTCGAGCGTAATCGTCGGCACTGTGATCACCGGCCCCTCGGCGAGCCGCTTCTCCAGCTCGTCGTATTCGGCCTCGCCTTCGGCCAGCCCCAGTCGCCAGCGATAGTTGTGAATCGCGATAGCGACGTGGTCCGGGTTCTCGAAGGACGCCGCGCTGCGATCGAAGGTGGCGTCGTCGAATTTCCACTTCGGCGACGCGGTCCGCCAAATGAGCTTCGCAAAGTCGCGCCGGTATTTGTCGTATCCCGCCCGACCGCGCTCGGTGGCGAAGTAGTACTGGTACCACCACTTGAGCTCCGCCCCCGGCGGCAACGGCAGCCGCCCGGCTTCTTGGCTGCCGATCAGATAGCCGCTGACCGAGACCAGCGCCCTGCAGCGCGCAGGCCACAGTGCAGCGACGACGTCGGCCGTGCGCGCTCCCCAGTCGAAACCGGCGACGACTGCCCGGTCGACTCCAAGGGCGTCCATCGAGGCGATCGTGTCGACGGCGAGAACCGACTGCTGCCCGTTGCGGAACGTTTCATCCGAGAGAAAGCGCGTCGTCCCGTAACCGCGCAAGAACGGGACGATCACCCTGTAGCCGCCCGTTGCCAGTAGCGGCGCAACGTCGGCGTAGCTGTGGATGTCATACGGCCACCCGTGCAGGAGAATCACGGCCGGCCCGTCGGCAGGGCCTACTTCGACGTAGCCGACATTCAGTTGTCCGGCGTCGACCTGCTTCAGCGGGCCGAACGATGGACTCCGGCCCAGCCTGGTCGTGTCTGTATGTGCAGCGCTCGTCAGTTCGTCGCTCCCTCCCGGAGCGGTCGGAACGCCGCTCGGATCTCTTCGGAGAAGAGTTGCGGCTGTTCCCAGGCCGCGAAGTGGCCGCCTCGGTCGAGCTTGTTGTAATGGATGAGGTTGTGTGGATACGCGCGCTCTGCCCAGCTCCGCGGGGCCTGGTAGAGCTCGTCGGGAAAGACGCTGATGGCGAACGGGATGGTGATGTTCTTGGCGTCGAAGAAGTCGGCCTTGTTCTCCCAATACAGACGAGCCGAGGAAACGCCGGTGTTCGTCAACCAGTAGAGCGTGATGTTGTCGAGGATGTCGTCTCGGGTGAGGTCGCCGGGCAGGTCTCCGTTAAGGATCTGCTTGACGAGCCCGGGCTGGCCGGTGCCGTCGCCGTGGTCGAGCATGAACGCCGCGAGGTCGATGGGTGAATCCGCCAGCCCGTACAACGTTTGCGGGCGGGTCGACATGATTAGGGCGTAGGCCACGTGCTTGGCATAGAAGTTGCTCAACTGCTCGTACGCGCGCCTCTCCTCGCCTGAAAGATCGGATGGCGGCGGATCGCCCTGCTCGAACCCCTTTACGAGATCGGCTGGAGCAGTACCCGGCATATTGGAATGAATGCCGAGCAATTCCGGAGCGGCCTGTGCACCCATCGTCTGCGTGACGGCCGCACCCCAATCGCCGCCCTGGGCCACAAACCGGGCGTATCCGAGGCGCTTCATGAGCACGACCCAAGCACGCGCGATGCGGACGGGATCCCACCCGGTGCCCGTCGGCTGGGCGGAAAACCCGTGGCCCGGCAGCGAGGGAATCACCAGATGGAACGCGTCCGATGCGCTCGCGCCGTGGGCCGTGGGATTGGTGAGCGGCTCGATGATCTTCAGTTGCTCGATGATCGAGCCCGGCCACCCGTGGGTCACGATCAGCGGCAGCGCGTCCTCGTGCTGGGAGCGAACGTGAATGAAGTGAATGTCGAGCCCGTCGATCTCGGTGATGTATTGAGGGAGGGCGTTGAGTTTCGCTTCGAACGCGCCCCAGTCGTAATCGGTCCCCCAGTAGCCCGCGAGCTCCTGCATCATCGCGAGCGGCACTCCCTGCGAATCGTCCGTAACGGTCTCCCTTTCGGGCCACCGGGTCGCGGCGATTCGACGGCGAAGGTCGGCCAATTCCTCTTCCGGAATGTCGACGCGGAAGGGGCGGATTGTGTCGCCTTTGGCCCCTACGCCTGGGCTCTGATCGGTTGTGACCGACATCTGCGTCTCCTAAGGCTCGAAAGGCTTGTGATTAGAGCCCTCGAATGGCGGCTGCACAGAGCGTCTCCGAGGTCTCGTAGTCGGAGGCATCTCGGTAGCTAGGGACGAGCCGTGCGCGAAGGTCGCCACAAAACGACACAGCAGGCCCGCGCGAAAACGAGACGACAGAAGCGGCCAAGAGACCTTTGCCCGACCCTACTCCCTTTCGCCCAAGCCGCGGATGAAAATTTCGAGGCGGCGGCCCGAATCGTCCTCGCCGTGACTAGCGCGTCAGCTGGATGACGCTCAGCGCTTGACGCGCCCATTGTCGGGGCGACTCGGGACGGACGGCTCAGGAGTGGATCGGCTGACGTTCTCGCGCTAGGCGTTCGAGCAGTGTCGCCCCATGGCTGGTCGGGGGTAACGAAGCGATCGAGGCCGCAAGCCGCCGGGCCGCCTCTTGGTAGCTGGGCTCTGTCAATACGGCTGCGACAGCTTTACGGACCGCGCCAGCGGAGCGTGAGTCTTCGTGGATGGCGATGCCCGCGCCGAGCCTCTCGACCTTGGTGGCGTTGCGCCAATTGTCGCCGGCGGGCAGCGGAACCACCACGCAGGGCAGACCTTGGCGCAGGGCACCCATGAGCGAGCCGTACCCACCGTGAGTAAGCGTCGCCGTGCAGTGCGGAAGGATGAGCGCCTGAGAGATGAACCGCTCGAGGCGAACGTGCGACGGTTGGGGCCCGAACACCGCCGGGTCGAGGTCAGGGCCAACCGTGGCCACGACATTGGCATCGACCTCGGCCAGGCCTTCGAGGACCATGGGCCACACTCCTGGCTCGGCGTTGAACGCGGTCCCAAGCGTGGCCCAAACGAGCGGGCGATCGTCGAGCGACTGCACTAGCCGGTCCACCGATTCGCCCTCCCAGGGGCGGAGCTCAGGGGGCTGTATGAGGTGTGTCGTGGGCGTTAGGTCGCCCGCCCTGAACCACTCTGGGGGTGCGCCCGCCAGCGTCAGCCATCGGTTGAGAGCGGCGAGGTCGGGCTCGGCGGGGAGTCCGAGCTCCCTGCGGAACGCGGCAAACTGATCGCTCAGCACGCGGTCTACGATGGGGCCCCGCGGGCGCAGGGCGTAGTCGAAGGTTCCGACCGGAGTGTGGGTGAGTTCGCCCGCGAAGAGCGCGGCCAGGGAGGTGGTCTCCCGGAGGACCACCTGCGGCTCGTAGGCCTCGATCACGCCGGCCAGCGGTGTAGTCCAGACCGCAGCCATCTCGAGGAGCTTCTGCGCTACGGCTTGCTGGCGCTGATCCTGGTTCCCGTCTCGAAGCGCCGTCCTAAACCCCTCCCCGCCGACCCCCTCGATCCGGGGGAGCCCGATGAAGTCGAAGCCCAACCCCTTGACCTCCGTTCGGACCCTGGGTGCCGTGACCACGACAACCTCGTGACCCCGATCCCGCCAAGCGCGGGCGATGGCAAGCATCGGGCGCAGATGCCCCAACGCGGGGCCAGTATGAACGAGGAGCCGCACCGACGCTCGAGTAGGTCGGGCCGATCAAGAGCTCGCGGTGGCGGTGCTCTCGGGTCGACTGAGAGTGGGTGGCGGAAAGGGAACGAACTCGTCGATCAGCAGATGGGCCAGCTCCAACTCGGACAGGCCGTCGGCCCCGCCGGGCAGCCGGTCGCGTGTGCGGAGGTCGACCGTCAGACGCTCCACCACGGCTTCGAGGGAGAGGTCGCTTTGGGCCTCGGAGGCCGCGGCCTGCTCAGATTGATCGACGAAGCAGCGGGCCTTCCACGAAACGGAGAAGCGCACATCTCCGCTGGCGAACCGCGCCACGGAGCGGTGCGAGTCACGCAGGCTCCACCCGTCACCATCATCGTGCACCAATCGCATGTGAGACCGTAGCTGCCTCATCCCTGTGTCATCGCCGTGCACGCGATCCACACCGTGGAAGATCGAGTCCGCGTCGATCATCACGCCCGAGTTGTGGCTGGGAACGTGGGTGGCGACCGGACCTCCAGGGCCGTCCGGGTAGAAGACGAACTCGCCACCGCGAGCCTCGCCAAAATGCAGCACTACGGTCGCGATCGGGATGCGCTGGTCATCGAACAACCCCGAGTGGAGCATGACCACGCGCAGCCACGATGGCACCGTCTGATGGTTCACCCCCCGGAAGACCGGGATATCGGTATGGATTCCGAGTTCCTGTCCCGGAATGAGCAGGTTTGCGAAGACGACGTAGGGATCGATGACAGTGCGTCCGTAAAGGGCGCGTGCTGCTTCCCGCAGACGCTCGTGGTGGAGCACACGCTGGGCAGCAACCGGAGCCGTCTTACTGCCCTGAGCGTAGGTGGCCCGGAAGTAGTTGGACCTTCCCGCGAGCGTGGCCGGATCCCGGTCGATCCGGCCGTGCCGGCCCCCGGTTCGCCGGAAGTTCCGCGAGGCATCGACTCGGCCCGGGAGCGTGGCCAACCCTGGTCGGCGGGGCGCGGGCACCCCCGGCGGGCCGGCCGCCGACGCTCTGGCCGCCGGCCGGTATGACGATGGCCGGTACTCGCGGAAGCGGCGGGAGAGCTCGACCACCGCGGCCGCCTCCCGCGGATCAAGCGCTCCGACGATGACGCTGACTTCAGGCGTGGGTCCGGTCCCTGGCGGGGGCGACGAAGGGGCGCAACTCGATCACCTCGTCCTGATCCCCGTCGACGACGACGAGCGAACCGTTGAGCGACCCTTCATCGAGGTCGGTGATCGCTCTCGCGGCCCGCTCCACCGAGACGAGGGCCGGGAAGCTGTTGGCCGCCGTGCCGTTGACGCGCACCCCGACGGCCGCGAACTCCTCGGCCATGTGCCCGGTCAGGTGGTTGAGCGCCGCCTTCGAGGCCGCGTAGACGCTCTGGCCTGCGCGCGGATACAGACGCAACCCGGCCACGCTCGAGACGTTGACCACGTTGCGGTTGTGCAACCGGTTCTCCTCGTCTCGCCCCTGCCAGAACCGGCGGGCCGCAATGGCCGAGAGACGCAGGGGGGCGATGACGTTGGTCTCCAGCTGGGTGCTGGCGCTGGCGAGCAGGCGATTGTTTCCCAGCATCGGGGCCCACGTCGAGGCCGCCGCCGCGTTCACGAGCAGATCGATCCGATCGAAGCGACTCAGGGTCGCATCGACTATCCGCTCGCATTCAGACTCGTAGTTGAGGTCGGCCTGAATGGCGAAAACCGGGTGGCCGTTATCCGGGAGCGGTTCGCTGGCGCGCAGCGGATCGAGGGCGTACTGGTCCTGCGCCGCCACCGCTGGCCGGTTGTACCGGTAAACGGCGGCGACGTCGTACCGATCGGCAAAGTGGCGGCAGAAGTACGTACCCAGCTTCCCGCCGGCCCCCGTCAGCAGGCAGACCCGGCGGTGATCACCAGCCGACAATGCTGTGCCCTCCCCAGCGGCGGACGACCTCTTCCTTGCTCCGGTGCAACCACATCACCATGCAGTTGCGCTCGAAGCGCGGATTGGTCATGAAACTGTGAAACGAGAATGGCGTGCACTCGAAGGCAACGAGCGAATTGTTGATGGGCGGTACTGCCGCCATCGGGCGATCGACCGGATCCGATACGCGCGCGTATAGGCCGGTGGCGCCGCCCCATCCGGGGTAGCCGTCGGGATTGGCGACGTAGTAGATGACCGCCACCGACCGCACCCGCTCCACCACCGGTCTCTGTTCAGGCGTCGTCCCCGAGCGGTATGAGCAGACGGCCTGGTCGGCCACGATGATGTCCTCGCTTCCATCATCGTCGATGAAGTAGCCCGGGTTCAGATCGTTGTGGGGCGCACCGCTGAGGGACCCGACCGCGTGATGGTGCAGGCTGACGTTGACTTCTCGCGTGGAGTCGGGAGCCAGGATCGCCGCGATGAGGTCGCGCCAACCCGGGGAGGCGAAGATCGAGAACGCCCCGGCGTTCGCCGCCGTAACCGTCAACGCCGCGGCATCGTAGCCGGGCAGGTCCCGCGCGAACAGGCCCTGGCCGAGTCGGTCGCGGAAGTCCGCCGCCATCCACTCGTACAGCTCGGGACCGAAGACCCGGTCAGCCCGAAGGTGTCGGAAGGGTGTCGTGCACACCCACCAGCGGCGACTGGCCAGGAAGGCCCCGAGGTCGGCCGCCGACCTGGCCTCCGACCCGGTCCGGGGAGACCGCGCCGGTCTCCCCCCGGCTCCCGCGGCACTCCCCCCGGCTCCCGCGGCACTCCCATTGGGGGACGATTCGGCCTCGTAGCGAGCCAACCATTTCTCCGTTATCGCGTCCGACTGTCGGCGGAACTGCGACGGAGGCAGCTGGAAGTCGCTCGGAAGCTCGAGTCCGAGGAGGGCGATGACACGCCGCAAAGCCCCCTCCGTGTCGCTGACCAGCTCCTCGTAGCTCAGCACCAGGGGATCGACGCGGTGAGCCTCGAAGTAGCGGCCCCACTTCGCGTCCCACTGGCGCATCTGAGCGATCGAGCGCTCGATCAGGTCACGATTGAACGCGAGGGCCTCGGGGCGAGGGGTGTCGTAAGGGCCCGGAGCCTCGTCGGCATCCCACCAGATCTTGGTCTGCACCGCCCGGGCGTACGAGATCCCCTGACGCAGTCGGTTCTCCCGCCGAAGCCAGATATATCGAGGCTCGGGGAACCATCGTTCGAGGAGAGCCCGCCGCTCGGCCATCGGGACGGTTGGCTTCCCGGCCACCTGGCGGACGAAGTGTTCGAACTGCATCGCATGGACCTTCACGCCGAACACCCCGTTCGGCGTGGTCCCGATGCGCGTCACCCGCTTGAGGAAGGCTGGATACCCTCGCGTCCCCCAGCGCGGGGTCCAGTACTGCTGGTACCCGCCGGAGAAATACTCGTTCGGATTACCCGCTATCCCCGTGCGACGAAGTGCCTCGCACAGTACGTAGCTGCCGGTCCTTGGGGTTGTGCATATCAGGTAGGACGACGCTGGCACAGGAGGTGCGGGGCGACCGGCCGCTTCGGCCGTCATAACTTGGGCGGCGCCTACCGCGCCCGCACCTTCCTGCTGTGACAGCGTGGCTCCTTACGAGCGACCTGTTTCGTCTTCCACCGGCCCGGTCGGCTCATCCTCGAGTGGAGGAGGAGCGGCATCGGGTCCCTCGGGCCCTTCGCCGCCGCCCCGATCTACGTCTGGGCCGCCGCCCTGATCTACGTCTGGGCCGCCCGCGACACCTCCATCCGGTGGCTCGCCCGGACCGGGACCACCCGGACCTTCAGCGCCCTCAACCACCGTAGTGCCGCCCTCAACCACCGTAGTGGTGCCGCCAGGACCGGGGCCAGGACCAGGACCAGGACCGGGACCAGGACCAGGACCAGGTCCGGGACCGGGACCAGGACCGCCCGGACCGGGACCGCCCGGACCGGGACCGCCCGGACCACCAGGACCGCCAGGGCCACCCGGCCCGCCAGGGCCACCCGGCCCGCCAGGGCCACCCGGCCCGCCAGGGCCACCCGGCCCGCCCGGACCACCAGGGCCACCCGGCCCGCCGGGACCGCTCTGACCACCACCACCAGGACCGCCGGGATTATCAGGACCTTGAGACACGCAACCTCCTTCGAGACGGAAGTGTCAACCGGGACTCACGGTCCCGCTGCCGCGACGGCCGCGGCCCATTCTCTTGCACCCAGCGCCCCCGAGTCAAGGCCTTCTCCGAGACCCGGCGATCCCCTAAGCTGCGAACGGAGACGGACCTCGATGCCTGCCAGTGAGCTCATCGAACGAGTGTCAGAGCTGATCGCTGCGGTCGAGGCAGAGGTTCCCCCCGGTGTACGCGAGCAACTGGCAGCGCTCCAGCTCCGTCTGCGCGAGCCGCCCCGTGTCGCTGTCGTGGGCCGGGTCAAGGCGGGCAAGTCGACGCTGGTGAACGCGCTCCTCGGCCAACGGGTTGCGCCGACCGATGTCAGCGAGTGCACTCAGGTGGTGACGTGGTTTCGCTACGGGCACCCGGAGCGGATCGTCATCCGGCTCAGGGACGGCAGCGCCACTGAGAGCCAGCTCACAGCGGAGGGGACCCTGCCCGCGACGCTGGGCGTCCCGCCCGAGTCGGTCGCATCGATTCAGGCCTATCTGACCAACGAGCAGCTGCGGTCGATGACACTGATCGACACCCCCGGGATCGGCTCGGTCCACGCCGAGCGCAGTGCGTCGACCGAGGAGCTGCTACGAGCCGAGCGCGACAGTAATGCGGCTGGCGCCGGGGCCGACGCCGTGGTCTTCCTCCTCAACCAGACGATGATGGAGGATGAGCTGAAGGTGCTCGAGCTCTTCCGGCCCGGTTCAGCGATTGGGGGGAAATCGGCGGCCAACACGGTGGGCGTGCTCAGTCGCGCCGACCAGCTCGGGGATGGCGGCGACCCCTGGCAGGTTGCCGTGGAGCTGTCGAACCATTATGCCGGCGTCTTCCGGGATCAGGTGGCGACCGTCGTTCCCGTGATCGGTCTGATCGCCGAAACGGCGGAGGCAGCCTGCTTTACGGAGCAAGACGTCGTGCAGCTCGGCGCGCTGGCGACCGCCGATGCAAAGCAAGTCGAGCGGCTGATGTGGTCGGCAGACCGTTTCGTTTCGGCAGAAGCGCCGGTGCCCAGTGACGATCGGGAGCGGCTGTTGGCGCTTCTGGACCTGTACGGGATCAGACAGGCGATCAACCTGATCGGAGAGGGTGTCGGGAGCGCCGGTCCACTGCGCCGAGAACTGTCCAGTCGATCGGGCATCGCCGAGGTGAAGCGCATGCTGAACACCTACTTTCACGAACACGATCACCTCTTGAAGGTCAGGTCGGCCGTCGACATCCTGGATCGCCTGAGCTATGGGCATGGCAAAGACGATGGCCGCGGCGCTCTGCTTCGCCTGCGCAGCGGGGTCGAGGCGCTACGCCTGGATCCAGTGATGCAGCCAGTCGCCGAGCTCGAGGTGTGGCACGACTGCTGCAGCGGGCGCGTGCAACTCCCCATCGAGTACGTCGAGGAAATGCGCCGGCTGTTCGCGCCCGGAACTCCGGCCAACCGCCTCGGGCTGGACACCGCCGACCCCGCACAGGTGCGGGAGGCCGCACGCGCGGCCATGGCTCGCTGGCGCACCTTCATGGTCAGCGAGGCCGCTCCGGTCCAAGCGCGGGTGGCGCGAGTGGTTACCCGGTCATATCAGCTGCTGTGGGAAGCAGCGCAGTGAGCGACGGTGCCACCCCGTAGTAGAGATATTCCGGTCCCGGCCGTCGATGCCGACGACGGACGCGTTGCAGCTGAGGGGCTGGATGGCTACCTCGAGCGTGTCGTGGCGTTCATACGAGCCGCGGATCGCGGGGCGCAAGCGGATGCGCTGGAGAACATGCTGCGAGCGCCCGTCCGAGCGACCCCTTCCGTATACCTCGCCGGCGAACCGATGCGCGGGAAGAGCACCCTCGTCAACGCGCTGCTACGCACGCCCGGTCTCTCGCCAGTGGGCGTCGAGGCCACGACCTCGGCACCAATCTCCTTCTACCACGCCTCAGCACCGAACGCAGCGGTCTTCCGGTACGGCTCCGAGCAGGCGGAGGTCGCCGAGGTGGATCGGGCCAGGTCGCTGGCCACCGTCGCCGGCAACCGCGGCAACGAGGAGAACGTCCGGGCCGTGTCGATCGGCATGGACCTCCCCCTGCTCAATGACCTCGTTCTGGTCGACACGCCAGGCGTGGGCGGACTCGACTCCGGCCACGGGGCGCTCACGCTTCAGTCCCTGAACCACGCCGACGCTCTGGTCTTCGTCGCAGAGGCGGGAGCCCAATTCCGGGCGGCCGAATTGCGATTCCTGCAGCGAGCATCGGCGCGGATCGACACCGTGATCATCGCCTTGACCAAGGTGGACCTCTATCGAGGGTGGCGCACGATCCTCGAGGACGACGCCGCAATCCTTCGAGAACAGGCACCCCGGTTCGCCGACTGCCCGATGGTGCCCGTCAGCAGCAAGCTTGCCCTGCGGGCCCTGACCCTCGAGGATGAGGAGGAGTCCGCGGCTCTGCGGGCCGAGTCGGGCCTGACCCGGCTCGAGGAGGTCCTCCAAGCCAACGTCCTCGACCGGGAGTCCGCGCTGCGGCGGGCCAACCTGTTGCGGGCGGCGTTCACCTTCCTTGATTCCACCGGTCGGGTCCTCCGGCAGCGTCTGGCCGCGCAAGGCAACGGGACCGGTCGGCACGCGCTGGAAGCCGAGCAGGCTCGACTGCGGGAGCTGGCCCAGCAACGGGCGCGCTGGCCGCAGACGATCGACGTCGAGATCCGCAAGCTCACGCTCGAGCGCCAGGAGATCACGGGCCGGCGCACGCTCGAGATACGCCGCAGCTACGAGGAGCGTCTGAAGAAGATCCAAAAGAAGGAGTACGACACGCTGCCGGGCGAACTTATCGCCGACCTCACCGCGCTGGCCAGCGAGCTGAACGAAACCACCGCAACCCGGCTCGAGCAGCTCGTCAAGACGGTCCTCTCTGAGATCGACGAGGCCAGCCTGCTGGAAGGGGAGATCGATCAGGTCACCACCCAGCCCCTGGCCGAGGAGCTCACGGCGATGTCGCTCGATCACCATAAGATGACCGGCTCGGACAAAATGGGGATCTTCACCTCCTTCGTCACCGGCCGGGCCCTCGGATCGCTCATGTCCGGCTCCGGCCTGGGCGTGGCCGGCGCCGCGATAGTGGCCTGGCCCGTCGCCCTAGCGTTGGGGTTCAGCGTGGGTGGATTCTTCGCCTTCGAAGCGTTCAGGAACCGCAACCGCCAGGCGTTCACCTCGCAGTTCACGACCTGGATGCGCGACCAGATCACCAAGACGCAGCTGACTCTCAACGCCGAATTCAATCGCGGCCTGATCGAGCTGCAGACCCACATCAAGAGCGCCATCCAGACCGCGTTAGTCGATCGCGAACGCGAGATCAACCAGGCCTTGGCGCAGGCACGTGCCCTTGCCAAGACGCAGGCCAGTAGCCGCCAGAGGCTCGCCCGGCGGCTCACCCAGCAGGAGGCGATCGCGAGGAAGCTTCGCGAGGAGGGCCAGACGTGGCTCCCCGCCACTCGTCAGCTCCAGGCGGTCGAGCAAGGCGGCAACGCGGCGTGAACGGCTGGCAGCTCGGCATCGACTTCGGCACGAGCTACACCGTCGCCGCCGTGGCCGAGGGCGACGAGAACTGGGTCGTGGACCTGGAGTCCGACGGCAAGACGCGCATCCCGTCGGCCGTCTTCTTCACCGAGAGCGGCGACATCCTGGTCGGCACGGCGGCGCAACACCAAGCCGTGTTCGCGCCGGAGCGCTACGAACCCACGCCGAAACGTTCGCTGGGCGAGGGCCAGTTGTTCTTGGGTGACCGCCCGGTGGCGGTGACTGACCTAGTGGCCGCTGTGTTCCGGCGGGTTTACACGGAGGCGTGCCGTCAGAAGGGTGAACGAACCCCTCGAGAGATCCGGCTCACCTACCCGGCCGAGTGGGGCGACACCCGTCTCGCGATGGTCCGCGAGGCAGCACAGAAGGCAGGGCTGGCCAACTTCAGCTTCGTCCCCGAGCCCGTGGCCGCCGCCGCCCGCATCGCGCTTGCTAGGACCCAGCCCGGCCACCACATCGCGGTGTACGACTTCGGAGGCGGGACCTTCGACGCCGCCGTGCTGCTCCGCACGGACGAGGGATTCGAGGTGGCCGGCCCACCGCAGGGGCGCGATCCACTCGGGGGCGAGGACATAGACGAGGCCGTCATCGGTTATGTCGGCGAGGTGCTGGCGAAGGAGCGTCCGGAAGACTGGGCGTTGCTCCGGGATCCCCAGAACGTGACGTGGCGCCGGCACGCCGCCGCCTTCCGGGCTGAGGTTCAGGGGGCCAAGGAAACCCTGAGCGAGGTCAACGTATGTGAGCTGTGGGTACCGGGGATCGAGCGGGGGGTCCAGCTCACCCGGGCGGAGCTCAACAAGCTGGTCGCCCCGTCCGTCGGTGCCACTGTGGACGCGCTCAGGAACGCGATCGATCAAGCTCAGCTCACGCCCCGCGCCCTGGACGGTATCTATCTCGTGGGCGGCTCCAGCCGGATCCCTCTCGTCGCTGACAGCATCTGGAGGCGATTGCAAATCCGCCCGGTCGTACAGGACAACCCCAAGTCCGTTGTCGCTCTCGGTGCTGCCGGGTGGATCACCAGCCCGACTGTCGTGCGGACACGACCCGCTGCACCGGTACACGCGCCGGCGCCGGCCACCGAGACGCAGCCCACGGCCGTCGTCCAGCCGCCACCGCCCCCGCCGCCCGCAGACCCAGCGGTCGCCAGGACCGAGGAGGCGCCGACCACGCCTTCGCCTACGCGGGCTCCACCGCCCCCCGCCCCACCCCCACCGAAGCGTGCGCGGCGGAGGAAACCTCTCCTGATCGGTGGTGGCGTCGGAGCGCTGGCGCTAGCGGGAGCGATCGCTGCGATCTTGATCTCCGGCGGAGGGCATTCCTCGCCGACAATCCCCTTTATCCCCTCAACCCCCTCGAACCCAACGACGTCCCAACCCAACCCTCCGCCCAACCCGCCGTCGAACGGAGTGAATGAGGCGTCCGCCGGGAGCACGCCGTCAGCCCTCTTTCCGCAGACGCTGGCCAACTCAGCATTCAGCCTCGCGTCAGGCTCGCCCTCGGATCAAGGCGCCCTCAGCGGGTCAGGAAACAGCACCACCTACGCGGGCAACTCGGCAACGGACGAACAGGACGCCACCTACCAGGACAGCAGCGGCAACCAGATCCAGGTCACCACGTATTTCGGCCCAGGCACGAGCCCGATGAGCGAGTATCAGGTCGACATCTCGAGCGAATGCCCAACTCAGCAGGGCACCTCGCCCACCCCGATCACCGCGAACGGGAGCACCGACGGCCAGCTCACCACCCTCGACTGCACCAACACCCCTGGCAACAACCCGCCCTTCAGTACTGGCAATTACGAGCTCTGGTTCTACGAGAGCTCGACCAACGTCGCGGGCGTGATCGTTGTTTCGCCCAGCGTGCTCAACTCGGACAACCTGACCACCACGGGCATCATCGATTCGTTCATCAGCCAGTCGGGCTAACTCGAGTAGCCCGCTCGACAGGATCGCGCCGTTCTAACGTGAACCAGCGAATCCAGCGGTTCTGGATCGAGGCGCTCGGACAGTGACGCACGCCCGCGATCACTGTCTCGCCCCCGAACGGATCGACGGACCAATCGGCGACGCCGGGCGCTACGGGCGGATGTTCGACCTCCCGGCGCTCGAGGGCGACGAGGCGCTCCTGCACCGGATCGGCAGCGCCGGCGGATTCTGCGACGGCGGTGATGGCCATGGCGACGCGCGGGTCGAGGCCGGCTGGCCGTTCTTCGGCCAGTACGTCGCCCACGATCTGACTGCTGACCGCTCGCCGCTGCGCACCCACGCGAACCTCGGCGTGCTGCGCAACATGCGCTCGCCGCGCGCGAACCTCGAGTCCCTGTACGGGGGCGGTCCGCTGGGGTCGCCATACCTGTTCCGCCGCGACGATCCGGCGAAGCTGCTCGAGAACGACGGCGACGTCCCGCGCAACCAGGAGGGAGTCGCGCTCGTCGGGGACCCGCGCAACGACGTGCACGTCTTCATGAGTCAGATGCACGTCGGGTTCATCCGCGCCCACAATCAGCTCACGGAGCGACTCAGGGCCGACGGCGTGGAGGAGTCCGAGCTGTTCGACGAGGCGCGGCGCTCGCTCACCTGGCACTACCAGTGGGTGATCGTCAACGAGCTGCTCCCCGGGCTCGTCGGCCAGGGGCTCGTGCATGAGCTGCTCGAAGGCGGCCCGCGCTACTACCGGCCCAACGGTGATTCGTACATCCCGGTCGAGTTCGCCGACGCTGCCTACCGGTATGGGCACGCGCAGATCCGCCAGCTCTACCAGCTCCAGCCGGGCGGCCCGCTCCGTCCCGTGTTCCCGGATCTGACGGGATTTGGGCCGATCGGCGACCGGAGGGTCGATTGGTCGCTGCTGTTCGATGTGCCCGGCCATCCCCCGGCGCAGCGGGCCAAGCCGATCGACGGACGGCTGCCGCGCTCGCTGATGGAGCTGCCGCAAGCGATCACCGGAGCCGTCGAGGACGAGGCCTACCGGTCGCTCGCAGCTCGCGATCTCGAACGCGGCCAAGGCACAGGGCTGCCGTCCGGGGAAGCGGTCGCCCGCGCGATGGGGGCCGATGTCCTCAGCGAGACTGAGGTCGGTCTCGGCAACTACGGCTGGGAGAGCCAGACGCCGTTATGGCTCTACGTGTTGCGCGAATCCGCCGTCCGGCATGACGGCGACCGGCTCGGGGCCGTCGGCGGGCGCATCGTGGGTGAAGTCCTGGTCGGAATCATCATGCGCGATCCGGAGTCCTATCTCGCTCTGGACCCGAGCTGGACACCGACGCTGCCGGGACACGAGAGCCGCTTTCGCCTACGGGACATCCTCGTGCCGGCACCGTGAAATACAACCCGCAAGACCAGGGTTCGATGGCCATCTTCAGCACACGGGAAGCGGCCGAAGAGTTCGTCGCCGGCGACCCGTTCGTCCGCCACGGCGCCGTCCGCAGCTGGGAGTTGCGCGAATGGAATGAAGGTCTAACGGGTTAGTAGCTCTGAGCTCCGGGGATGGGCCACCCGCGTGGGCACCACGCGCCCCCGCAGGACGGCCGAGTCGGTCAGTCTCCAGGCCGCGCTCTCTGTCTCGGTCGCCCGTATCAACGCCGCCTGGGATGCGAGGACCCGCTCGGGGCGCTGCTTGGCGAGCTCCGAGAGGCGCGCCGCCTCGTTGACCGGGTCGCCGATAACCGTGTACTCGAACCGGTGCTCGGCCCCGATGTTGCCGGCCACCGCGATGCCCGCGGATATGCCGATCCCGAAGTCGATCTCCGGCAGCTCTCGCGCGAGCCGGGCGGCCAGAGCGCGAGCCGCTCGCAGGGCGTCGCCGGCCGGATCTTCACTCGGAACGGGCGCGCCGAACACGCAGAGGGCAGCGTCGCCCTCGAACTTGTCGATCAGGCCTCCCTCGCCCTCCACCACGTCGACCACGACCCTGAAGAACCGGTTGAGCAGGCGCACGACCTCGGTCGCCGGCATGGCGAGTGCCATCGAGGTCGATCCAACCAAGTCGACGAACAGCGCCCCGACCTCGCGTTCCTCACCGCCTAGGCGGGTGCCTTCGCGAAGCGCCGCCCGGGCCACGTCCTCTCCCACCTGACGCCCGAAGAGCTCCCGGATCCGCTCGCGCTCGCGCAGTCCCTCCGCCATCCGGTTGAACCCCGCCTGCAGGAGCCCCACCTCGCTGCCGTCGTCCACGGCCACGCGGGCGTCGAGCTCGCCGCGCTCGATGCCCTCGAGCCCGGCTCGCACCGAAGTGATCGGATGGGCGATTGCCTTGGCGGCGAACACCGTTGCCAACAGCCCCACCGCGTAGGCCACCACGCCGAGGAACAGCACCGCCCCGGCGACGTAGGTGGTGGCGACGCCCGCCTTGGTGACCCCGACCGTCCCCACCGCCACCACGCCGAGCAGAGGCACGCCGGTGCCCAGCAACCATGCCATTACGAGGCGGGCGCGCACGCCGGGGGCCACGGTCTCGTCCGCCGATCGGGCCGCGAGCGCCAGAGCGGTGATCGGGCGCAGGACGCGCTCGGCGGCCAGGTAGGACAGGGCGCACGTGGTCTCGCCGCCGAGCCAGATGGCCGCCGCCGCGACCGCTGCGGATACCCAGGAGGCAGCCGCGGCGTTCACAACGGCGAACAGGATTCCGGCCGCGACCCACCCGAGCGCCTCCACCTTCACCACCTGCACCGGGAGCCGAAGCGTCAGGCGGTGCTCGCGCTCGTCGGGCTCCCGCCCCTCGACCACCCACCGGAGGGTTTCCGCCAGGTAGGAGCCGAAGTACCTTCTCGTCAGGAGCACGCTGACCACGACATAGGCCGCGACTATCGGCCCGTTGATAAACGCCAGACGGGTGCTCTCGCGCTCGCTGAGGAAGATCGGGATCAGGAAACCGACGGCGTTGAAGACCACGATCGCTCCGGCCGCGCTGGCCACCCAGCTCAGCCGGTTCAGGCGCCCTGCGGTCTCCACCACCAGCTTGGCCCCTGAGCGCCGCTCTACCCCCTCGTCGGTCACAGGTCGAGTATCCGCCCACCCCACCCGGGGAGAGAAGGTCTCTTTCTCCGGCATGCCGCTCACCCCGCGGAGACCTCCACCGGGCGCTCGCCGAGGATCGGGCGGCGCTGGTCCAGGACGGTCAGCGCGCCAGCTCCTGGCCTGATCGTGATGTTGCGCCGACGGACGACCTCGACGCCGTCGGGCGCCGGACGGAGGGTGCACTCGGTTAGCACGCTGCGGAGCACCAGCTTCATCTCGAGCATCGCGAAGCTCGCTCCGAGACAGCGCCGCCTGCCCCCGCCGAAGGGGATCCAGGTGTAGGTGCCGGGCGGCGCGTCGAGGAAGCGCTCGGGGCGGAACGCGTAGGGATCCGGGTAGATGTCCGGGTCGTGGTGAACGAGGTACGCGTTGGGAACGAGGCAGACCCCGGGCGGATACGACCACCCGCCGACCTCGACCGCCCGCGTGACGAGCCGGGGCGCCGCGTTGGGTAGGACGGGCCGTCGCCGCAGCGTTTCCTGAATTGTCGCCGTCAGGTAGGCCTCGCCCTCGCCCGCGTCTATCTCGTCCCGAAGCGTTCCGAGGACCTCAGGGTTACGGGGCAGGCGTTCGAAGGCCCAGGCGAGCGTGGAGGCGGTGGTCTCGTGGCCGGCGACGAGCAGCGTCAGGAGCTCGTCGCGCAGCTCCTGCTCGGACATCGGCGAGCCGTCCTCGTGGCGGGCCTCGAGCAGCATCGCGAGCACATCGTCCGCGTGGCGCCCCTCGCGTCGCCGTTCGTCGATCAGCTCGAACATGAGCGCGTCCGCCTCTTCCTGGAGGCGCACGAAGCGAGCGAACGGGCCGACCCGCTCCAAGACCCGCGCCGCGACGCTCTCGGCCGGCGGCGGAATCAGGCTGATAGCGCGATCGCCGAACTCGAGCATCGCCCCGAGGCGCGCGCGCAGCATGTCCAGGCGGCGGCCTGGGTCGAGCCCGAACACGGCCCGCAGGATGATCTCGAGCGTCAGGCGCTGCATGAGGGGATGTATCGCGATCGGCTTCCCTCGCGGCCAGCTCGCCACCTCGCGCTCGGCCACCTCGGCCATCAAGCTGGATAGGCGCTCCATCTTCTCGCCGTGGAAGGCGGGGAGCATGAGCTTGCGCTGCTCCATGTGGGCATCGCCGTCGAGCAGGATGACCGAGTTGCGCCCGACCACCGGCTCCAGCACCCGGGCCCCCGCCCCCGGGCGCAGGACGTCCGGAGGCGCGGTGAAGACCTCCTTGATATCCGCCGGGCTCGAAAGCATCACGAACGGCGGGGAAAGGGGTAGCCGAATCGTGAACCGGGGGCCGTAGCGCGCACGGCAGCGGCGTAGGAAGCCCAGCGGCCGCCTCCAGAAGCCTATGCCCTGAACCGCGGCCGGATAGCGCGGCCCGGGCGGAATGCCTCCCGGCATCACCAACCTCTCATCCCGATCCCAGTGAGCATCCTCCCATGACCAGCACGACTGTGTGAAGGTGCGCACACGACGCACCGGACGCCCGCCCCGCCCGGCGCATCGGCGGCTGCTCTTCGCCCAGCCTTGGCTACGCGGCTGTGACCGTCGAATCGGCCTCGCTGCCGATCTCCCTGTTCTCGGGGACGAACTTACTCGCGATGAACATCGCGCCCTGCGGGTCGGTCAGCACGGTCATTCTCACCCAGGGAGCATCGAATGGCGGGAGGACCACCCGGCCGCCCAGCTGCGCGGCCCGGTCGGCCGTCGCGTCGGCGTCGTCGACCGCGAAGGTCACGCTCCAATGCGCCGGGACATCGGGTTGGTCGTCAGCGATCGGATTGATCGTCGCGACCACGTCCGCGAAGCCCTCCGGAGCACCGCTCTGCGCCATTCGCGCGCGGAGCCCGGGATCGCTCCGCTCCAGGAACTCGCCGTAGCCCGGGAGGCGCCACATCTCGGCGCCATCGAGGCCGAGCGTCTCCCATCCGAAGACCGAACCGTAGAAGGACTTGGCCCTTTCCGGGTCGCGGGCGCTCAGGCCGTTGAAGTTCAATGACCCCGGCTCGTTGACGATCCGCGCCCCCCTGTGCTCCTTCGCCTGCCAGACGCAGAACGCGGCCCCTTCGGGATCCGTGCACACCGCCATCCGGCCCGCGTCCATGACGTCGAAGGGGTCCGTCAGCACGCGGCCGCCCGCGCCCTGCACCTTCGAGACGGCCTCGTCGGCGCTCTCCACCCAGACGTACGTGTTCCACACCGCCACCGGTGGCCCGCCATCGGGGTTCGACCCGACGGCGGCCACGTCGCCGCCGCGCAGGCGACCGATGAAGTACTTGCCGGGTGAGCCGGGCGGCATCGCGTTCTCGAAGTCCCATCCGAAGAGGCCGCTGTAGAAGGCGACGGCGGCCTCCGGATCGGGCTGGCTGGTGTCCACCCAACACGGGACTCCGGCCAGGTATCCATCTCGCTCAGGCATGGTGCTCCTTTCTGGCTGGTTGACATCGCGACGCACCCTACGGTCGATTTAGGTCAGGATCCGTCCTCAATTCCCGGGACCATGAGAGGCCGATGAGCCAGACCTCGAGCCGACTTCTGAACCTGCTCTCGCTGCTCCAGGGACGCCGCGACTGGCCGGGCAACGAGCTGGCCGGGCGCCTCGAGGTGTCCGGCCGGACGATCCGGCGCGACATCGAGGGGCTGCGCCAGCTCGGCTACCCCGTGGAGTCGCTCACGGGCCCCGCGGGCGGATACCGGCTTCGCGCCGGAAGCGCGATGCCGCCGTTGCTCCTGGATGACGAGGAGGCGATTGCGATCGCGGTGGGCCTTCGAACCGCCGCCCGCGCCTCGGTGACCGGCATCGAGGAAACCGCCGTGCGAGCCCTCGTCAAGCTCGAACAAGTCCTTCCCGCGCACCTGCGCCGCCGGGTCGGTGCGCTGGGCTCGGCGACCTTCACGCTCCCGGTCTCGGGGCCGACGGTCGACCCCCAGCATCTGACCGTGATCGCCGCGGCCTGCCGCGACACTCAGTGCCTTCGCTTCGCCTATCGAAGCCGCGATGGCACCGATAGCCGGCGCGAGGTCGAGCCCCACTCGCTCGTCAACTATGGCCGGCGCTGGTATCTCGTGGCCTGGGATCGTCGCCGCGAGGACTGGCGGACCTTCCGCGTCGACCGCCTGGCCAAACCGGCGTCGACCGGCGCGCGCTTCAAGCCGCGCAAGCTGCCCGCGAAAGATGCGGGCGCCTATGTCGAGCAAAGCATCACCGGAGCGCCGAACCGGTTCGAAGCGCTGGTAACTCTGCACGCCGCCGCCGAGGTGATCGCAAGCCGTGTCCCGGCCCACTTGGGCACGATCGAACCGGTAGACGCGCGCACTTGCCAGTACAGGACGGGCGACGACGACCTCGGATGGCTGGCTATGCGGATCGCGATGCTGGGCGTCGACTTCGAGGTGCACGAGCCGCCTGAGCTGATCGAGCATCTGCGGGCACTGGCTATCCGGCTCAGGCGTGCCGCCGCCCGCTCTCGATGAGGCTCCGATCGGCCGGCATCGGCTCTCGAGAGGCCGACTAGCGCACCGTGCGGATCGGAGTCCCCCGCGGGGCGCCCGGGCCGCCGGCCGCGGCCCGGCGCAGGGCGAGGATCTCGCGGGGCACCTTGGCCTGCTCGGAGCTCAGCTCGTCGCGGGCGTTGGCGCACGGTTGGTTGGGAGCGATCGAGCCCGTTCGGGCCGGGCAAGCGGCCGCGGTGCCGTACCGGTACGCCCACTGAATCTGGTTGAGCAGGTGGTCGGGCACGGTGTCGGCCAGCCAGCTGATCGAGCTCGAGGTGGCTGCCATCGGCGCATGCGGGGGGTTGGTCTCGCTCATCAGCGACTCGTCGATCGGCTTGAGCGCATAGGGCGTCGTGTCCGCGCCGGGCTGGAAGGCCTCCCACATCGGCCGGGCCAGCGCGTCGTAGAGATACGTGGGCTCGATGCCCAGGATGAGCTCGATCGTCCGGATCACCGAGACCGTGTCGTAATGCGTGGATACGACGGCGCCGCGGCGCGCGTACGGAGACGCCACCAGCGCCGTGATCCGGTGGCCCTCCACGTGATCGGCCCCGCTCTGGGCGTCGTCCTGGACGACGAAGATCGCCGAGTAGGGCCAGATCTTCGAGTGCGATATGTCGGACACGAGCTGGCCGATCGCCACGTCGGTGTCGCGGATCAGCGCGTCGGGCGTGCGACGGCCGGGAATCGTCCCGGCGGTGTGGTTGTTCGGGAACAGCAGCTCCTGATACTGGGGAACGGCGCACTGCTGTGGATTCGAGGGCACCGCGCAGGCCGCGATCTGCGCTCCGAACCGCTTGCGGAAGTACTGCATCCGTGACACCCACTGGGTCGGGTTGAGCACGGTCCCGGGGTCGTGGTCATACGTGTAGCGCATCGTGATCGGGTCCTTGTCGATCGCCGCGCTCGAGGGGTACTGCGTCACGTACTCGCTGTTGGCCAGGACGCGGGAGTGAGTGGCGAGCTCGTCGGAGGTCGCCTGGGGGTCGGGGAACGCGAGTCCCGCCGCCGCCTCGCCGTAGTTGAAGAAGCTCACCCCCTGCCGGACGAGCGAGTCGAAGAAGAACCCCTTCGGCGGCGCGCTGACCGGATACAGCAGATCGAACGGGTAGCCGCCCGGGCCGTTGTTGGCAAACGTGGCGCGGAGGTCGTGCTCGGGGGCGTAGGCGCTGGAGGTCCAGATGTGCCCGTCGTCGGAGGTCTCCGAATTGGAATAGGTGTTGTCAAGGGTGACGAACTCGCGGGCCAACTCGTGCTCGTTGGGCGTGACCGGCGTGCCGTCGTTGCGCTGCCCGGGGTTGAGCGCGTTGCGCTCGGTGTTCTGGGTGCCGAAGCCGCCCTGGGGGCAGGGCGCACCGCTGGCCTGCGTGGGGTAGTGCCTGAACTCGCCGAAGATCGCCAGGCACGGATCGCCGTTGCCCCGGCCCAGGTCGCCGAGCACCGAGTCATAGGTCTTGTTCTCGGTGACCACGTAGAAGACGTACTTGATCTTCTGACTCGGCCCCACCCCGCCGGGACCGGTGAGCGGGGAGCCGACCGGAGCGGCGGGTTGATGGTCGGCGGGCACCGGCACCTCGTCGCCCCCTGCCCCCAGGCGCACGAGCTCGGTGTCGCGCGCCGGCTGCGCGCGTGGCAGCGTGAGGCGCTGGAGCATCCCCAGCACGTGCACGCTCACGCTCTCGCCGGCGGCGAGGGTCGAGCCCGGGCCCACGCCCTTGGAGTCGACGATCAGCAGCTGGCCCCCGTCGGGCGCGACCAGGACCTCGCGCGGGTAGATGCCGGCGGGTATGCGGGCCAGCTCGTCGCCGGGGCGAACCAGGATCGAGTCGGCGGGAGCCGGCGCCCTCGCCGCTCGGTGCAACGGCCGGCGTCGCCGGGCCCGGTGCCGGTGCCCGGACCGCTTCCTCGTACAAACGCGAGACGACGAGCGCCTGCGCGCGCCCGGTCGCCGGACCCCTCGACGGGGCTTGGCGCTGGCGCCGGCGGTGGCCGGCCTGCCCGTCGGGCGCCGGTGCTCGATCTGGTCCCGGGTGCGACTGCGCCGACCCTTTCCGCGCGCGCACGAGCCGCCGTTGCCGTTGGGAGCGCCGTGGCGAAAGTCGGTCCCGTAGGGGGGCGTGCTGGCTCCGCCGGGCCGCGCGCCGGCGTCGATAGCGCCCGGCAGGTGGCCCCCGGGCGGGAGCGTCACCCGGCGGCTGGAGAGGGCAATCGCACGCACCACGTCCTCGAACGTGTTGGCCACGAACAGCGTCTGGCCATCGGGCGAGAGCGCGAGCCCGACCGGCTGGGTACCCACGTCGGCGCCGCGGCGGGCATCGATGCGCCGGAGAACCTGGCTGGGGTCGGCGGCGTCGAGCTCGAGCACCTGATCCGAGCCGGTCAGCGCAACGTAGAGCTTGGACCCGTCGGGCGAAGCGACGATCGCGCTCGGATGCGTGCGCTTGGGGTTCAGCCCGGAGGGGTCGACGTAGGCGGGCGTCACCCGCGTGACCGAGCCCGGCGAGGACAGCGCAAAGCTCGCGACTGTCCCGTCGCCCTCGTCGGCCACGTAGGCGTGCCCCCCCGCCACCGTCACCGCGAGCGGGTAGGCCCGGTCGCCGGCCTTGGTGTCGCTGCGCACCTGAACCTGGGTCACGGCGCGCGACGCCGTGTCGATCACCGCCACCCGTTCGGAGAGGTACAACGCCGCCACCAGAGTCCGGTCGTCCGTGGTCAGGGCGAGGCCGGCTGGGTAGCTCTTGAATTCGCCTGGATTGGGGGGGAAGTCGTCGACGGGCTGGGTACCCTGGGGGGCGGTAACGGCGATCGTCCCGTCCGGGGTGGCGCGGCCGCTGGCTGGGTCGACGCGGTAAACCGCTATCTGATCGCTGTGGCCCCCGCCCGCCTGGGGCTCGGACACGTAGGCGCGCCGTCCGTCATGAGAGATGATCACGCCGCCCTGGGTCCCGACGTCCTGGGTGATGAACTGCTGGACGATGTGTCCGGTGTGCGCGTCGACGATCTGCACGCCGTTGCTTCGACGCCCGGCGTCCACCGTCCAGGCGAAGCGACCGTCGGGAGTGAGCGCGGCACCCGTCGGGAAGTAGCCGAGCTGGGTCAGATCACCGCGGGGGGCAATCAGGCGGCCGAAGTTGGATACGACACTGGTCGGCCCGCCACCTGACGGGAGGTCCGCGCGCGCCACGCCGGCGAGCGCCAGAGCGCCCAACACTCCGAGCGCAACCCTCCTCGTGCGCACGCGGCGAGTATACGTGGGGCATGGCCGTGGGGCCGCGGCTCACTCGATCGAGCCCGACCGCTGATCGTCAGGCCGTCAGTCGGTCCAGAAGTCCTGGACCGTCTCGCCGTCCCCGCCCTCCGGACGGTCCGAGCCGACTGCGATCAGCTCGAGGCCGTCGGGTCCACCCTCGAACGCCCGCACCACGTCGGGTGCGACCCGAACGACATCCCATTGCCGGAGCTCGACGATCTCGTCGTCGAGACGGATCCGACCTGACCCCCCGACGACGATGTACACCTCCTCCTGCTCGCGGTGGCGGTGCCCGGAGGGGGACCTGATGCCGGGGCCATAGCGGAAGTAGCTCACGCCGAGGTGCCAGCTGTCGAGATGCTTGCGCGCAAACCGTGCCTCGATGTCCGCTCCGCTGTCCGCGGCGGCATCCTCGACCTGCTTGAGGTTCGTAGCGGTGAAGTTGGGCACGCAGGACAGCCTAACTGGCGCGGACGCTTCTCAACTGTACGGCCCGTAGCGGTGATGCAGCGGCAGGTCGTCCTGCGCGGCCGGCGCCGCAGCCTGCGCGGCCGCGGCGCACCTGCCAACGCGATTGCTCTAGACCGAGGCGGGCGCCTGGAGCAAGCCGAGCTGCTGCATCAACGACATCGAGTCGAAGTACTGATGTGATTCCTTGACCGTGTCGCCGTCGAACCTGAGGATGACGCAGGCGCGAGAGGTCTGATGCTTGCCGGTCGGCTCGACCTCACCCTGCGGAGTCGCCCACGGACCGGTGAACGTCCCGGTCCAGGTTACCTCGAGCACTGCCGTGTCCCCACCGTCGACCGCACTCGTAACCGCGCCCTCGGAGTCCGGCATCGCCTGCTTCCAGCCCTTGAATAGCTCGGTGATTTCGCGCTCCCCCTGCGCTCGGCGGCCGCTCCCGACCTCGTCATAGATCGACTCCGGCGTCAGAAAGGCCTCCAAGCGATTCCAATCGGCCGTGTTGTAGGCCTGGATGAAACCGCGCGCGGCATCCAGAGACGCTTGGGACATAGTCTCTCCTTTTGTCGGTGTGCTGGCGAGCCTACGCCCTATGCCGGTGTACGAGGGATTTTCCTGTGGCCCGTGGCGTGGTCCATCCGGGCCGAGGTGGCGGCGCCGGTCGCCGCTCGGTTGCAACCACGGCACAGCCGCGATACTCCGCAGGCAATGCCTCGGCAACATCCAGATGCGAGCCTGATCCGCGACTTCCACGAAGCGCAGAACCGCTTTTACGCCGGAGGCGACCAGTCGCTCGCCCAGGCGATGCTCACCGACGACGTGGCCTGGCACGTTCCGGGGCGGAGTCCGATCGCCGGCGACCATAGGGGCCGGGAAGAGGTGCTGCGCTACTTCGCCGCCAGACGTGAACTGGCGCGCGGCACGTTTCGAATCGCTGTGCGCGACGTGCTTGTAGGTGATGAGCGCACCGTGGTGTTCGCCGACGGTCGGGTGGAATGCAACGGCGAGACCCTCGGATGGCAGACCGCCAACGTCTTTCGCCTAGCCGACGGCAAGATCGCCGAGTGCTGGGTGCTTCCCTACGATCTGTATGCGTTCGACCACATCTGGTCGTCAGCGGTCGGCCCGCGCGACGATTCGCTCGGCTCGAGGCCTAGGTTCGGCTCCCGCGCGAGCACAGAGCGGTGACTTGTCACTGTTCGCCGAGCAGAGCGGCGCGCAGGGCCCGCTCCTCGTCATTCATTAGTTCCAGCCACCCGGCGCCCCCGCCGTGGAGCAGGATCCTTCGCTTGACCTCGGCCGTGGCGGCGGCCGGCGCCGCCGCCACCTGGTCGAGCGCCTCGCGCCCGGCGGAGATGCGCGAGACCACGCCCAGCTCGAGCGCCTCGCGCGCATCGAGCATACGTCCGGTCAGGCACAGGTCGCGGGCGACCGCCGGAGCCAGAGCGGCGGCAGCCGCGGCATAGCTGGGCGGAATGTAGCGACCGAGCTCGGGGAACCCGAAGCGGGCGTCCGGACCGGCCACGCGCAGGTCGCACAAGAGCGCCAGGGCAAAGCCGCCGGCGATCGCGGGCCCGTTGACCAGCGCCACGGTCGGCTTGGGAAACCGCGCGAGCGTCCCGAAGCTCGCCACGCTCGAGTCGACCAGTTGCTGCTTGTGCGCCCGGTCTCCCCCAAACTGGGTGACGTCCATCCCGGCGCAGAACGCGCTCCCGGCGCCGGTCAGCCCGACCGCCGCGACAGTCGCATCTTGGGCCAGACGGTCCAGCGCCTCGGCCAGCGCCCGGCGCAGCTCGATCGAGAGCGCGTTGCGCTTCTCGGGTCGGTTGAGCGTGACGAGAGCCGCGCTCCCGAAGCGCTCGAGGAGCAGCGACTCGGCCATGGCGCCGAGCGTATCGCGCTCCCAGCTTGACAGCGGGACGGAGGCGCGCTACCAACCCAGGCTGTGGACGAGTGGGAGGGGGCCGGCAACGAGGCCGCGGACGGCCGCGCCTCCGGCCTGCGGCGGCGCGAGTTCCTCAAGCGCGGCGCGGTCGCCGGTGGGGCGCTGGCCGGGATGTCGGGGATCCCGACCCTCGTGCGCGAGGCCTACGGCGACCCCGTTCCGGTCCCCACGGCGGCGCGCAGCGTGGAGGCGGGCCTGGCGGCCTTCGCCGCGCGGTGGCAGGGTGCCGGCCCGGCGGTGAAACTCACCCGCTTCGGCGACTTCCTTTCGGACAAGACGTTCAACTGCCGGGTGGCCGGGACGCCGCGCTCGTACGTCCTGACGCTCGGCACGGCGGGCGCCACCGTTAGCCCCGGCACGGACCCGCAGCGCCACGCCGACATGGTCATGCCGGAAGAGGACTGGCTGGGCGTGCTCTATGGCGACTTCACCGGGTTGGCACCGCTCATGTACGGCGAGTCGTTCCCGAGCCGTGACGCCGCCAACAAGGTCGCGCTGCTCGGCATCGTCATGTACGTCTTCGCCTACATCCCGGCGGGTGCCAACCCGGACCCCAAGCTCCTCGTTCAGGTGCTCGAGGGGCTGGTCCAACGCGGCCTGCCCGCGTGCGCCGGCGAGCCGGCCCCGTTCGAGATACCCCAGCCCGAGCAGAGCCTCGGCGACGCCTTGAGCCCGCCCGCCTCGGCCCCGCCCGTCACGCGAACGCTGGCCGAGTTCGTGGCCGCCCTGAGGTACGACGACCTTCCCCCGGGGACGATCGAGTCGGCCAAGAAGCAGCTCAAGGGCATCCTCGGCACGATCTATGCGGGCTCGCGGATGCCTCCTGGTCAGAAGTTCGCCCTCGCCGTGCGCAGGTTCGGCGACCGCGCGGAAGCCACGGTCATCGGTCAGGGCTGGTTTCGGACCTCGGCTCGCCATGCCGCCCTCCTCAACTCGGTCTACGCCCAGATCCTCGAGTGGGAGGACTGGACGTTCGAGGCTCACTCCGGCGCGAGCATCATCCCGGCGGCGCTCGCCGCCGGTGAGCTCGCCGGGGCGTCGGGGAAGGAGCTGATCACCGCGATAGTCGCGGGTAACGAGATCCTGGCCCGAAGCGGTGACGTGCTCACGGACGTGATCCATGCCGGCAATGCGGTGCCCACTCATCAGATGGAAACGCCGCTGGTGGCCGGAAAGCTCCTTCGCCTGCCGGCCGACCGCCTCCAGGACGCCGTCGGCATCTGCTGCGCCCAACCGCAGGTCACGTCGATCCCGGCCTGGACGGCCGAGGCGAAGGGGCTGCTCACCGGGTGGCCCGTCATGACGGGGGTCGAGGCCGCGCTGTTCGCCCAAGCCGGCATCACGGGCCGCCGCGACATCCTCGAGAACCCGGTGGGCTACTGCTATCGGGTCTCTGAAATAGCCACCCCCACCCGGCTCGCACTTCTCGTAGACGGGCTCGGCCACACATGGCGCTTCGACAGCAAGTACCACGAGCTGATCGTCAAGCGCTACCCGACCGACGGCTTCCAGCTCACCAGCGTGCAGGCCATCCTCGACATCGTCAATCGACAGGCCAAGGACGTCTTCGACTCCATCCCGAGGGGCCGAATCGCGGACACCGTCAAGCGCATCCAGGTACGAATCCCGTGGGTGATGGCCGCGTCGGGGACGATGTTCTCAAAGGGCACCAAGGACATCTACGACCGCATTCGCACGCGACCGGATTGGACCTATATCGCCCTGCTCTTCGACGGCAAGTACCCCGTGGCCGCGGCGCTGGTAAACCGCCGGCTCACGTTCCACGAGTACTCCGAGTCCGCGATCTTCGATCCGGTGGTGCAGGCCGTGCTCGACAAGGTCGAGCTCGTGCCCGACATCACGGTCGGAGTGTTCGGCGCGGCGGCCACGGTCGAGCTCGCCGACGGCCGCAGCTTCACGAGCGAACAGGGCTGCATCGCGGACTTCCCGGTCGAGGAGAAGCTGCAGGCGGGAGCAGACGGGATCCTGTCGAGCCAGCAGATCGCGGCCGTGCTGGGCGCGGTGGACAGGCTCGAGGGCTTCGCCAATGTGGCCGACTTCGTACGCATCGCCTGCGGTGGCACGGCCACCGCGCCGAGCCGCCCGCCGGGCCACCGGCGGCGCCGCCGGCGGCGGCGGCGGCGCGGTCAGGCCGCGGGGCTCGCGTAGCGGCTGCGCATTTATGGCGAATATGCCCTGCTGGCATGCTCGTTGTGGCGGCCATCGCCCATCCTGGCTGCGTGGTCCCCATCCCAGGAGAGCAGGCGGTGATTGAGAGTCGGCGGTGATTGAGAGTCGGCGGTGATTGCCGACGGCGAGCCGGAGGACGTTGCAGCCCGCCAGGCTCCATCGGCGCACGCCCGGCATACCTGGCATGCGCTGAGGGCCGCGCGCGGCCATCTGGCCAAATCCGTCCTGAGGCTGCTCGGCTACGCCCTGTTCGCCCTGTTGGTGCTCAAGCTGATCCCGGGGCTCACGCAGGCCTTGCGCAGCCTGCAGCACGTGAGCTGGCAGTGGCTGGCCGGTGCGATAGCCGTCGAGACACTCTCGGAATTCGGTTTCGTGGTTTCGTGGCGCGCGATCCTCGATCCCGAGGACCTGCTGGGCAGGGACTCGCGCGGAGGACGGCTGGCCAGGCGGGTGGCATGGGCGCAGCTCGGCGGTGGCATGCTCGTGCCCGGCGGATCGCTCGCCAGCATAGGGGTCGGGAGCTGGATTCTCCACCGCCTCGGGATGCCGACATCGCGCATCGCAGAGCGCCAGTTCAACCTCAGCTTCCTCAACACCGCCGTCGATGCGCTGGCGCTGATCCTGTTCGGTCTGGGATTGGCGACCGGGGTGTTCGCGGGCGCTGGTCGCCTATCGCTCACGCTGCTGCCCGCGGCGATCGGCGCGATCGGACTCGCCGCCGTGCTGCTCATCGCCCGCCGGGCGTCGAACTATGCTCGGCGTCTCGAGAAGACGCGCCCCAGGGCCGCGCGCGCGATCACCGCCCTCGCCGACGCGGTGGACGACACCCAGCGGCTGTTGTTTCGCCGCGGCGGGCGGCGGACCGTGCTCGGGGCGATCGCGTACCTGGGATTCGACACGCTGGTGCTCTACGCCGCGTTCTATGCCGTGCACGCCCACCCGGTGCCGGGCTATGCGGTGGTCGTCATGGCCTACATCATCGGCGCGCTCGGCGGTTCGCTCCCGTTGCCCGCTAGCGCTGGGGCCATCGGCGGGATCACCGCAATGTTGATCGTCTATGGCGTGAACCACAGCGCCGCCGTGGCGGCGGTGATCCTCTACGAGGCGATCGGACTGCTCGTACCGCTGGTCGGCGGCGGGATTGCCTACTTGTTCCTGCGCCAGCAGTTCGGCGCCATGACCGACGAGGCAGCATCCGTCGAGGTAGGTGTGCGGGCGGCGTAGCGCACGTCCGGCCGTCATACACGCCCGGCCGTCAGAATGACGTAGATTGGCGCGGAAATGCTCTCGGCGCTCAGGACCACTCCGTGACCGTCAACCTCTTCCTGTTCTTGGCCGCGTTTCTGGCCTGCGCCGTCGAGATGGTCGAGGCCCTGACGATCGTGCTTGCCGTCGGAGTGACGCGGGGCTGGCGCTCGACCTTCTTCGGGGTCGGGACCGCCGTGCTCGCGCTCGCCGTCCTCATCGCGGCCCTTGGCCCGTCGATCTCGAGCCTGCCGATCGACGTGCTCCGGCTCGTGGTGGGAGGGCTTCTGCTGGTGTTCGGGTTGCAGTGGCTGCGTAAAGCGATCCTGCGCGCGAGCGGCTACAAGCCGTTGCACGACGAGGACGCGATCTACGCGAAGGAGCGCATCGAAGCGGAGCGTGCGGGCCGCGACCTCCGTGGGGGCATCGATTGGTACTCGTTCACGCTCTCGTTCAAGGGGGTGTTCCTGGAAGGACTCGAGGTCGCCTTCATCGTCATCACGTTCGGCACTGCGCATCGCAACGGGGTCGGGCTCGCGGCCGCCGCCGCGGGAGCGGCGTTCGTCGTGGTCGTCGGCGTGGGCGTTCTCGTCCGCGCGCCGTTGAGCCGGGTGCCGGAAAACACGCTGAAGTTCGCGGTCGGGTTGCTGCTCACGACGTTCGGCACGTTCTGGGGCGCAGAGGGCGCCGGAACCTCGTGGCCCGGAAGCGACGCGGCGCTGTTCGGGATCCTTGGCTTCTACGTCCTCGTCTCGCTCGCCGGGGTCAGGCTGTTGCGCCGGGAGCGCAGCCAGTCGGCGAGGTTGCGCGAACCGAGGGGAGCGGAGACATGAACCGCGTCATCGCCTTCCTGCGCTTCTGGTACGAGTTCATCGTCGGCGACGACTGGCGTGTAGCTGCGGGCGTCGGCGTGGCGATAGCCCTAACCGCGCTCCTGGCCGGGGCCGGAATCTCGTCGTGGTGGGTGATCCCGCTCGTCGTTGTCGGCACCGTGTACGCCTCGCTTCGGCGGGCGACGCGAAGCTAGACGCCGGTTTCGGAGCTCGACGCCGGTATCAATGAAGGTGTCTCTGCCAGTCGGCGGGGACTCGGCCGGCGGGTCCGGGCACGGGTTGGTCAACTGGATGATGCTCCGGGGGGACCAGCTCGGGACCTTCGTAGAACTGCTGCGCGGTGTAGTCCCAGAACCAGTCCTCGCCAGGCTCGAAGCTGCGGACGAGCGGGTGCCCCGCCTCGGCAGCGTGGTGGCTCGCGTGCTGCGACGGCGACGAGTCGCAGCAGCCGATGTGTCCACATTGGGCACAGCGCCGCAGGTGAAGCCACCAGCCATCCTCGGCCAGGCACTCGACGCACCCGGTCCCACTAGGCGCCGTGGAGGGATCGATAGCGGCTTCGCCAGACATACGTTTGTCCTTATCTGTGCTGGGGGCCCGCGTCTAGCGCGTAGTCCCGGGTTTGCTCTAGCCGAACAATAGTGGCGCGCCCGCGGCGCGGTGCGTAGCTCGCTGGGGCTGCGCAGGCGGGGACTGGCCGGCCGCGGAGCTGTTCAGCCGAGGGGGGCGCGTGACCCTCAGACGCCGCTCATACGAGCCGCTCGCCCAGGGCCGCCTCCCGCTCGCTGCGCGTGGGCCGACCCCCGATCGCGAGCACCGCGAAGGCGGCCGCGATCGCGCCGGCCGATGGGCCGACCAGGTATATCCACACGGTGGACAACCTGCCCGAGACCAGCGCCGGCGCAAGAGACCGAGCCGGATTCAGCGACGACCCGCTGATCGTGCTCGCGAAGAGTCCCGCCGCGGCGATGAATCCCCCGACGGCCAGCGCGGAGTTGTGTCCCACGTTACGTGCTCCTGATGCGGTGCCCAGGATGACGAGCACGAGAATGGCGGTGAGCACGACCTCCATGAACAACGCCTGCGCGTCGGTCGCGCGCGGGCCAGGCTCGGTGGCTCCGAGGTGTCCCACGACACCGAACATGACGCGCAGGAACACGCAAGCGAGCAGCCCCCCGGCCAGCTGCGCGGCGGCATAGCGCGGCACCCAGCGCCAGGGGAAGTCGCCCCGGAGGGCGAACGCCATGGTGACCACCGGATTGAAGTGCGCTCCGGAGATGGCGCCCAGCGCATAGATCAGCGCCGTAACCGTCAGGCCGGGCGCGATGACCAGCGCCAGCCGCTCGACCGGTCCGTTCCCGGTGGCGGCGATCGTGGGGCCACCGGCGGCGACCAGCACGAGCAGCGAAGTTCCCGCCACCTCGGCCGAGCTCGCGCGCCTGAGGAGGGCGGCCGTGACGGGGGCGGTCTCGGAGACCGGGGGGGTGTCGGGCATGTGCTCGTCGTCGGAAGGCATGCCTGTCACGGCTGATCTTGCCTGAGCGGTCGGCGGCGATATCGATCGAGGGCCGGGGCGCGGGCCTCACGCTGGCTCGCATGCGAGGCAGGCCACCAACTTGACACCCCCAGATGACCGCACCACCGGCCGCCCAAAAAGGGGCCGGCCGCACTACGATGGCCAGGTCGACCACCGTGGCCGGCCACGCCCAGGGTTAGGCGCGACATGGCAGCGACCGCCACTCCCAAGAAGGCCACCCCTTTCGATACCCGGCAGGTCACCTCGGAGCTCCGGCGCGAGGCCGGGCGGGCGCGTCGCACGGACGTGCCCCGTTCGAACCAGGCCCTGTGGGAGCCACCTTCAGACCGACGCGATCCCATCGTCGTGCTGGAGGAAGAGGAGCGGGGCCGCGTGCAGGAGCTGCTTCCAATCCGTCATGCGCGCATGATCGCTTCTCCGTTCGCGTATTTGCGCGGCGCAGCGGCCGCGATGGCCGAGGACCTTGCGAGCACCCCGGTCACGGGCTTGCGGGTGCAGGCCTGCGGCGATGCTCATCTGCTGAACTTCGGCGTCTTCGCCACGCCCGAGCGCCGTCTGGTCTTCGACATCAACGACTTCGACGAGACGCTGCCGGCGCCGTTCGAGTGGGACGTCAAGCGCCTGGCCGCGAGCTTGATGGTCGCTGGCCGGGATCGAGGGTTATCGGCCAAGCAATGCGACGAGGCGGCGCGCGCGGCTTCGGAGGCCTACCGAACCCGAATGGCCGTCTCGGCCGAGATCGGCTACCTCGATACCTGGTATGCCGCAGCGGACGTAGTCGAACTGCTCGCGTTGATGCGCACGTCCGAGGCGCGCAAGGTGACGCGCAGGGTGAACAAGGCCCAGCGCGCCACCAGCGTCGGAGCCCTGGACAAGCTCACGCGGGTGATCGACGGGCAGCGGCGCATCGTCGACGCGCCCCCCCTGATGGAGCACCTCCCTGTAACGCCCGGCGAGGCGAACGTTCCGCTGGTCGTTCGCCGCTACTGGAAGTCGCTACCCGACGACCGGCGCGTGCTGCTCGAGCGCTATCGGCTCGTCGACTGGGCGCGCAAGGTGGTCGGGGTGGGCAGCGTCGGAACGAACGACGCGGTCGGGCTGCTGGTGGGTGACACCGACGCCGACCCGTTGTTCCTTCAGGTGAAGGAGGCGAAGGAGTCTGTGCTCCAGCGCTTCGCCGGGCGCAGCGCCTATGCCAACCACGGCCAGCGGGTGGTTCGCGGCCAGCAGCTCATGCAGACGGCCAGCGACATCTTCCTCGGCTGGACGCGGCTCGAGCAACGCGACTACTACGTACGCCAGCTGCGCGACATGAAGGGCTCGATTTCGATCGAGAAGCTGTCCCCCCGGGAGCTCGTCGAGTACGCGCGCTGGTGCGGCGCCGCCCTGGGTCGCGGGCACGCGCGCTCCGGCGACCCGGTTGCGATCACGGCGTACCTGGGGACCGGCGACAGCTTCGACCGCGCGATCGCCCGGTTCGCCGCTGCGTACGCCGATCAGACCGAGCGCGACCACGCCGCACTCGTCGAGGCGGTGCGCTCTGGACGTCTCGAGGCCGCTCCAGCCGAGTGATCGTCTTGTTAAGGCGCTAGCCCGGCGCCCGCGGCGCGAACGCTGAGGCAGCGGCGGACACCGCGGTCCTGCTCGCCCCGGTCCCGCTCGCCAGCCGCCTCGCCTCCCTGGGCACGCAGGTCATGCCCCGATCGCTCCCGGGCACGGGGCCCGCGCCGCTTCCGTTGTAGTCGCCCCAGGCGTCGCACACGTCGCCGGGCGCAACGTAGGCTGTCGAGCCGGCGGGCATCGGCCGCCCAGCGACCCACCACCCGTTCTGCTCGATCGCCGGGACCTTGGTGATGGTGCCGCTGGGGGCGCGGAACGTGACGTAGGCCCGCGAGGCGTCAGCGGCGTCGAGCCAGGGCCGGAAGGTGCAGGTAAAGCAGAACCACTCGGTGGCGCCGGTGGCAGAGTCACGGGCGTACGTTCGGGCCAGCTGGATGAAGCGAGGCTTGTTGGCGCTGTGGTAGGCGTCGCCGGGGTAGGTATCCGGGTAGTCGATCGGACCGATGCTGGCCGTGATCGGGTTGTTGCCTCCGGCGTCGGTGCCCGTCAGCACGTGGGCGGGACCCACCTTGAAGCTCACGGTGGAACCGACCGTGTGGAGCTGCTCGACCGTCACCCCGCTCCAGGGCAGGACCTTGAACGGGCGCGAGGTCACCTCGTAGCGCACCGGGCCGGGCGGAGTCCCCTGGCGCCTGAGACCCTGCACCCGGAAGCGGTAGATGCCGGGCGGGGTCGCCTGGGGCCGATCGCTGGGCGCAAACCAGGACACGTAGGCCTCGAAGTCGGCGGTCCACAGCCAGTCGTACCGACCGGTGACGTAGCTGGCGGCATCGCTCGGTGAACCGCCTTGGGTCTGGGAGACCGGGAACTTGAGCGTGACCGGAATCTCCCCGGACTGGTCCGCGTAGTCGGTCCAGCGCCCGCCTTGGCGGTGCTGGACCACCACGCTGGGGTTGTCGGTGAAGTTATCGCCGCCGTTCCAGGTGAAGAAGGCCCCGTCGAAGCGCATGATGTCCCGTGGATGGCTCACCGGACCGGCGGCGCCGCCGTCGGCCGGGAGCGCGGCGGTGTAGCCGGCTATCGCCGCCTGGCCCATGCGCCCGAGCGCCGCGGCTTCCTGGTCGTTCTTGGCGACGTCGGCGCGGAGCTTGGCCTGC
>DASZHF010000023.1:0-1657 GCA_035938095.1 Solirubrobacteraceae bacterium
TGCCCTACTTCGCGCTTCCCTTCTACCGGGCCATGATCGAACGCTCCGGCTACGGGGACGAGATCGCGGCCTTCGACGCGTCCGGGGGCGACGTCGAGGCGATGCGGGCCGCCATCTCCGACCGCTTTCTCGAGGACCTCACCGCGATCGGGACCGAGGAGGACGTGCGCGGCGGACTGGAGCGCTACCGCCAGGCGGGGGCCAGCAGCCCGTGCCTGGGTCCGATCCCGGGCACGGACTTCACCGCCTCGATGCGGGCGGGCGCAGCGGGCGGGGCGCCGAGCGAGCTCACCACCCACTGACCGTCGACCTCGACCAGCCGGACGGTGTCGTCCGACGCGAGCTGGTTGGCCGCGGAGGTATGGACGGCGGCAAACGCGGCCGGCCCGCGGAACTCGATGTGGCGCACGACCATCCGGGGTGTGTCCACCGCCGCCAGTCCCCGGGAGAGGGCCTGCTCGCAGCTGAGGCCGATCTGGAGCAGCGGCTGGATGATGCTGGGAGCCAGCACGCGCCGGCACAGGGTGCGGTAGTCCTTGGTGGCCGTGGCCCGCGCGAATCGGGCCAGCGTGTCGCGGACCTGGGCCCGGTCGCTCGCGCCTCCACACCCGCCCAGAGCGAGCGCGGCCAGCGCGGCGGCGGCCATCCCCGTGACCGTGACCCTCCTCCGTACCGCCACTCCGTTGCGCACTTCCATCCCTCTGCCTACCGCGATCCCCCTGCGTACAGCCAGATTGGGCAGCCTACCCCCGCGTCTGAGCCCGCGCGCCGGTTATCCGGCGCCGCCCGATTCGCGCCCCCGCGGTGGCCGGGGCTCCTGCCCGTAGTCGCCGAAGGGCGCGTCGCGCTCGCGCACCGCGGCACGTACGTCCTCGAGCGCCCGGCGAGAGAAGGCGGCCCCTTCGGGCGTGTGGCGCGCCGCTCCGTCCAGCAGGGTGCCGATCAGCTGGGTCACGCCCAGCCCCATCTGCTCGTAGGCCTGGTTGACCAACAGTTTCATCATGTGGAGCTGGTTGGCCGGCAACAGCGCCACCCGCCGGGCGAGCCCCAGCGCGACCTCGGGCAGCTGCTCCGCGGGCGCGGACTCGCAGGCCAACCCCCATTCGACGGCCCGCCGCCCGTCCAGGGCGTCGCCGGTGAGCAGCAATCGCTTGGCCCGCTCCAGCCCGAGCCGGTAGATCCACATCGCCGTGGTGGGACTCCCCCACACCCGGGCCGGCGGATAACCGATCCGGCAATCCTCTGCGCACACGATCAGATCCGAGCACAGGGCAAAGTCCGTGCCGCCCCCCACGCAGAACCCGTGCACCTGGGCGATCACGGGCTTGGGTGACCGCCACAAGGCCATGTAGGCGTCCACGAAGCGCGACATGCCCTGGTAGTCGGCGATCGGGTCCCACGCGCCCGCCCCCTCGCCCTCGGCCTCGGTCATCGAGGCGGCCCCCCAACCGATGTCATAACCGGCGCAGAAGGTCCGCCCGGCGCCCCGCAAGAGGATGGCGTGCACCCCGTCCTGGGCCCAGGCCCGCTCGAGCGCGCCCCGCAGGTCCTCGATCAGCTCCGGCGTGATCGTGTTCAGCCGCTCGGGCCGGTTCAGGGTGATCGTCGCGACCCGGTCGGCCGCGTCGTAAAGGACCGTGCCGGCCATCGGGGCAGC
>DASZHF010000024.1:0-17470 GCA_035938095.1 Solirubrobacteraceae bacterium
CCGACATCACCTTGGCTCGACCGGCCTCGCCCATCCTTACCCGCTGATCGGCCGGTGTCCGAGCCAGGCGGCTCAGGGCATCCACCAGGTAGTCGCTGCGGCCGGGCGGGACGAGCACCCCGCTGACGCCATCCTCGACCAACTCGGGGATGCCCATGATGCGCGTCGCCACCACCGGCAGTCCCATCGCCATTGCCTCCATGAGCACGACCGGGACGCCCTCGCCAAAGCTCGCCAAGCAGAAAACGTCGGCCTCCGAGTAGAGGTCCCGGATGGTGTCCTGGCCCACGGCTCCCGTGAAGCGGACCTGGCGGTCGAGTAGGTCCGCCTCCTTCGCGAGCTCGACGAGCCGCTGCCGGCTGGGGCCGTCTCCCACGACCGTTAGCTGAGTCGGCACGCCACGGCGATTGAGCTGCTCGATCGCTTCGATGACGATGTTGTGGCCCTTCAGGGGGATCAATCGCCCGACCGTGAGGACCTGCAGCGCTCCATCTATCGCGTGCTCCCCGGTGCGCGGCGCGGGCCCTCCGACGTCTGCGGCGTGCCCGTCGGCGTCTGCTGCGTACACCCCGGCGTGCGCCGGCGGCTCTCCGATATCAACCTCGTGGTGCTCTGCGGCCTGGGCCGGGGCCGAGAAGACGTCGGGATCGACGCCGCAGTGCACCACGTGGATCTTCGACCACTCGTGCTCATCCACGAGGGCCAAGACCTGGCTGCGGGTGAAGTCGCTGATGCAGATGACGAACTGCGCCCGGTTCACCTTCGTCGGTAGGCGGATGATCGACGGGTCGCGGAACTCGGCCGGTCCGTGGATCGACAGGCTCCACGTCCAGCCCCGGTCGCGCTCGAAATGCGCGGCCAGCAGCGCGACGTCGGCGGCCTGATGTGCGAATTGAGCGTGCAGATGACGAACGCCCCGGCGGCTGCACTCCGCCCAAACGACCATCGCCTCTGCGAAGTAGAACAGTTGCCACAGGCGACCGTGAAAGCCGGGCGTCCCCGCGCGCAGCGCGTATCCGAGGGTGGTCAGGTAGCGGATAGGCCGGCGCGCAAACGCCTTCAGGTGCGCTCCCAGCAGCCTTCCGATTCGCGGGGGGAGCACCACGTAGGTCGCCGCATACTCGACCTTGTCCGCCGCCGAGAGCACGTGTTGAGGTCCCGAGTCGTGGATCGAGAACGTGTCGACCTGTACCCCGACGTCGCGCAGCGCCTGAACCTCACGCAGGATGAAGGTGTGTGACACGGCCGGATAGCGGCCCATGACGTACGCCAAGTGCAGTGAAGCCGTGGCGTCGTCGTGCTCGCCCGGTGTCTTCGCGGGGATGTCCGACGGGTCCGCCGACACGTCCATGCCCGGCGTCGTCAGGTCTTGGGCCGCAGCACGAAGCGAACCTGGTTGCTGAACAATTCCTCCTCGTCCCACGATCTCAGCTCCTGTCTTACGGATTCCGTCAGAAGCTCGCGCCCCAGATCGGGCAGCGCCACCTGCTCGTCAAGGATCTCGAAATGCGCTTCGAATAGCTTGCGGTAGTCATCCCTGGTCAGCCGATTCAGGTACGTGTTGGCCTGATACCCCCTGCCCCGCAGATGCCCCCACGGCTCGCTACGGCGACGTGAACGTCTGGAGAACGAGCGTCGATTCCATTCCACCAGGTGCCCGCCGGTTATCCCAGTATAAATGTTAGGGCGAATAAGCGCCAGTCCTGTCGGAGCCAGCCAGCGGGCCAGCGCGGGTACCAGTGCGCCGAGCGAGTCCTCGCTTATGTGCTCGAAGACGTCCTCGGAGACGATGAGGTCATACGGCCCGATGCCGTCGAGGGAGGCCGCGTCGGCCACGAGCAGCCGACTGGGATCCAGGGTGGGCCGGAGTCCACGGACACGGAGCGCCTCCTCGAACTGCCGCCGCTCGTGCCCATCGAAGAGGAGGTGCCGAGCGAGCGATTTGAGCACGCGCTCCAGCCCGTTGCGGGCGAAGATGGCGTTGAACTCGCGGGGACGCCCGGTCAAGACCGGCATCTCGGCGTCGACTCCCTCGACGTCGATCCCCATGCTCGACATGGCGATGAACCGGTACGGGCGGGCGCCGTAGCCGATCTCGAATACCCTGGCCTCGGGCAGGGGACGCGCCCCGTGTGTCCGGAGCAGGCGGTCGTACTGGTCTATGTCCTCGAAGACCCAATCGAAGCCCGATGGTTCGCGCGCGGCTTGCCAGTGATCTCGAAACAGTGCGATGCTGCCGGCCACCTTTTCGCGCAGTGGCAGGTCGGCCGTCGACGGAGCGAGTTTCACCTGGCCGGAAGGCATGGCAGCCATGGATGATCTAGCAGATACGCCCCCCGCCGCCCCCGGCCCGGTGGCGCAACCCCTCAGCCTCGCCCACCGGATCCGCCGCCTGGGCACGAGCACCGCGGTCTACATCCTCGCCAACGGGTTGATTCGGGGAGCCACGATCCTGCTCGTTCCGCTTTACACGCGGGCGCTCAAGCCGGGCGACTACGGGGTACTGGCGGTCACCACCAGCGTCACCTACCTGCTCACCGTCGTGTTGAGCCTGTCCCTCGACAGCGCGATCACCCGCATGTACTTCGAGGCCGAGAGCGAGCCCGAGCGCCAACGCCTCTACACCAGCATTCTGGTCTTCCTGCTCACGGTGCCGCTTGCGGCGATGATCGTGATCGAGATTCTCGGTAGCAGCGGGTACCTGAACGTCTTTCGGTCTGTGCCCTACTCGCCCTACCTGCGCTACGCGTGCTGGACGGCGTACCTGTCCGTCTTCATGTCGCTGCCGATCGGCATGTGGGTCGCGCGGGAGCGCCCTCGCAACGTCCTGCTCCTTCGGGTGCTCAACACGGCATTGGTCGTGGCCGGCGGCGTCACCTTGATCGTCGCGCTGCACCAGGGCGTGCTCGGGGCGCTCCGCGCCGCACTGGCGGCGGCGGCGGTGACCGCCATCGTCTCCATCCTGATCATGCTGCGCAACATCTCGCGCAGCCTGTCGCGGACATTGCTGAGGGGAGCGCTGCTGTTCAGCATTCCGATCGTGCCCCATCTGCTCTCGCACTGGCTGCTGGAACTGTCCGACCGGGTGGTGCTCCAGAACTTCGTCAACAACACCAAGTTGGGCCTGTACTCACTCGGCTATACGGTGGGCGGCATCGCCACGCTGTTCACCAGCGCCTACGGATCGGCGGTTGTCCCGATCATCGTCTCCCAGCTCAAGGATCCGGCGACGCGTCACCAGGTCCCGCGCCTGGGGACCTACTCGCTGGTCGTGCTGACCGCACTGTGCCTGGCGTTGGCGCTGCTGGGGGGCACCGCCGTGATCCTGCTCACGCCCACCGCCTACCACCCAGCCGCCAGTTTCGTGCCCTGGATCGCGAGCTCGTACATCTTCGTCGCCAGCTACATGATCGTCAGCCAGGGCTCCTGGTTCTCCATGCGCACCGGCTGGATCGCCGTCGCCACGCTGGGCGCCGCGATCGTCAACGTGGCGCTGACCCTCGCCCTGGCGCCGGCCCTCGGGACGCTGGCCGGCGCGGTCAGCACGCTGGTGGGGTACGCGGTGCTGGCCGTCTTCCAGGGCATCGTCGCCCGCCGCCTCTACCACATCCGGTGGGAGTACGGGAGGTGGGCAAAGGTGTTCGTGGCAGCGGGAGCCTGCGTGGCCGTGGGCCGCGTGATCGGAGATGCGCCCTCGGTGCTCGGAATCCTGGCGCGCTGCGCGCTGGTCGTCATCGGCTTCCCGCTGCTGCTGAGCGCGCTGATGTTCTGGACTGGCCACGAGCGGGCCATGGCCCGCACCGCGGCGGCGCGCGCCTGGAGCGCTGTGGCCGCGCGCGGCCGGAAGCTGGGCCTGAGCCCGAACCGCGGTTGAGGGCGAGCAGGAGACCCGGCTCGGTGACCGCCCCGGCCCGGCTCGCGAGAGTCGCCGTGGTCCAGGGACCGCTGCACGCGCTGGCGGCGTCGGCGGCGATCCTGCATCTAGAGCGCGCGGCGCCCGGAGTGGACAACGTGCTCGTCATCGGCGACCTCAACGTCGAACGTCACGACGAGCTGAAGGAGGCCTCGATCACCTGTGGTGCGGCGGTGGATTGGACAGCGGTGATCGATGGACTGCAAATACACGAGCCCGCTGCACTTCGCGACGCTCTAACCGGGCTGGCGGTGTGCGACGTTCTCCTGGTCCGCAATTGGCAGCCGGTCAACGAGTTGGCTCTGGCGGCGTTCCCCGCCGCGCGGCGTGTCGTCCTCGGTGATGGCCTCGGTGTGATCGACGCCGATCGGGATCCAGCCCGGCCTCAATTCCAACTCGCGCTTCCGGTCATCGCTCAGCCCAAGTCCCCGGACAGCCTGGACGGAGTTCCGCTGGAGATGGTCTTGCGCACTGAGCTGGAAGGCGCGGTCACGGCGGCCCGGGAGCGCGCTCCCGGGTTGCGCGACCTCGACGCCCGTCTCGCCGACTTCATCAGCGGTGGGGTGCTGGTGCTGCTCAGCTGGCTGACCGAGACCATGACCGCCACGCTGCGAGCGGAGATAGCGCAGGCGCACACCCTGGTGCGACGCGCGACGGGGGGGAGCAACCGCCCCGTGGTGATCAAGCCGCATCCGCGCGCCTCGCTGGGACAGGCCACCGCGCTGGCCCGGCGCCTGCGAGCGTCCGGCCATCCGGTGCACGTCATGACTCCGGGCGACTACGGGCTCTACCCGATTGAGCTGTTCGAGAGGCTCGCGCGCGCAGCGGGAAGCATCGTGGCGCCCGGCTCGTCGTCTGCGACCTCACTCATGTACCTCTACGGCGTGCGCTCGGACGTCGAACTTCCGCGAGGCCTCGCCCTGCGCACGCTCACCCCTCGTCACTGGACGGTGTACCGCAGCGCGTGTATCCACACCGACCGGACGCTCGACTGTCTCGCGCGCTGGGATGGTCGCTCGCCCATGCCGGCCTGGCCGCCCTTCCGGCCTGCCATCTGGCACAAGGTGCTCGATCGCTTGATGCGCCCGCTTGCCTGGGTCCGTGCCACCGACGTTCCGCTCCGTAATCCTGCGCCGCTGCCCGAGGTCGTTCCGGCCGTCCTGAGCGACGCGCTGGGGGCTGGTGAAGGCCCCGCGCTTCAGATCCACCGGGATCCCACCGCCGGGTCGATCTGGGTGGGCGGGCGCGAGTCGGATCAGAGCCTGCCCGATCCGCAGCCGTTGGGGTCCGCGCCCGGCGACGGCGAACCCGCCGTCGCCCCGCCCGAGGACCCGGTGAGCCGCGGCGCGCGACGGCTGGCGAGCCGCCCACCGGGGACGCTGGCGGCCCTGCTCGCCGCGGTGCTGCCTTCCTCGCACGTTCCGGGATGGCGGCTGGCGCTCCTGCGACGCACGGGCGCTCCGGTCGTGGCCGGAGCGACCCGATCGGCCGAGGAGATCGAGGAGCTGCTGGAGGCGCACGTCGATGTGGTCGCCCGCATCCCCGAGCCCAGCGCGCCGTGGCCGCAGGCGTGGTGGCGGCGCCTGCGCTGGAGGGGGCGGCGGGGCATACCGGCTGGCTGCGTGGCGTTTGTCTGCCGCGCTCGGGGCCCCAGTCGCTAACCTCGCCATCCGTCATGAGCGTGCAGTCCCAAGCCGGCCGCCAGCTCGAGAGGGTGATTGGCTCGCGGGCCAAGCGCCGAGTGGTGCGCGCCCTGGATCCGTGGGTCGCTGCGCTGTACCGCGGAGACGCCGTCGAGTGTCCGTGCTGCGGACGTACGTTCCGTGCCTTCAGGAACTTCCAGGGCAACGCTCAGTGCCCCTATTGCGGAGTGCTCGAGCGGCATCGGCTGCTGTGGCTGTACCTCACCCGCGACACGAACCTCCTGGCGTCGGGAACGGAGGTGCTGCACATGGCGCCGGAGCGGGGCGTCGAGCGGGCGCTCAAGCACCAGCCAGGTCTGCGGCATGTCAGCGCCGATCTCAGTCCCGAACGGGCCGACGTGGTCGCCGACCTCACCGGTTTGCCTTTTGCCGACGAGTCGTTCGACTGGGCCCTGTGCAGTCACGTCCTCGAGCACGTGCCCGATGACGTGGCCGCCATGTCCGAGCTCTGCCGCGTGCTGCGCCGGGGTGGCACGGCGATCGTGATGTACCCGGTCGAGTACGGTCGAGCGAAGACCTACGAAGATTCCCGGATCACGAGCCCCGAAGAACGCGAGCGGGCGTTCGGCCAGCACGACCACGTTCGCATCTACGGGGCGGACCATATCGATCGCCTGGTGTCAGCCGGATTCGAGGTCCACGTGGAGAAGTACGGAGCGCGGCTCGATCAGCGCCGCGCCGAGCGCTACGGCCTGGTGGCGCCGCAGGGCCGGAACACCACAGATGAGATCTACGTGTGCCGCCGGCCGGAATGAAATCGGCTGGCGAGCAGGCCTCTCAGGACCCGTTCTCCGACGCTCGCCATACGATCAGCGTCGTCGAATTCGCCGGGTTCTCGCCGATGACGTCGGGCAGTATCAGCTCGATGTTCAGGCGCCGCTGACGTTCCTGCTCGCGCAGGAGCTCGACCAGGTTGCGGTTGTAGTCGTGCTGAGCGGCATAGTCGGCCGTGCTGCCCGACTGCTCCGTCTCACCGAGCTGCCACCCGACGGGCTCGAAGTGCAGGCAGGTCACTCGGTCAGCCAGGCCGCGGATCGTGTCGATCGCCTCCGCGGGCAACTGGGGGAGCTGTTCGACGCTGTGCACGGTGAACACGACGGCCTCGTCGAAGCGGCCCAGCATCGAGAGGTCCGGATGGCGGTAGTCCCACGCCACCGAGCGGAACTTCAGCCGGGGATCCATGGCGGCCAGCTGCGCCGCGACCCGCCGCCCGGCTTCGGTGTACTCGGCGGCGACGTATTCGGCGCTCGCGGGCCCACCGCTCAGCCACAGCGACAGAAGGTTGCGCCCCCAGCCGGAGCCCAGCTCGATGACCAGGGCCGTCGTGGGCGTGCACGCCTCGCCCACCACGTCGAGGACGAACCCCTGGTGGGCTGCGTGCGCCACCGCGCGCGGGACTCCGACCCGAGAGCCGGCCACCGTCATCTGGCTTGGCGCCAGGGCTCCGTCGGGGCATGCCTCGCGGCGGGCGACCCTCCCCAGCACCCGCCCCAGATCGGCCCGTCCGGGATCTGACTCTGCGCGGGACTCCTCCTCCACCATGCGCGCGACCGCCGGCCACTTCTCGCGGCCATACTCGCGCTGGACCCACTCGGAGCTGCGGTGAACTGGTTCGGGCCGGCTCATGGCGCGCGCAGTCTCTCAGAAGGCTGCCGGCAGCACGTCCTAGGTCCGGTCAGGGCGAGTCCAGCACCTGCAGGGCGCGCGCCGGCTGCCCAAGGGCCTGCATGATCTCGAGCAGACCGACGCTCGTCCCCAGCCGCCGGACCAGATCGCGCAGCTGCTCGAGGTCCTGTGCGGTGTCGAGTGTTACACGGAGCTCGCCGCACGCCGGGCGCAGGTAGACGCCCGCTTGGGGGTAGCGCTCCGGATGGGCGCGGATGAACGGAGTGACGTGTTCCCGGTCGCTCGGATCCGTGGCGGCGGCCGCCGCATCGACCAGCGTGGGCCAGGCGATCACCTCGGTGTCCATGCCGTCGGGAAACGTGCGCGGTTCGATTATGTTCGCGACGTATTGCTCGCCGCCCCGGCGCCAGCGCGCAACGACCGCATCGACCACTGCGGGGTCGATCAGGGGACAGTCGCCGGTGACGCGAACCACCGCGTCGGCGCCGTGGCGCTCGCCTGCGAGCCGGTAGCGCTCGAGCACGTCGTCGAGAGGACCGCGGAGAACGGGGACATCCGCGGCGGCTGCGACCGTCGCGACCGCATCGTCTGCGGCCTGATCCGAGGTTGCGACGACCACCTCCTGAACCTCGCTCGCGGACCCCAGCCGGCCCAGCAGGAGCCCGAGCACCGTTTGCCCGCCGATGTCGGCGAGCACCTTGCCGGGGAGCCGGCTCGAGCCCGTGCGCGCCTGCACCACGGCCACCACCCGGCTCCCGGCCCGCACCGGCGCCGCTCGTGGGGCCGGCCGGCCCGAATCAGGCAAGGAGAGCCGGACGGTCGTCGAGGCCGTCGGCCTCGAGCACGCGCAGCGAGCCACTTCCGCATGCGACCACGACCCCGCCTGCGTCCGCGAGGACGGTACCCGGGGCGGGCGACGGGGCGCCCGGGGCCTGGGCCAGGTCGTCGGCGACCTCGGCCCGCCAGATCGTCACGCGTCCGTTGGCAGATTCACTGAACGCGCCCGGGAAGGGCCGGGTCACCGCCCGTACGAGGCGGTCAACCCGATCGGCGGGCTGCGACCAGTCGATGCGGCCGTCCTCGGGTCGGCGCACCGGCCATTCCGTGGCCCGAGCATGGTCCTGCGGGTAACGCACGGCCCGTCCCCCCAGCAGATCGCGGGCGTGCACGCGCACCAGATCGACGTGGGCGCTCCGGTGCTTGGCGTAGAGCGAGCCGGCATCCTCCCGCGGGGAGACGTCGAAGTGCACCTTACCGATGACGTCACCGTCGTCGACGCCCTCGGTGAGGAAGAACATCGTGCACGCGGTGCGCGCGTAGCCCTTGAGGATCGTCCATGGAATCGGCGCTCGGCCGCGCCCGTCCGGCAGGTCGGTGGGATGAATTCCGACACATCCGTGTTCCGGCACCTCGAGCAACGGACGCCTGATCAGTTGCGACCACCCTATGACCCACACGATCGCCGGTGCTATGGCTGTGATTCGGGCCACCAGCGCGTCGTCGTTGACCTTGGCGGCGCGGACCAGATCCACGCCATAACGCTCACAGACCGGACCGAGGTCCGCGTATCCGCTGGCGCCCGCCCGGTCTTCGGTGTATCCCACCGCGAGCGCGGGGGCAATACCCATCTCACAGAGCGCCTGAAGGCAGGCTCGACTTACATCGACCCCGCCAACGAATACGGACGTGGGGCTGGACAGGGGACCGGATGATAGCTTCAGCCCGGTGTTCGGCGGCTCCCGTCCCGAGCGGGCCCTGTGTGTGGCGGCTCATCCCGATGACGAGATCCTCGGCGCTGGTGCGACGATGGCGATCCTCTCCGACCAGGGGTGCGACGTGCACGTTCTGATCCTCGGTCAGGGCATCGGAGCGCGATTTGCAGCCAACGAAGCGCCCCCCGAGCACGTGACGGAGCTCTCCGGGCAGGTACGCGCCGCCGCGGCGATCATCGGAGCCCAGCCCCATCAGCTCTCGCTACCCGACAACCGCTTCGACAGCATGGACATGCTCGACGTGGTCAAGGCGGTCGAATCCGTCAGGGACGCCGTAGACCCCGACCTGGTGTTCACCCACCACAGCGGTGACCTCAACGTGGATCACACCGTGACGGCCCGAGCGACCCTCACTGCCTTCCGGCCGCTGCCGGGCGTGCGACCGGTCACCCTGTTGGCGTTTGAGACCCTGTCGTCGACCGAATGGAGTGTCCAGTCCGTTGGGTCTCCGTTCCTGCCGAACTGGTTCGTAGATGCCAGCGCAGGGCTGGAGCGCAAGCGCCGGGCGATGGACGCATACACCGGTGAGCTGCGGCAATGGCCGCATCCACGTTCCTCGGAGGGGATCTCGGTGGCCGCTCGGCGCTGGGGCATGACGGTGGGGTTCGAAGCGGCCGAGGCCTTCGCGCTGCTCCGCCGCGTCGAGCCGGTGTGATTTCGCTCCGTCCGGCCACCGAGGGCGACGCCGACCGGCTGCGGGCGTGGCGCAACGACCCCGTCACCCGGGAGTCCTCGTTCTCCCAGGGCGAGATCGGCGCGGAAGAGCACGCTCACTGGCTGGCGCGCAAGCTGGCTGATCCGCAGACCGCGATATGGATTGCTCAGGCTGCCGGTGAGCCCGTCGGCCAGGTCCGACTCGATCGACTCGGAGACACCACCGCCGCCGAGGTCGATATCGCAGTCGCGCCGGAGTGTCGGGGTCGTGGCCATGCGGCCACCATCCTGCGTCTGGCCGCGCTCGAGGCCCGCGACCGCCTCGCGGTCGACCGTCTTGAGGCCCGCGTGAAGGCCGGCAATGAAGCCTCCGCGCGAAGCTTTCGCGGGGCCGGGTTCACCGAGCTCGAAGCTGAGGAGGACGGAACCCTTCGCTTCCAGCTGCGGCTGCCCTCAGGTCAGGACGACGCGCAATCCTCCTAACGCGGACTCCTTGATCGCCTCGGCGAACGCGACCCCCGCGGCCCCGTCGGCGAGCGGACAGCGCGGCTCGCGCCGGCGCTCGATGGCGTCGATGAAGTCGACCAGCTCGGCGCGGTAGGTGTCGCGGGGATCGCACCGGGCGTCGATTTCCTCGCTCTCGCCGTCGGACCTTCGCAAGACCAGCGCTCCGGTTGCCAGATCGCACTCGGCCACCGCCTCGGACCCCACGAGCAGGCACCGGCGGCGGAAGCCCGGCTCGAGGAAATTCAGGTCGATGGTGGCCAGGGCGCCGGCGGCGAACCGGGCCACCACCACGGCGATGTCCTCGACGTCGACCTCCAGCGCCGAGAGGTGATCGGCTTCCGCGGCGACCGTGGCCACCGGTCCCAGCAGCCAGAGCAGATAGTCGAGCTCGTGGATCGCGTCCAGAACGATGCCGCCTCCGAGCTCGGAACGAGCGCTGTAGGAGTCGCGGTAGTCGGTTCCGGGACGCCAGCGGCGAAGGTCCTGCCCGTACGAGGCCTGGGCGTAGTACAGCTCGCCCAGGGTGCCCCCTTCGACGAGGCGCCGCAGGGCCACCACGGCCGAGTGAAAGCGCAGGTTCATGCCCACGGCGCCGGTGACCCCGGTGCGCTGCCCGAGCGCGACGACCCGGCGCGCATCCTCGAGATTGGTGGCGAGCGGCTTCTCGACCAGGACATGGCATCCGGCCTCGAGCGCGGCCGCGGCCTGGCCGGCGTGCAAGGCGCTGGGGCTGGCCACCACCACCGCGGCGGCTCCCTCGATCGCCTGCTGAAAGGACCGGGCCAATTCCACCGCCCCGTCGACCTCGACCTGGGCGCCCGCATCGCCGGTGCCCGAGGCCTCGACGTCCGCGCCCGCGTCGATGGTCCTTCCGGCGGCGGGACTCAGGGCCCGCGGGTCGAAGGCGCAAACCTCGTGCCCCATGGCCACCAGGTCGCTGGCATGCCGGCGCCCAGCCGAGCCGAGGCCGAGCACGGCAAACCTCAACGCGCCCCCGAGGACAGCAGCAACCGCTCGATCTCGAACGCGATGCGGTGGGCGCCGTAGCCATCCACCGCCGCCTGGCCGTGCTGACTCATCTGCCGGCGCGCCTCGGTGTTCTCGGCGAGCTCGCGCAGAGCCCGGGCCAGCTCCGGCCCCACCGAGCGGACCACTCGCACCGCGCCCAGTCCCTCCAGAAGGGTCGCGTTGCGCTGCTGGTTATCGAACAGCACCAGAGCGACGCACGGCGTGCCCACCGCAGTCGCCTCGAGCATCGTCTGGCCCGCGGCGCTGACCACCAGGTCGGCCCGCATCATCTCCGCCAGCAGCGATGCCGGAGCCACCACGAGCTCGACGCCCGAGGGCGCATCCGGATGCGCGTACGGGCCCACGACGAGGACCACCTGGGCGCCCGGAAGCGCCTCCTGGGCCATCCCCGCGAGCTCGCCTCCCGCTCCCGGTGACACGCCGCTGCCGGTGGTCACCAGCACGCGCGAGACGGTCTCCCGCGGCTCCCGGGGCGGCAGTCCCCAGTACGCCGGTCGCAGCGGAATATAGGCCAGCCCCAGCAGCTGGCCTGCCTGCCGAGCGCCATTGGGGCTGGCGGGATCGATGGTCAGATCCGCCTGCCGGAGCAGCGGTCCGTGATCGCGGATCACGGCCAGCCGGCTCCCCCTGGCCAGCGGCTCGAACTGGTCGAGGCCCAGGCGATAGGAATCGACCAACGTCAACTCCGTGCTGGGCGGGAGGGACAGTTCGCCAGGGGACTGAAACGGATGCCAGCACACGCCGTCCACAGACTGCGGGCCGGGCGCCGCGTAGCTGTAGCACGACGTCTCGACCTCGCGGCAGCGCAGCGCGAGTGCGATTCCCGAGCAGCGGGCGAGATGCCCCAGGCCGGCCTGGCTTCCGGCGTCCGCGATCAGCGCAACCCTGGCGCTCACGGGCCGATCCTGGCCCTCGTCTCCGTCGCTTGGACGCTCACAGCATCTCCCACATCAGGATGTCGTCCTCTTCGATGTCCACCTTCAGCGTCCGCCCAACGACGAAGTCCAGGTGCTTGGGAGCGATGCCGAACCCCGGCCGCTTGACCGTGATCATCTCGGGCGTCAGAACGGTGCCGGCGGGAAGATCGCGGGCGGCGATCAAGCTCCGACGACCGAGGGTGTACATCTCCTCGCTCTCTTCCGGAGAAGGGCCATCCTTGCGCCCGTTGCCCAGCGCCGCCTGCGCATCGCGGATGCCGGCGACCATCTGGGTCAGCTCGTCGGGCTCGATTGCGAAGGGATGGTCGGGACCGACCATGCCGCGATCGAGGGTGAAGTGCTTCTCTATGAACGCGGCTCCTAGTGCGCCCGCAGCGATCGGAATTGCCACTCCGGTCGAGTGGTCCGACAGCCCCACCGGCACCCCGAAGGCGCGGCGCATGGTGTCCATGGCGGCGAGGTTGATCCGCTCCGCGGGAGCCGGATACACGGAGGTGCACTGCATCAGGCCCACGGCGGGGGCGCCCGCCTCGGAAGCGGCGATCAGCGCCTCCTCGATCTCTCCGAGCACGGCCATGCCGGTCGACAGCAGCAACGGGCGTCCGGTGGCGGCGGCGCGGCGAATGAGGGGCAGATCGACGAGCTCGAACGATGCGATCTTGAGAACGGGGACGTCGAGCTCGTCGAGCTCGCGCACCGCGTCGAAGTCAAACGGGGTCGAGAAGAAGTCGATTCCGCGCTCGCGGGCGTACGCGGCGAGTTCACCTTGCCACTCGCGCGGGAGCGAGATGTCCTCCAACAGCTCGGCCGGGGGCTTGTCCGTGATCGGCTCGAGGTATTTGAACTTGGGTGTCTTGCGCGAGTACATGCGATCGCCTGAGTAGGTCTGGAACTTCACGGCATCGGCGCCGGCGTCCGCGGCCACGTCGATGAGCCGGTGCGCAATCTCCAGATCCCGGTTGTGGTTGGCGCCGGCCTCGGCGATCACGTAAGTCGGATGTCGCTCGCCGACCGGACGCCGCCCGATCTGAAATTCGGGTGGCAGGTTCACCCGCTCACCAGCTCGCGCACGCTGGTGATCACCTCGGCCTGCTCGGCGTCGGTGAGACCGGGGTAGCAGGGGAGCGACAGGCAGCCCGAGTAGACCCGCTCCGCCACCGGGCACAGCCCCGGCTCGTAGCCGTAGGTGCGCTGGTAGTACGGATGCCAGTAGACCGGCATGTAGTGCACCTGGACCAGGATATTGCGCTCGCGCAAGCCGTCGAAGAGCCTCCGCCGGGCCTCGGCGCCGTCGCGATGCACGATGACGAACAGGTGGTAGGCATGCCGCGCGCCGGCTCCGGCCTGCGGGGGCAGCTCGAGGCGCTCCAGGTCGCCGAGGCTCGACCGATAGCGGTCCGCGATCTGATTGCGGCGCTCGATGAAGCGCTCGAGCTTTCGCAGCTGTGACCGCCCGAGCGCGCTGTGGATGTCGCTGAGGCGGTAGTTGAACCCGAGGACATGCTGCTCCTGGTACCAGTCACCCTCGTTGCGCGTGAGCAGGGCGGGGTCCTTGGTGATTCCGTGGGTGCGGAACAGCATCAGACGGTCCCGCAGCGCCGGATCGCGGGTGGTGACCATGCCGCCCTCGCCGCTGGCGATCGTCTTGACCGGGTGAAAGGAGAACACGGCCATGTCCGAGTGACGGCACGATCCCACCGGTTCGGTCGCGCTATGAGCGCCGAGCGCGTGGGCCGCGTCCTCGATGATCCGGACCGACTCGCCCACCTCGCGCCGGATTTCCGCCACCGGGGCGGGGAGGCCCGTGAAATGAACGGGCAGGACGGCGGTGGTACGGTCGGTCATCACCTGGGCCACGGTCCGGGCACTGACGTTCCAGGTGTCGGGCTCGATATCGGAAAACCGCGGCACGGCGCCCAGATAGGCGCCGCAGTTCGCGGTGGCGGCGAACGTCATGGCGCTGGTGACGATCTCGTCTCCCGGCTGCACACCGGCGGCAAACGCAGCACCATGAAGCGCGGCGGTCCCCGAGGAGTACGCCACGGCAAACGGGACGTCGCACGCGGCGGCGAAGGCCTGCTCGAAGTCGAGAACCGCCGGACCCTGGGTGAGCCAGTCGCTCCGCAGGACCTCGGTCACCGCCTGGACGTCCTGGTCGTCGATCGTCTGGCGACCGTACGGGATGGGCACGGGGCGAAGATACGCGATCCCCTGGCCGGAGTGCTCTACCATGGCCGCCCATGACACCCAGCTCTTCCATCAAGGGCAAGGTGATTCTGGTGACGGGCGGGACGGGATCGTTCGGGTCGACCTTCATCAGGACCTTGCTCGAGCATCACGATCCAGCTGCGGTCCGTATTTACAGTCGTGACGAGCTCAAGCAGCACGAAATGGCCAGGAAGTTCTCCAGCGACTCCCGGCTGCGCTTCCTGATCGGGGACGTGCGTGATCTCGAGCGGCTCACACTGGCCATGCGCGGCGTCGACGTCGTTGTGCACGCCGCCGCGCTCAAGCAGGTTCCCATCTGCGAGTACAACCCGTTCGAGGCGGTCCAGACGAACATCGTCGGCGCCGAGAACATAGTCACGGCGGCCATTCGCAACAACGTTCCCAAGACCATCGCACTCAGCACCGACAAGGCCGTCAATCCGGTGAATCTGTACGGGGCGACCAAGCTCTGTGCCGAAAAGATCGTCACCCAGGGCAACAGCTACGTGGGTGACTCTCCGGCCCGGTTTGCGACGGCGCGCTACGGGAATGTCGTGGGGTCGCGCGGCAGCGTCATCCCGCTGTTCAAGCGCCAGGCGCGCGATGGCGAGCTGACCATCACCGACGAGGCGATGACCCGCTTCTGGATAACGCTCGACCAGGCGGTCCAGTTCATCATCGACAACCTCGAGCGGCTCACGGGCGGCGAGATCTTCGTCCCCAAGATTCCCAGCATGCGCGTCATGGACATCGCCGACGCGATCGCCCCCGGTGTCCCGTATCGCATCGTCGGCATCCGGCCGGGCGAAAAGGTCCACGAGGTCCTGCTCACCGAGGACGAGTCACGGCACGCGGTGGGGTTCGACGACTACTTCGCGATCTATCCGTCGTTCCGGTTCTGGGGCACCGACGAGTACCCTCGCGGGTCCGAGCTGCCACCCGGGTTTCGCTACTCGAGCGACAAGAACACGGTCTGGCTCGAAGCCGGCCAGATCCGGGACATGTCCGCGCTAGTGCACGCGGTCGACTAGGCCCGCTACGCGTTCGACTGAGGCCCGGCACGCGGTCGACTGGGGCCCGGCACGCGGTCGACTGAGGCCCGGCACGCGGTCGACTGGGGCCCGGCGCCGGCTAGGGAGCTCGGAACACCGGCGCCAGCACCGGCCCGGCGAGCGCCTGCGCGATCCCGTCCGGCCACAGCCCGGCCAGCGCCTCCAGCGCCTCGTCGTAGGCGTCCGCGATCTGGTCGATGTCCTCGTCGCTGTGCATGTGCGACATGAAGTTCGATCCGTTGAAGAGCACGCCGCGCCTGGCCAGCTCCTGCTGGATGAAGGTTCGCGCCAGCTGGCCCTCTGTGGGTTGAGGCTCCGCCACCGAGACGACGGACCGGGGCGCCGCTCCGGTGGCCGCCACCGCGTCGCCCAGTCCGTGCCGGCGGGCCGACGTGTTGATGGCTGACAGAAGCGCCTCGCCCCGGCGCCACAGCTGGGTGTGCACGTCTTCCTCGATCATGACCCGGAGGGTCGCCGCACAGGCGGCCAGGGAAAGCACCTCGCCGCCGTGGGTGCCCGAGAAGAAGACGTCCTGCTCGAAGACGCTCATGAATCGCTCGGGGCCGACGATGGCCGAGAGGGGCATGCCATTGGAGAGCGCCTTTCCGAAGCACAGCAGGTCGGCCTGGACGCCATAGCGCTCCTGAGCCCCTCCCAGCGCGAGGCGAAAGCCCGTGATCACTTCGTCGAAGATCAACAGGGCGCCGTGCGCGCGGGCGCGCTCCTTGAGACCTCCGAGGAATTCTGACGTCGGCTCGTGCACACCCGCCGGCTCGAGCACGATGGCGGCGAACTGGTCGGGATGCCGATCGAGCACGGCATCCAGCGATTCGAGGTCGTTGAATGCGAACGGGTGCGTGAGCTCGCGAACGGCCGCGGGGACGCCACGCGGTCGCGAGGTCGCCCCAATGTGCCAATCGTGCCAGCCGTGGTAGCCGCTGAACGCGATCCGATCGCGCTCGGTTATGGCGCGCGCGGCGCGCACCGCGGCGCTGGTGGCGTCGGATCCCGACTTGGCGAAGCGCACCATCTCGGCCCCCGGAACGAGCGACACGATCTGCTCGGCCACGATCGTCTCGAGGGGGTGAGGCAGTGTGAACGTGATGCCACCGTCGAGCTGAGCGCGGATGGCGTCGGCGACAGCCGGGTGGGCGTGCCCCAGGATGATCGGCCCGAGCGCCATGGGCAGATCGAAGTACCGTCTGCCCTCCACGTCCCACAGGTACGGGCCCTGGGCATGGTCGGCAAAGACGGGAGCAACCCCCTGCACCCACTGCGACGGACCCTTGCTCACCGTCTGAGTGGCGCCGGGAATCACCCGCTCGGCCCGGCTCAACAACGCTTGAGTCGAGGTGACCGACGTCTGTTGCACATTGTCAGTATCGCCGATCGCCCGCATCAGTGGTGAGCAGTGTGCAGCTGCATCTGCAGAAGCTGCAGATGATTCCAGGGAAATCGCGCCAGCAAGCTGAACAGGGAGCCATTGTCGTAGGACGGACCGATTAGTGACGTGTACGGGTTGGGACTGCTGGGTCGAGGGTCCTCACCGTAGAAGGTGACGGCCCCGGCGGTGTCGCGCACGACAACTCCGTGGGCTTGCGCGGCCTGGGCCAGCATCAGCACGAACGGTGGCAGTCCGAGCCGCGAGAGGTCGAGGTGCGGATCCAGCCGGAAGCGAGCTCCCTCGGGAACCGCGGCGGTGCTGGCCACCGTTCCGTCGGTTCGCTCCGCCGGCGACGTGTAGACGCCGCTGCGCGTCTGCGGGATTCCGAGCGCGAGGGCGTGGTCGATGTGTCCCTGGCGGAGGTCGTCGAGGCGAATCAATCCCCCCACCAGAGGCAGACTCGTCGCGGTTGCACCCCAGTACGGCTGTGCGCCCGGCCAGGAGTTGGTCGTGAAGTAGCCGGGGCTGGCGGTCGCGTTCCGTATGGCGCCGCCCCACATCGTGTGCCATGCGCCGTTCTCGCGGCGCAGCTTCCAGAACTCCCAGAGCTCGTTCGTGGCCGGCTGCCAGACCGTCAGGTGGGCGTCGGTTCCGGCGGCGGGGCGGGCCGACGCGGGCAGCGGA
>DASZHF010000025.1:0-8936 GCA_035938095.1 Solirubrobacteraceae bacterium
CTGGCTGGAGGAGGGACAGATCCTGGATTGCTGGGGCAGGTTGATCAGCGAGATCAGCGTGCCCAGCTGGGGATTGCCCTGCGTGATCTGGTTCAGCAGGCTCAAGCCGCCGCAGGAGATCAGGAACAGGCCGCGGCGGACCGGACCATGAGCGTCCTGGGTGTTAAACACCGAAGCGCCCAGGTGGTTGGCCCAGGACACCCAGAACAGGAAGCTGCGGTCGGGAGCCGTCGGGTTGTAGGCCAGCTCGTTGAGCAGGTAGTTGACGACCCCGAAGGTCTTGGTCAGGTTGGGGATCACCTTGACCAGGGCCGCGGCTGCGGGCCGCAGCTCGGCGACCGTCGGCAGCGCGGCCCGGGTGAACGGGCGCAGCTGGTTGGCGATCACCGGAGTGGTCTGGTGCAGGAACGGCTGTACCTCGCGCAGCGTGGGTCCTAGCGACCGCGCGGCCGGACGCAGCTGGGCCAGCGCCGGCCCTAGGTTGCGGGCCAGTCGGTCGGCCTTGGCCAGCGCGGTGTTGGTCGTGCGCAGAGTCGGGGGCAGAAGGCTCAACGATGCGCGCAGGTTGGCGTCCTGGCGGGCGAAGGCCTGGAACACGGCGTTGGAGCTGTCGACCAGCCCGGAGAGCTGGCGATCCTTGGAGCCCAGCGCCTGGCTGAGCAGCCGGAAGTTGTGGATCGCCCGGGCGATGTTCGCGTGGCGGAGCGAGAGCTGCTTCGATATTCGCAGCAGGTCCCGCGCCGTCGGGTCAAAGCGGCGCAAGTCCGCCGACAAGTGCTTTCCCTGGCCCTCCAGCCCCTGGCCGAGGCCCCCGATCAGGAGCACGAGATAGTCCCGGGTGTCCCCGTCGAGGGCGGCGAGGACCTCGTCGGAGTTGACGTTGGGCAGCGTCTGGGCGAGCGGAATCGTGTAGCCCTCGGGCACACGTCCCGTCGACGCGTGACCCGGGGTGAGCTCCATGAGCATGTCGTTGAGCCCGGTCTTGGGCCGCAGCAGGGCCGAGGCGTCGTGGTAGATCTTGAAGTCGTGGCGGCGGATCCTCATGGTCACCACGGCGCGGCCCTGGTGCAGCCCGACGCTCGAGATCTCGCCGACGGGCACCCCCGCGATCGTCACCACCTGGCCCTGGCCGGGCGTGACCGACTGCGCCGTGCTCATCTCCGCCTTGAGCTCGACGAAGTCCGAGCCCAGGAGCGGAAACCAGCTGGGCAGGTAGAAGCGCTGGTGCGCGAGGATGACCCCGCCCACGACCAGGGCGATCACGGCCAGCACGACGACCGCCGCGAAGTCGCGCCAGTACTTGCGGATGGCGATCCTCACCGGCGCCGGCCTCCCCGGGTGCTGGCCCCCGGTACGGACGCGTCCGGGGGCCCGGTGGCCGCGCTGTTGAGGCTGGGAACGTGCTGCGTGTAGCACGGCACCTCGGGGTGATACGGCGGGCGGTGGCCCGGGTAAGCCGGCCGCGTGCCCAGCGGCTGGGCCGCGTTGTTGCCGAACAGCGCGTTGGCGGCGGAGCCCCCGATGGCACCGGTGGACACGGTCTGATCGCCGCCCCCGGGCTGGAAGCGAACGTACTCGCCGTTGGCGTCGAAGTTCTGGCTCTCGCCCGCGAGGCCGACCATCGTGTACCAGAACTCCTTGTAGTTCTCGGTGCCCGTGCTCAGCGGGCCGTCCTGGATCGGGATGTTGCCGGTGGGGAGGACCACGTTGCTCAGGCATTTGCTGGTCAGGTCGGTCTGGGGCAGCAGCAGCGTGGATCCGTCGATCACGGCGGCCAGGTCGCCGATCGCCGGTTGCAGCTGCAACGCGAGGCCGCGCAGCTCGTTGGCGCCGAGCAGCCCGCGGGTCTGGGCGATCCAGGGGAACGCCGCGTTGATCGTCGCCGGTGTCTCGCGAACGCCGGGCAGGATCTCGCGGGCGAACGCGCGCGTCGGCGGGAACGAGCGGTTGAGGTCGGTGAGCGCCGCGTTGGCGTTCTGGAGCGTGGGCGCGAGCAGCGCGATCGTCGTGCGGACGTTGCCCGCCTGCGAGGCGAAGGCGCCCATCGTGGTGTTGAAGTTGGTGACCAGGTCGCCCAGCTGGGCTTCGACGCGGTCCAGCGCGCCGGTGACCTTGCCCAGGCCGGCCACCAGCCCGGAGACGTCGTGGGGCTCGGTGCCGAGCAGGCTCTGGCCGACGATCGCGGAGTCCCTGAATCCGCTGGCGCTGTAGCGGAGCGAGCGGTTGAGCGCCTGGGCCGCGGTCAGTCCGGCGACGATCGGATCCTGGCGGGCGTCGTCGGCCGCCGTGGGCTGATACGTCAGCGCCCGCCCGTAGTCGACCAGAACGTTCTGCAACCGGACCCGTGTGTCCGACTGCAGCGCCGTGAGCACCTGGTCGAACTGCACGGGCGCGGCGGTCTGGGTGATCGGCAGCGTGTCGCCCTCGTGGACCACGGGCGAGCCCGGGGTTCCCGGTGAGACATCGACGAAGAAGTTGCCCTCCAGGAAGATCCGGGGCCGGATCTTGAACGTCGCGTCGTGGTGCAGCGGGAGTGCGTCCTGGGAGAGCTCCATGGTCACGATCGCCGCGTCGGTTCCCGACTGGCGCGAGACACCCGTGACCTTCCCGACGTTGACCCCGGCGATGCGAACCGGCGAGTTCTTGCGGATCGAGTTGGCCGACGCGAACACGGCGTGGACCCGGAAGCCGTGCGTGAACGGAATGTGCTTGGTGAATCCGAGATAGGTGGCGAGGGCGATGACGAGCAGCGTCAGCCCGCCCACGCGGAACGCGCTGCGCTTGAGCTCGGCCGCGCTGCGGATGCGGCGGCGGGGGGCGCGGCGGTTTCCGGGCGGCGTCATTTCTGGATCGTGGTCGTGTCGTGGTTGGTCCCCTGGTCGCCCGGCACGTTGCCGATCACCTGACGGCCGACCAGGTAGGGCTCGTTCGCGGCCTCGCATTCCCTGGGGGTCTGCCCCGGACTGGCCGTGTTGGGGTAGGGGTTGGCGTGCAGGAAGTTGTCCTGGCCGGGGCCGTTGGCAGGGACCGAGGAGGGGCCGCCCTCGTTGTTGGGACCCTGCGGCGTCGTGACGATGATGAAGCGCTGCCAGGTCCCGTTGGTGTCGCCCTCGGACAGCAGGCTGGCGACGTTGCGGAACCAGAGCGTCACGTAGTTGCACACCGTCTGGGCCGGCGTCAGGAACGCCACCGTGGGGTTGAGGATCGTCGCCGTGTTGGAGAGCTGCTTGACCCCCTGGGCGGCGAGAGGGTCGGCGGCCAGGCGCTGCAGCGCGGCGAACGCCGGCTTCAGCCGCTGGCTCAACTCCACCGAGCGCCGCAGCACGGGCGTACCCACGTGCAGCGCGGCGGAGAGGTCGGGGGCGGCGCGGCGCAGAGCGTGGACGCCGGGGCGCAGCTCGGCGAACAGGTGCTGGGTGTTGAGCAGGAAGGGACGGATTACCGGGAACGAGCGGATCGCCGAGTTCAGAGCCGGCGGTCCGCCGGATATCGAGTCCTGGATGAAGGGCCGGGCGACGCCGGCCAGCGCCCGGAACGTGGTGTCGAGGTTGTCGAACAGCCGCGCCTGCGTCTCGGCCACGGGCGCCACCAGCGCGGCGGAGCGCTCGAGGGCCACGAACAGGCGCCCCAGCTGGGTGCGCGGATTGGCCAGGTTGCCCATGAGGGTCGTCAGATTCGGCAGCAGCGGGTTGAGGTTCTCGAGCGCCAGGTTGAGATCGCCGCCCCGGCCCGCGAGCCCGTTTCCGAACTCGAACAAATTGATCCGCGAGGCCGCGCGGGTGGGATCGTTGAAGGCGTTGAGCACCTGGTCGATCTCCACCGGCTCGGGGGTCGCGTTGGCGAGCGGGATGCTGGCTCCGTCGGGGAACCCCCGGGACGAGTGTCCGCGGGTGATCTCCAGGTATTTGAGGCCGAGCGCCGAGCGGCTGCGGACGATGAGGGTCGAGTCCACGGGGAGCGGCCTGACCCGGGTCTGGAGCTTGAGCCCGAGCTCAGCGGTCACCGAGCCGTCGGGGTGGCGCACCGGGGCGATCGTGGACACGATGCCCACGCGCGCGCCACCGACGCGCACGTCGTTACCCCGGACCAGGTTGGCCGCGCTGGGGACGTTGGCGTTCAGCGCGTAGGTGGGTACGAACGGGAGACCGTTGTTGGCGTTGTAGGCCAGGAAGACCGCGACGATCAGAACCAGCGTGGTGGCCGCGCCGATCAGGACGGGACTCGAGGCGATGGATGCTCTACGGCGGCGCGGCATCACCCGCTCCCCAGGAGGTAGTCGAGCAGCGCCGAGGGCGGCCCGCTGGACGGGACGCTGCCCGCAGGCGCGCCCCGAGCGTGTCGGTTCGGGGTCTCAGTGGCGGACGGGTGGGCGGACCCCGGGGAGGCGGACCCCGGGGAGGCGGACCCCGGGGAGGGAGACGAGGGGGCAGGGGCGGCCGACGCCGGCCCGGACGGGCCCGAGGGTCCCTGGCCCGAGGAGCCCGCGCCCGAGGAGCCGTGGCCCGGCGAGGCAGCCGTATTGGGGGCGCCCGGGAGGATTCCCCCCAGGGGACCCGCGCCCGGGGCCGGGAGCAGGGCGGGCGGGAGCGACAGCGGGCCACCGGCGCCGCCGCGCTCGCGCAGCGTCCGGCCCAGCCGGTGCCGGCGACCATGGCGCCCGCGGCCCAGCAGCCGGCGCAGGATCGCATTCTCGCGGCGCAGGAAGGGGCTGATGGGACGCCCGCCGCTGCGGGCCGCGGTTCCCTTGGTGCCCGAGCCCGTGGTCGCCGGCTTCTTGAAGTTCGCCGAGCAGGTGGGATCGGTGTTCATGACCGTGTAGGTCGAGCACAGGTTGATCAGCAGCGCGGCGCGCAGGTAGTGGCCGAAGGAGTCGAACCCGTTGATGGCGGACACCTGGTAGAAGACGTAGTCGAGCACCCGTTCGACGCCTCCGGTGTCATGCAGGCTGGTGGTCAGAGAGGCGAGGTTGGCGGCGAGGGGCTGGGCGTTCTGGGCCAGGGTGTTGATGTCGCCGATGATCGGCTTGGCCTGGATGAGAGCGGGACGCCCGACGTCGGCCGCGTCGCCCAGCGCCTTCAGCGCCGGCGTGGCGGCGGCGCTGAACGGCCCGAGCTCGCGGATGAAGCGGCTGATCGCCGGAGCCTGGCTGCGAAGGTCCACGAGCACCGGCGTCGCCTGGTCGGCGAAGCCGCCGAGCCGCGTCATCGTCGGTTGCAGCTGGCGCAGGAACGCCGGCAGCAGCGCAACGTCCCGCTGGAGGGCGGCACCGCGCTCGGCGGTCGCCTGGGCCGTCGTGTTGGCTTGCGAGACGAAGTCCGCGACCTGCGCGCGGTCCCTGGCCAGCGGCGCCAGGATCGTGTCCGAGTTGGCGGCCAGAGCGGTGAGGACGCGATTCTGGCCGGCGAGGATCCCGAGGACGCGGTCGGTCTGCTGGAGGGCGGGGTCGGCCCGGAGGATGATGGAGCGCAGGTCCTGGCCGCGACCGGCGAGCCCCGTGCCCAGCTCGTTGAGGATGATCGACAGGCGCTGGCGCAGGGGCAGGCGCAGGATGTTGTTGATGAGGTCGATGTCGACCGTGTGCTGGGTCTGTGACACCGGCAGCAGGTATTGCCCGGCACCGGGCTGCCCGGCGGGGACCCGATTGAGCTGCGGCGGCGCCGGGGCCCCGGCCACGCGCGGTTGCATGGGCGTGCACTCGACGAACTTCTCGCCGATCAGCGACTGGGGGCGGATGATGCAGCTGGCGCCGTCCTGCCGGCCCGGGGTGTTCAGCCGGAAGTCGTTGAAGCCGGGCCGGGTGATGTTCAGGACGATGGCCGCCTTCTGGTTGCTGAGGCTGCAGCCCTGCTCCGGGGTGGTGCAGATGTCCAGCGCCTGGATGCTCCCGACCTTGACGCCGGCGATCTTGACGTCCTCCCCCGGGATGACCGAGAAGGCGTTGTCGAAGATGGCTCGTACCCGGTAGCCGCCCCCGCCGCCCGCGCCGGTGGCCAGGATGGCGATGATCGCCACGCAGCCACCGACCAGCCCGAGTGATAGCGCGCGCCTCATGGGCCGGGAGGAACGAGCGCGGGGTTGCAGTCCAGATTGCCCGCGCTGTCCCGGTAGGGAGCCGAGTTGTCGACGGCCGGCTGGCTGGCGGCCCCCGGGCAGCGCCTGACGTTGCCCGACTGCAGGGTCGGCAGGCGCTGGCTGTTCGCGATCGGCGTGAGCACACCCCCGGCCGGGCTCGAAGCGAACGAGAACGCGTTGAAGATCGGCTGGATGCGCGCGTAGTGACCGTTGGCGTCGTAGTTGGACGCCCCCTGGCCGAAGTCACGCAGCCAGCCCGCGAGGTCGGGCGTGTAGGGACGGATGAACTGGAGCACCGGCTCCGACGCCCTGATCGCGGTGATCGTGTCGGCGAACGCGGGACGGGCGAGGCTCTCGAGCTTGGGCGTCTTGTTCAGCAGGTCGGTGAGATCGTTGTTGGGTCCGGGCTTGTGTACGAGCAGGCGCAGCGCGTGGATCGTGGGCACCGCATCGCGCACCAGCGGGCGCAGGTCGGCCAGGAAGGGGGCGAGCTTCTTGGTCGCGGGCTTCGAGGCGGCCACCAGCACGTCGAGGTCATCGAGCGTGTGGCGCAGGTTCACGAAGGTCGTGTTGGCCTTGCGCAGCGTGCCGGGAAGAAGCCCCAGCGCGCGGCTGAGCGCGACGTTCTCGGACCCGATCGCCGCCGTCGTCGTGTTGGTGTTGGAGACCAGGTCGGTCAGCGTCGTATGGCGAGCCGCCAGCGTGGTCACAACGCGCGACGACGTGCCGATGAAATCGCTGAACGCGGTCTGGTCGCGGACGAGCTCGCCGATCAGGCGATCGGTGCTCGACAGCAGCGGGCTGAAGTAATGGGTGCTGCGGTTGGCCTGGGGGCCGCGCCCCGCATACTGGGCGCTGGACCCCTGGATGACCTCCTGAAGTCCCCGGAGGGTGCGGGGATTCAGGGTGTTGAAGAGCTGGTCCAGATCGACGATCGAGGTGGTTTGCTCAGCGGTGAGCGTCGCTCCGTCGGGCAGCTTGGGAGCGGTGTTGGGTCCCAGCGACAGCGCGATGTAGCGGTTGGCGATCCCCGATAGGGAGGTTGCCCGGATGGTCGCCGTCGTCCCCTCGTGAAGCGGGGCAAAATCGTTCGAGACCGAAATCCGGATCGCGGCCTGGTTGTCGGAGGTCAGGTCGATTCCCGTGACCGAGCCCACGCCGCGGCCGCCGACCTGCACCTGGTCGCCCTTGACGAGCTGGCCTGCGTTCTGGAACAGGAGCCGGTAGCCGTGCCCGCCGCCGCCCCGCAGCAGCAGGAAGCCCACGCCGATGATCACGATGGCCAGTGCCGCTGCCGCCGCCCCCCGGGCCAGGGTCAGCGAGCGTTCGTCGGAGCCACCCTCTGCCATCGGGCGACTCTACGTGGTGTGGAAGATGGGCTGCAAGCTCGGCTTGAGACTCGGGTCGAGCGGGCTGCGGGCTCCCGTCCCCGCGGCCTCGAACAGAGGACTAAAGAACAGCCATGTTTAGGCGGAGTTAACGTTGTCCCGGCTCCGCCGGTGGGCGCCCAGGCGCGCGCCGGGCACGGCCACCCGAGCGCCCCCTGGCGCCCGGCCCGGCGCCCGGCGGGGCGCCCGCCCCGGCGCCCACCCGGGCCCCCGCCGACGCGCCCACCCGGGCGCCCGGCGCGAGACCAACCAACGCCCTGCCTGCCCGAGGACCCGCCCCCCCGGGCGCGGACGATTACTCCATCCCCAAGGGGCCCTGGGCTTCGCCGGACAGGAACTGGCGCACGAAGGCGTTCTCGGAGTTGAACAGCTCCTGCGCCGGGCCGGACTCGACGATGCGGCCCTTCCAGAGCACAGAGATGTGCTCGGCCACCCGGCGCGCGCTCATGATGTCGTGGGTAATGACCACGTAGGCGCCGCCGTTCTCCTCGTGGATCTCCTTGATCAGCTCGCACAGGAGAGCGGTTCGGACGGGGTCGAGCCCCGAATCGGGCTCGTCGAACAGGACGATGTCGGGATCGAGCACCAGTGCCCGCGCGAAGCCGGCGCGCTTGCGCATTCCGCCCGAGAGCTCGTTGGGCATCTTGTCGCCGGCGTCCGCGAGACCGACCTCGCGCAGTCGGCGGTTGACGATCTCGGCGATCTCGTCCTCACCCTTGTCCGTGTGCTGGCGCAGGGGGAAGGCGACGTTGTCGTAGAGGTTCATCGATCCGAACAGCGCGCCGTCCTGGAAGAGCACGCCGAACTTCTTGCGCATCTCGAACAGCTCGTCGTCGGCCATGGAGGGGACGGATTCGCCGTGGACGATCACGTCGCCCTCGTCTGGATACAGGAGTCCCACCATGTGCTTGATGCACACGGACTTGCCCGTGCCGGAGGGGCCGAGGATCATCGAGATCCGCCCTTCCGGGAGGCCCATGTTCAGCCCGCGCAGAATGCGGTTGCGCCCGAAGGCCTTGTGCACGTCGACGAACTCGATGGCGTCCTGCACCCCGGACATGCGCTTCTGGCCGGTGTGGAAGCGAAACTCGTCATCCTCCTCGTCGTCGCCGGGCTCCGATACCACCGACACCCGCGAGCGGTCGGGCTCCTCGGCGGCGACGTGGTCGAGCTCGTCGTCGTCGAGCGCCTCCGGGCTGCCCACGGGCGGCGGGGCCGAGGCCTCGGAGTCCTCGTCCGGAGCCCCCCCGGCGATCGGCGGTTGCTCGGCCCCGGGAGTCGCGTACTGCTCGTCTTCAGGGAGCTGCTCGCCCTCGCCGGGCGGGCGCTCCTCGTCCTTGTCTCTGCGCGGAATGCGCGGCATCGTCAGCCTCCGATCGGGGCGCGGGGGTTTGCACCCCAGAATAGTTGAGTGCCGAGCATCCCGATCAGGTGCACGAGCACGATGTTCAGCACCATCGACTTCGCGGTGGCGGT
>DASZHF010000026.1:0-4407 GCA_035938095.1 Solirubrobacteraceae bacterium
CGACGGGGTAGGGGAGCTTGCCCGCCATCAGCTCGCGACCCACGAGGGGGTCGAGGTCGCCGCCGCCAGTCGCCCGGAGTCCCAGCGGCGCGCCTTCACCTTCGTCGACGCTCGCGGCGAGCGCACGATCACTGTGCTGGGCGAGCGGATGGTTCCCCGCCGCGAAGATCCGCTCCCCTGGGAGCGCCTGGCCGAGGTCGATGGCCTGTACTTCACCGGCGCTGACCCGGACGCCCTGCGCGCGGCGCGGAAGGCGCGGGTGCTGGTGGCCAGTTCGCGCGTGCTGGCGACGTTGCGCGACGCGCGGGTCCCACTGGACGTGCTGGTCGCCAGCGCCACAGATTCGGGCGAGCGCTACGTACCCGGAGACCTCGACCCCGAGCCGGGCGTCGTGGTTCGCACCGCCGGCCCAGCGGGCGGAGAGTGGAGGAGCGCCGACGGACGGACGGGACACTGGGCCGCCGCCGCGGTCCCCGGGCCCGTTGGCGACGCGTATGGCTGCGGCGATTCCTTTGCCGCCGGCCTCACCTTCGGACTGGCCGCGGGCGGTGAGCTCACTGAGGCGCTCGAGCTGGGGGCTCGGTGCGGAGCCGCCTGTCTGGCCGGCGATGGACCGTACGCGGGCCAGCTCCGGCTGTCGGATGGGTCCTCCGCTCAGTAGGGCGCTGGAGAACGGGACGCGGCAGGCCGGGACGGGGCAGGCCGGGACGCGGCGGACCGGGACGCGGCAGGCCGGGACGCGGCAGGCCGGGACGCGGCAGGCCCGCCATGCCTGTTTGTTGACCCCCGCATAGCCTGTTGTTGACTCGCGGGTGCCCACGGGTGTAGCGTCACCCGGGGGCGTCAAGGAGGTCGCCATGGCCGCAGTCACAGATCCTGCTCAGCCGGTACCGGCGGTTGAGGACGACGCCCCGCACCAGAGCAACGGACGCGCCCGGACCGTGGGCGTCAACGGTCGAGTCCGCAGTGCGGCCACCAACGGACGCGCCCGGACCGCGCGTACCAACGGCCGAGCCGCGCGCGCACTGGCCAACGGTCGCGCGGGGGCCGCGCGCACCAACGGCCGAGCCCGAACCGCGGGTGCGAACGGTCGGGAGAGCGCTGCGCTTGCCAACGGCCGAGCCCGAACCGCTGCTGCGGTTCTCGAGTCCGCGCCGCCGGTGGTCCTGGCGCCCACGCGCAGAGCGCCCACGCGCCGAGCGCCCACGCGCGCGCGGAGGATCTTCCTGCCCTTGATGGCGACAGCCGTGCTGGTGGTCGCGGGCGCGCTGATCGGGTATTTCGCCGGGCGCAGCTCCGCGCCGTCGAGCAAGACGATTGCAGCCCGGATCTCGACTGCCGTCACGCGTGCAGTAGCGCATCAGAGAGCCGCGGACGCCGCCGCCAGCGCAACGGCCACCGCCGTCGCCCTTCAACGCCAGCGCGATCGGCTGGCCCGGGGGTTCGATTCCCGGCTGAACGTCGCCACAACACTGGCCTTCCACCGAGGCCAGGTCCAGGGCGCCCAGAACGGCTTCCAGGCCGGCCGGCAGGTCGGAGTCCAAGTCGGCAGCAGGGCGGCAAGGCGCCACGCTCTGGCCCAGGGCCGCCGCCAGGGTCGCAGGCAGGGACGGCACGCGGGATTCCGTAATGGCCGCCATCTCGGACTGCGCCAGGGCCGCCGGCAGGGATACCAGAACGGCCGCCGGCACGGACTCCGCCAGGGATTTCGCCAGGGGGCGCAGGGCCACTTCGGGCCCGGTCGCTGAGGCGGGGGCCCGGCTAGCTCGCCCCGCGGTTGAGCAGCGCGCGGCGCAAGGCGTCGAAGGCGCTCTCGCCCTTTGCCACGGGCACGAGCTGCCGGCGCCAGCGCCCGGTGTAGGCCTCGGTCGAGCCGTCGCCGCGCAGGTCCACGCCGCCACGCACGGCCGGGAACAGGCGTCCGGGACCGGCCACCTCCGCCCGGGCCGCGACCTGGGCGACCGCCTCGAAGCGGCGGCGCAGAATGGTCACCGGCTTTAGGCGCGCCTCGTGGGCGAGGCCGTCCAAGCGGCGCTCGAGCGCGTCGACGGCGGCCTCGAGAGTGTCGAAGCGCTGGCGGTCAACCTCTGGACCGTTGCGGACGGTGAGGCTCCAGGCGGCCACGCGCCGATCATCGCAGCGAGAGGCGACGCGCCGATCATGGCGGCGCGGGCCGAAGACGCCGCCCGCCGGGCGCCGATCATGGCAACGCGGGGCTGGGGACCGCGCGGGCGAAGCACATCGACCGCCGCGAGCCGGCGAGGACCCCGGCGCAGGGAATCGGGCGGTAGCCCTGGCGCGCGTAGAGCCGGATCGCCTCCGGCTGCCGGGGACCCGTCTCGAGGACGATCCAGCGTGCCCCCAGCCGGCCCGCGCGCTCCTCGAGCGCCTCGAGCAGTGCCCGGGCGACGCCGCGGCGCCGGTCGGCAAGGCGCACATACATGCGCTTGATCTCGACGGTCTGGGGGCCGAGCGTGCGGAGAGCCCCGCACCCCAGCGCCCGCCCGGAACGGTCGCGGACGATCAGGAAGACCGGGGTGTCGGCCGCGGTGGGCGGGGTTCCCGGCTCGGAGTCCTCGCCGTAGCGCCGCCTCAGCTCGGCTTCGAGCTCGGCCCGCATGGCGGCGCCGTCGGGCCCGTCGAACGGCTCGGCCCGGATCGTGAGGGCAGATGTGGCGGGGGCTGGCGGTGCGTGAGCGGGCATTTGGGGAGCTTGCCGGCCCTCGATCAACCTGGGTTTAAGGGCTCATGGACGGCGCGTTAGGAGCCGGTCCGCCGCGGGTTAAGGGCCGGTTGAGATCAGGCGGTTGGGGCCGGCGCGAGGAGGCGACGGGCTGGCGTGAGTGGGCGACCGGGCTGGCGCGGGTGGGCGACGGGGCCGCGCCGGCGGGCTTGCGCCGGGCGGGCGACGGGCCTACGCGGCCAGCTCGGCCAACAGCTCGTCGACCTCGCCGGAACGGGTTCCGTGGAGGCGCCGCGAGATCTTGGCGAACAAGCGGTGCGCGGCGAGGTTGTCGCTGAGCATGGTCGCCGAGAAGCGCTGCACGCCGAGGGCCCGGGCCCGATCGGCGAGCAGCAGCCCCAACCGGGTGCCGAGCCCCAGGTGCTGAAGCTCGTCGGCGACGACCACGGCGACGTCAGCCACGCTGGGATCCTCGGCCAGGCGCACGAAGCGTCCCACCCCCGCCAGCGTCTGCGGGTGCTCGGCGAAGACGGCGACGAACGCCACGTGACGCTCGCCATCCACCTCGGTCAGGTAGCTCAGCTCGCGTTTGGTGAAGTGCGACTTGACCACCAGAAATCGCCGCCGCGAGCTCTCCGGGGACAGGCGCGCGAGCCCGCGCTCCAGCAGGGACTTGTCGTCGGCACGGATCGCGCGGATCACGACGCGAGTGCCGTCTGCGAGGCGGACGAGCATGGATTGAGCGTACGCCGACCCCCCACCCGCACTGTGGGGCCGCTCACACATGGTGTGTTAGGGCTTATCTGTCATCCAGCGCCACGTAGTCGCGCTGGCGCTCGCCCGTGTAGATCTGGCGCGGGCGGGCGATCTTCTGCTCGGGGTCCTGGACCATCTCGAGCCACTGGGCGATCCAACCGCTGGTGCGGGGGATGGCGAACATGACGGGGAACATCGCCATCGGCATGCCCAGCGCCTCGTAGATGAGACCCGAGTAGAAGTCGACGTTGGGGTAGAGCTTGCGCTGGATGAAGTACTCGTCCTCGAGCGCGATCTTCTCGAGCTCGGTGGCGATGTCGAGCAGCGGGTTCTTGCCGGTCACCTCGAAGACGTCGTCGGCAGCCTGCTTGATGATCCTGGCCCGCGGGTCGTAGTTCTTGTACACGCGGTGGCCGAAGCCCATCAGGCGCTCCTTGCCCTGCTTGACGCCGTCGACGAAGTCGCGGATGTTCTCGCGCTTCTCGATCCGGTGGAGCATGCGCAGGACCGCCTCGTTGGCGCCGCCGTGCAGCGGCCCGTACAGCGCCGCGACGCCCGCGGCCACCGCCGAGTAGGGGTCGACGCGGGAGGAGCCGACGCTGCGCACCGCGCTGGTGGAGCAGTTCTGCTCGTGGTCGGCGTGCAGGATGAAGAGGATCTCTAGCGCGCGCTCGAGCCGGGGATCGGGCGCGTACTTGAGCTCGGTCATCTTGTAGAGCATGTTCAGGAAGTTGCCCGGATAACGGAGGTCGTTGTCGGGGTAGACGTAGGGCTGGCCGTTGGAGTGGCGGAAGGCGAACGCGGCCAGCGTGGGCATCTTGGCGATCAGCCGGATCGTCTGGATGTAGCGGTTGTCGGGGTCGTCGATCTTGTTGGCGTCGGGGTAGAACGTCGACAGGGCCCCCACCGATCCGAGCAGCATCCCCATCGGGTGGGCGTCGTGGCGGAAGCCCTGCATGAAGCTCTTG
>DASZHF010000027.1:0-8599 GCA_035938095.1 Solirubrobacteraceae bacterium
TAGCGCCCGGCGCCTGTACGGCGCCGACATGGATCGCCGGTGGGGCGAGGTGCGGCCCGTGCCGGCGGAGAACCTGCGCGTGCTGTCGGGCACGGGCCGGGTGGGCCCGTTCGACTTCGCCTACACGCCCGGCCACGCCTCGCACCACGTGGCCTACCTGGACCGGGCCAGCGGCTTCGCGTTCACCGGCGACGTCGCCGGCGTGCGCGTCACCCCGGCCGACTTCGTGCTGCCACCCACGCCTCCGCCGGATATCGACCTCGAGGCCTGGCGGGACTCGCTGGCCACGGTCCGCCGGTGGGAGCCGGCGCGCCTGGCGGTCACCCACTTCGGAGCCTTCGACGACGTCGCCCGCCAGCTGGACGCCACCGCCGAGGGATTGTCGGAGCTGTGCGAGCTGGCGCAGCGGCTCGAGCGCGACGATTTCATGGCCGCGGTCAGCGGTCGCGTGCGCGCGGCGACCGACCCGGACACGGCCGCGGCGTACGAGCAGGCGGCCCCGCCAGACCAGCTCTGGCAGGGCCTGCGCCGCTATCTGCAAACGCGCGAACAGCCCGCCGCCGGCCGCTGAGTTGGCGGTATCCTCAGCCCCGAATGCCCGAGACAGTCGAGCTTCCGCGGACCAGTGGGCCCGGGGCCGGCCTCGGCGGGGAGTGGCGGGTGATCGTCCGCAACGACGATCACAACACGTTCGACCACGTCGCCGGGACGTTGGCGAGCACGATTCCCGGGATCAACCTGGCCCAGGGCTATGAGATCGCCGACCGGATTCATACGACCGGCCTGGCCATCGTATGGAGCGGCGTGCAGGAGGTTGCCGAGCTCTACTGGCAGCAGCTGCGTGACGCTGGCCTGACGATGGCGCCGCTCGAGCACGCGTAGGTAGCGCAGGGCGGGGCCGGGCCGCGTGGGGGCGGCGCCAGCCGCCCGGGGCGGCGTGGGCGCCGGTCAGCCAGCCGCGGCCGGCGTGGGCGCCTTGTCAGCCAGCCGCGGCCGCGCGCCTCGGTCAGCCAGCCGCGGCCGCGCGCCCGTCCTCTTCCTCGGGCTCGAGCGCGCCGCTGACCACGACGTCGTGCCAGACGTAGGCCAGCGGTACCTGGTAGTAGCTCGAGAAGCGAGCCCGGAAATCGACGAACTCCGGACCGTCCCAGTAGCGCTGCCAGTCGAGCTTGCGCTCGAAGTGCGAGAGCTGCAGGAAGCGGTAACGGTCGTCGCGGTTGCGATGCACCTCGAACGCCGTAGCGCCGTAGCGAAGGGCGGCCGGGGCCACCTCCCGCAGCCCGGCCTCGAGCTTGTCGGCCCGCAGCGCGGTGGCGTACCAGACCACGTGGACCACGCCGGCCATTCGCTCAGGCTCCCACCTCGGCCCGGATCGCTCCCGGTCCCTCGGCCGTCCGGCCCTGACCCTCCTCGCTGGCGCCCACCAGGATGGCGATCTTGCCGAGGTGCTTGTTCTCCTTCATGAGCTGGTGGGCCTCCGCCACTCCGTCGAATCCGAACGTCTTCCACAGCACCGGACGGATCTTGCCCTGTTCGATGAGCTCGTTGGCCTTCATGCACTCGTATGCGTTGGCGAAGTGCGAGCCGATGATCTGCTTCTGCTTCATCCACAGGTAGCGGACGTCGAAGTCGAGGTTATAGCCCGTCGTGCCGGCGCAGATGACCACCTTGCCGAACGGCTTGACCGTGAAGACAGAGGTCGGGAACGTGTCGCGGCCGACGTGCTCGAAGACGATGTCGGGCGCGTCGCCCAGGATCCCCTTGACCGCCTTGGCGAAACGGCGCGACTCCCCGAAGCGCGCCTTCTCCTCCTCGGGCGTCTCGCCGCCCTTGCGCATCATGCCGGCGTACTCGTTGCGGTTGACGTAACCGGTCGCCCCGAGCGCCGTGACCAGCGCGCCCTTCTCCTCGGACGACACGACGCCCACGCACTCGGCGCCGGCCGCCGCGCACAGCTGCACCGCGAACACGCCGAGTCCGCCGGCGCCGCCCCAGATAAGGACGCGGTGGCCGGCATGCAGCCCGCAGCGATCGATCAGCATTCGGTAGGCGGTGAAGTAGGTGAGCCCGTAGGACGCGGCCTCATCCCAGGACAGGGCCGGCGGCTTGTGTAGCAACTGCTGGGCCTGGACCTTGGTGAACTGGGCGAACGAGCCCCACGTCGTCTCGTAGCCCCAGATCTTCTGCGACGGCGCGGCCAGCGGGTCCAGGCCGTGCACCTCGGGGTCCTCGTAGGAGGCCTGGTTGCAGTGGATGACCACCTCGTCCCCTGGCGTCCAGCGCGTCACGCCCTCGCCCACCTTCCACACGACCCCGGAGGCGTCCGAGCCGCCGATGTGATGTCCGTACTCGGGATGGTCGCCGTAGCCGAACACGGACACCGGCTTGCCCTGCGCCGCCCATACGTTGTTGAAGTTCACGCCGGCGGCCATCACGCGGACGATCACCTCGAAGGCGCCGGGCTCGGGGACCTCGATCTCCTCGAGCTGGAAGGCGTCCCTGGGCTCTCCTTCGCGCTCCGGGCGGATCACCCACGCCGCCATCGTGCTCGGGAGCTCTCCCGGCTCTACATCGACATGGGCTACCTGCTTGAGATCGACGGCCACTGGTGCAACCTCGCGTTCTTGTGACGACGGGAAGGGCGGGCTGCAAGCGGCCCGCAGCGGCCGCCCATCCTATTGATGATCGCGAGTGGGGTGGACCGGCTGGAGGGGCGTGACCCAATCGGGGCGGGGTGGACGGGCTGGAGTTCGGTGGACCCGATCAGCGACGGCGGGGGCGGGGGTTGGGCGGGGTCCTAAGGGTGAGCGGGCTCGGGCTGGGGGTCGCGCCCGGCCGTCGGCTCCCCGTCGTAGCGGCCGTCGGCGGCGACTTCCACGTCGCCGGTCCGCGACTCGACGCCGGCGCGGGCCGGCCGTTCCCCGATCAGCAGCCACGTCACCAGCGCGCCCAGCAGGGCCACCGCGGCCCCGAGCCGCAACCCGTTCCCAAGCGCGTACACGAAGGCCTCCCGCGTCGCGTTGGCCACCTGGGCGGGGACGTGCCCGGCCGCTCCGCCCGAAGTCAGGGCGTCGGCCAAGCGCCCCCGCTGGGCGGCGGGGAGGGCGGGAAGAAGCTCGCCCAGCCGGGTGCGGCCCAGAGCGCTGACGAGCGCACCCATGACCGCGACACCGAACGTGCCCCCGATCATCCGGCTCATGGACAGGATCCCCGACGCGGCGCCCGCCTTGGCGGGGTCGACGGCGTTCATCGCCGCCGTGCTCATGGGGGACATGACGAGACCCATCCCGATGCCCATGAGCACGAACGAGCCGACGAGGAAGTCATAGGAGGTGTGCACCCCGAGATGCGACTGCCAGAACAGGGAGCCGGCCACCATCAGCAGGCCGGCCGTCATGAGCGGACGGGGGCCGACGCGGTCGGTGAGCCGCCCGGCCAGCGGCCCCATGATGATGATCACCACCGTCGAAGGCAGGAAGCGAACACCGGCCTGCAGCGGCGTGTAGCCCTGCGTGTTCTGCAGGTACAGGGCGAGGAAGAAGAACATCGCGAGCATCGCGAACGACACGATGAAGGCGACCAGGTTGGCGCCCAGGAACGAACGCGAGCGAAAGTAGGAGAAGTCGACCATCGGAGCGCGCACGCGGCGCTCGATCAGCGCAAATGTGAGCAGCCCGATGGCCGCTACCACGAGCAACGAGACGATTCGCAGGGATCCCCAGTGCCACGCGTTGCCCTCGACGAGCGCGATGACCAGGGCCGCGAGTCCGACCGTGAGCGCGGCCACCCCCGGCACATCAACGGCCCGCTCGACGGTCTCGTCGCGCGACTCGCGGGTGGCGAACAGCGTGACCGCGACCGCGCCCGCCGCCACGGGGAGGTTGAGGAAGAAGATCGACTGCCAGGAAACGTCCTGCACCAAGAGGCCGCCGACCACCGGGCCGATGGCCAGGGCCAGAGCGGAAACGCCGGCCCAGGTCCCGATCGCCTTACCGCGCTCGTGGGGCGGGAAGGCGTTGGAGATGATCGACAGGGTTCCCGGCATCATGAAGGCGGCGCCAGCCCCCTGTACCGCGCGACCGGCGACCAGCCACGTGTCGTTGGGCGAGAACCCGATGGCCGCGCTCGACACGGCGAACACGACGACTCCGAACAGGAACACGCGCCGGCGGCCGAACAGGTCTCCGAGGCGGCCACCCGTGACCAACAGGACGGCGAACGACAGCGTGTAGGCGTTGACCGTCCACTCCAGTGAGGAGATCGACGCATGGAGGTCGCGCTGAATCGACGGCAGCGCGACGTTCACGACCGTGTTGTCCAGCATGATCATGAACAGCGCGAAGCACATCGCCGCGAGGGTCCACCAACGGCGGTTGTCCTCGGTCAGCGACATGCGCGCCGGCATGCGGGGGCGGGGAGCGGATGGAATTCGGGCCAAGGTCTCTGTCTCTTCTTCCTAGGAGGTCAAGTTCGGGAACATGGCCGGCAGGCGGCGATGTCATCGCGCTCGAGCAGGGAGGCGAGCGCGGTGGCCAGCTGCCGGCGCTGGCGGTCGGACAGGGTCGCGACGATCCCCTCCAGCCCGGCGAGGCGCTCGCTGTGCAGGCGCGAGGCCAGCTCGCGGCCCGGGCCGGTCATCTGGACGCGCTTGATCCGGCGATCGTGCTCGTCCTCGCGACGCTCGAGGTAGCCGCGCTGCAGGAGGCCCTCGACGTTGCGGCTGGTGGCCGGAAGCGACAGGCCCAGCAACGCGGCCAGATCCTTGACCGAGAGCTCACCCTCGCGCAGCTCGAGCAAATGCAGGGTCTTGAGCTGCGTGATGGACAGGTCGAGCTCTTCGACCAGGGCGTAGAAGGCCTCGCCGGATCCCTTGAGCAGGAACGTCAGCAGGACCATGAGGTCCTGGGCGATCGCCGACGCCGAGGCGGGCGCTGCCGGTCTGGTGCTCGTTCCGGTACTCGTTGCTTGCACAAACGAAAGTATTGCATGCGCGCATCGGTTGCACAAGTGTGCGCATTGTCACACTCGTGGTTACGCCCTCGGGCAGCCCCCGGTCGCCGGCGAGCTCGACCGGTCCGCCGCACGGCGTCGGAGACTCGATCGCCAGGCGAGGTTCGGCGCCGGCTAGGGCTGCAGCAGCTGGTTCTGTGCGGTCGGGCGGTTGGGGCCCACGTACAGCGTCGCGGGCGCAATCCGGCCGTTTATCTGTCCAGGGGGGCCCACATGCAGGGAATAGGTCCCCTGCTTGTTCAGCAGGTCGGCCTTCAGCGATGCGGTGTCCTGGGGATTGATCGGCCCGGTCTGCTGCTGGATGCCGGCGCTCGTGCCGCCGATCTGGTTCGTCTCCAGGGTCAGCTGATGCGACACGGTGTCCTGGTTGGTGACCACCAGCTCGATGGGCCCGCCGCCGAATCGATCGGGAGATACCGAGACGCGATTGTTCGAGATCTCGGCCGTGATCACGATCGGGGTCGGCGGTCGGTCCTGGTTGGCGTATTGCGCTCCGCTGCCGCAGCCGGCGGCGAGAGGGCCCAGCACAGCGACAAGCGCCACCGCCGGCGCCACTCTGTTGCGCGTCGCTGTGTGCTTCCTCTCCATCCCAGTTTCCACCCGGGCAGCCTGCGCCCGGTCCCTGTCGCCGCTGCCCGGTTAGGCGCGGCCGCCCCGAACCCTAGCCGACCCATCGGCCGCGCGCGACTCGGCGGGCTCTTACGTATCAATGGAGCCTGGCGTTCAGGGCCCCGAGCGTCACGTCGATTGCGGCTCCCGTCGTCCGGGTCGCACGCAGCAGGGCCCGCCGGGCGGCGATCACCCGGCGGGGGCGGCGGGACGCCAGCCGGTGGACGGCCCGCTCGATCGCATGGGTGTAGCCGGCGAGCTCGGCCACCAGCTCGCGCTGGAGGGAGGCCACGCGGGAGGGCGGTGCGATCGCGTTCAGGCGTACCTCGAGCGCGCGTACCGCGCCAACCAGGCGCCGCAGCGCGGACCGGTCGGCGCGCACCGAGGAGGTGGGTGTGACCGCCGCGGTGATGGGCCGGACCGCGGCCGCGAAGTCGCGCTGGGCCAGGTTCACCTGGTCGATGTAGCGGTTGTTGGCCTGCGCCGACGAATGGGTGCTCGACCCTCCGCAGCCGGCGGCACCCACCGACACCATCGAGACGAGGATGAGAACGATGGCTGCGGGCCCGAGGAAGGCCGGCCGGGCCGGTCCGGGAAGGCGCGACCGCACCCGGCGGTTGATCGCCGGGGGGTGATCCACTACCTCGGCCCGGCGGCGGTCGCCGCGAAGGGTAGCTCGACCACCGTCGCCCGGACGCCGTCCCGACCGACGTCGAGGAGGGCTCCGGATCCGGCTTCGCGGCGCACCAGCGCGAGTCCGATCGGACCCAGCTCCGACGACCGGACGACGCTCCCCAGGCGGCCGACCGGACGGTCACCGAGCTGGAGCTCATCGCCCGAGGCTGCGACCGCGGACAGCATCAGCCCGCGCAGCTCCCGGTTGGGCTTGCCCCGGTAGTACAGACGCGCGACCGTCTCCTGGCCCACGTAGCAACCCTTGGTAAAGCTCACCGCGCGGTCGTTGAGTCCCGCTTCCTGAGGTATCGTCGAGTCGTCGATGTCCACCCCGAAACGGGGGCGGCCTCGCTCCACCCGGATCACCTCGGCGCTGGCCTCGGACACCGGCGTCGCTCCGCCCTCGCGGAGGGCCTCGACGACCTCGGCGAGGTCCTCGGCCGCGCACACGATGTCAACTCCGACGTCGGTGGCCACCGCCAGTACCGGGCAGCCGGCCACCGTCTCGGGGCGGGCGGCATGCTCGGGCGTGGGAACGGGCTGGCCCAGAACTGCGCCTGCGCCGGGCCCGATCAACGACAGCAACCCCTGCTCGAGCGTGCGCTTGTGGAGCTCCACCCGGTAACCGACCAAGTGGCTCCGCAGGCTGTCGAACAGCGCTTGGAGCGCGCCGCGCTCCGTGTCCAGCCAGAGCTCCTGCTCGTGCGGGGGCGGGAGCCGGATGATCCGCAGGTCGGCGAGCATCTTGCCCTTCGGTGTGAGCAGAGCGGCATAGCAGCCCTGCCCGGGGGCCAGGGCGAGCACGTCGTTGCTGACCTGCCCGTTGAGGAACTCCTGGGCCTCATCGCCGGTGAAGGCGAGCTTGCCCCGCTCGCTGCGGTCGAGCAGTCCACATGCCTCGCGCAGCACCCGCTGCTCGGAGATCGTCTGGTCGGTAGCCGCCATCAGAACCAGCATAGGCTCGTCCTCTCTAAGCTTGGCTCGATGGGGCTGGCCGAGACCTTCCAGGAGATAGTCGACGCGCTGCCCGACGACTGGACCGACCTGGAGATGGACCTCCGCCTCACCGACGAGTCGCTCTACGTCGAGGCGGCCGTGTACCTGGTCACCTGCAACGCGCAGCCCTACTCGCGTCACGACTGGCATTGGCGGATCCTCGTCGCCCACCGGTTCGGCCACGCGGCCGCGGCCCCGACCGTGCACGGAACGCTCAAGCTCCTCGACGATGCCGGGATCGGGGGCGAGCTCGCCGTCCGGGAGGTCCGCAGTGGACGGGTCGAGGTCACCCCGTGGTGGGGCCGGCCCGAGTCCGTGCGTCAGGAGTTTCAACGGCTCCGGGCCCAGTAGCGCCATGGCGCGGGTGGTCGCTCTGATTCCGGACCTGCTGTTCGGCTCGCGCGTCCAGGGGATGTTGACCGCGGCGGGCCACGAGGTCGAGCTCTACAACGAGGAGGACCTCGCCCGCGCCCAGGCGCCCAGCGCGGACGTGTTCGTGGTGGATCTGGCCAGCGACGACATCGACGGGGCGACGCTCGTCGAGTCCATGCTCATGGGCCGCGAGCTCGGCCGGACCCGGACGCTCGCCTTCTACGCGCACGTCGACACAGGGGCCAGGCAGCGAGCGCAGGAGGCTGGCTTCGACCTCGCCGTTCCACGCTCCCGGCTGGCCCGCGAAGGATCCGAGCTGGTCGGCGAGCTGGCGTCGTCCTGAGCGGCGTCGGCCTGAGGCCATCGATCGCCCCGCGGGCGCCCCGTCCCGCCCTTCTCGGGCTTAGAATGCCGCCGCGCCCGATCCCGAGGAGAAGGAGAAGCTGGTGGACGAGACCCGCCGCGTAACGGCCTACATAGCCGAGCTGGTCGGCACATTCCTGCTCGTGCTCTTCATCGCCCTGATCCTGAGCGTGACCCTCGGATTCCTCAACTTCAAGGACTTCGTGCTGATCGGCGCCGTACAGGGGTTGACGCTGTTCATGCTCGTCCAGACGCTGGGCAGCGTCTCGGGGGCGCACTTCAACCCGGCGGTGACCACGGCGCTGGCCGCGCTGCGCAAGATCGAACCCATCGACGCGGCGATCTACATCTGCATGCAGCTGACGGGCGCGGTCCTGGCCGCGCTTTTGTGCAAGCTCATCGTCCACGACGCCGGTGCGGCCGTTCACGACGGCGCGCCGCTGGTGTCGATGGGCACCACCGGGCTCAACGGCAAGGCGTTCACCGGCATGCTGGTCGAGCTGATCGGCACGTTCGTGCTGATGTGGGCGATCATGGGCACCGCGGTCAATCCCCGCGGAGCGCGTGACTGGGC
>DASZHF010000028.1:0-5618 GCA_035938095.1 Solirubrobacteraceae bacterium
CGATCCGAGCTCGACCGGCTCCCGGGAACGATCGCCACCAACGTTTTGGCCCTGGAAAGGGGGGCCTCGGTCTTCCGGGTGCACGATGTGGGGCCGGTCCGCGAGGCCCTGATCGTGGCGGCTGCTACGGTCAGCGGCGGATGGCGGTCGACGACCCCCGCGAACCCTTCGACCCCCGCGGCCCGGGCGCTCCCCGAGGGCCCGACGATGCCCGCGAAGCCCATGGCCGGCACGGTCCCGACGATCCCTTCGGAGCGGGCGATGACCCCCTCGGAGCGGGCGAGGACCCCCTCGGATCGCCGTTCGGACCCCTAGGACCCCGCGACGGGCCCCACGGATCGGGCGATGACCCCCGCGGGTGGGGTGACCGGCCCAGCGGGCCGGGCGACGGCCCCGAGAACCCCCGCGAATTCGAGGGCTTCGGGGGACTGGGGGGCGGCGAGGACCCCGACCCCGACGTCGAGGAGCCCGAGCTCGACGAGGACAGCGACACCCAGACCGTCGTCACGGTCGAGATAAACGGCCTATCGCTCTATACGCACCACGGAACCACGGCCGCCGAGCGCGAGATCGGGCAGCGCCTGGTCCTGGACCTGCGGCTCGACATGGGCGAGACGGACGCGACGGTCACCGATCAGCTCGAGGACACCGTCGACTACGCCGAGGTGTGCCAGCTCGTGGCGCTGATCGCCCAGCAGCGCTCCTACCGGACGCTCGAGCGCCTGTGCAGCGCGATCGCCGACCGTCTGCTGTCGGACTTCGCGATCGAGGGGGTCTCGGTCAAGGCCTCCAAGCCCGAGCCGCCCATTCCGCTACCGGTCGAGGAGGTCACGGTCGAGGTCTGGCGCGAGCCGGGCGAGTGACCGAGCAGGGCTACCTCGGGCTCGGCTCGAACCAGGGCGACCGGCGGGGCCAGTTGGAGGCGGCGGCTGAAGCGCTCGAAGCGGCCGGCCTGGGGGTGCTCTCCAGCTCCTCCGTATACGAGACCGAGCCGGTCGGCGAGATCCTCGACCAGCCGCGCTTCCTCAACGCCTGCCTGCGGATCGAGACCGACCAGGAACCGGAGGAGCTGTTCGACACCTGTAAGGCGGTCGAGCGACGGCTGGGCCGCTTGCCCGGCGGACCGCGACAGGGCCCCCGGCCCATCGACATCGACATCCTGCTCCTGGGCGAGCGATCGCACGCTTCGCCCCGGCTTCACATTCCTCACCCCGCGCTGCTGGAGCGACGCTTCGTGCTCATCCCCATGCTGGAGCTCGACTTCGGCGCTCGCACACCCGACGGCGTGGCGCTCTCCGACGCGCTCGCGCACCTACCGGTGGCCGATCAGGAAGTCGACCTCGCCGGGCCGCCCCTGCTGGGCCGGATGGCTCCCGGCGCCGGGGCACATCAGCCGTAGGGGCGCACCACCCGCGCGCCCACCCCTGTTCAGGCCGCCGGGCTCGTCCAGTCGGGTGGAAGGACTCCCGCCTCCACATGCCCCGGCATGGGTGGGAAGTATCGAGTCAGCGACGCGCAGCGGTGGCCCTCCAGCGCAGGCTTGACATCACCCAGGCTGGCCAGCAGCCGAATCGACGCCCCGATCTGGAGGTCGGCCGCGTTGGGCGCCTCCGCGCCCAGGACGCCCTGGGCGATCCAGCCGTCGATCCGCTCGAGGTGGCCGGGCAGCGCCCTCAGGTCGGCCCGCGCGGCGTCGTCGTGGGCACCGTTGGCGCGCGCCGAGAATTGGGCCACGAGCGGGAGGGTGGGGCGCGCCACCCAGATCGGGACTGGGAGGTGGGCGCCCTCGGCGTAGCTCTCCATTGCCGCCGGGCGGCGGCGAAGCACCGCCCACGTGAGTCGCCGGGCGAGCGGCTGGAAGATCTCGTCTCCCCAGCGCTCGGCCTCCTCGACCCGACGCAGCGCGTCGGGGTCCGAAGGGAAGAGCGGGGGCGCGGGGGCGATCTCCTCGAGCCGGCGCAGGATGGCCCGCGAGCCCGCCATCCGCTCGCCGTCGAGCTTGAGACCGGGTGCCGTGCGAGCCCCATAGGCGAGGCGTCCCTGGAACCGGTGCGCCCCCGGCACCATGTCGACGCGCTCGTACTCCAAGCCCTTGAGCGCGAGGGCGGCCGCGACGGCGTCACACGGGTGCGAGGCTGGGATCGCATAGAGCTTCAGGCGCACGGCACGTCGAGGATAATCGCCCACATGCTTCTGGTCGTCGACGTCGGCAACACCCAGACCCATTTCGGGACCTTCGACGGCGAGCGACTGGTCGAGCACTGGCGGCTGGCCACCGTGCGCGAGGCGACGGCCGACGAGCTGGGTGGGGTCTTGCTCACGCTGCTCGAGCTTCGGGGGTTCGCGCTGGACGACCTCAAGAGCTCGATCGTGTCCTCGACCGTCCCGCAGCTCGAGCCGGAGTGGACGGCGATGGCCCGGCGCTATCTCGGCCACGAGATGCTCACCGTGGGCCCGGGCTTGCGCACCGGGATGGCGATCCGCTACGACAACCCGCGCGAGATCGGAGCCGACCGCCTGGTCAATGCGGTCGCGATCCGTGAGCGCTTCGGCGGGCCCGCGATCTGCGTGGACTTCGGGACGGCCGTGAACTTCGACGTGATCTCGGAGCAGGGTGAGTATGTGGGGGGCGTGCTGGTCCCGGGAGTGGAGATCTCGCTCGAGGCCCTGACCGAGCGCGGCGCCAAGCTGCCCAAGATCGACCTTCTCGCACCTCCGCGCGGCATCATCGGCAAGACCACGGTGGACGCGATCCGGGCCGGCGTCGTCTACGGCTTCGCTTCCGCGGTGGACGGGATCGTGCGCCGGCTGCGCGACGAGCTCGGCGCCGAGGCGCACACCATCGCGACGGGGGGGCTGGCCGAGTGGATCGTTCCCTACTGCGAGACGATCGAGCAGGTGGACGACCTGCTCACGCTGACCGGTCTGCGCCTGATCTTCGAGCTGAACAACTGACGCTGCACGGCCGAAAGCGCCAGGCAGGAGTTGTAACGTGAACCGTTGTGATCCCCTCGCCGAGCCCAACGGCGTCGCCGAGCCCAACGGCGTCGCCGAGCCCAACGGCGTCGCCTTCGCGCGTCGCTTCCCCCTCGCTGTCTGACCCGTGGACGCTGGGCGGAGTGCGCATCGCCAACCGCGTAGTGCTCGCCCCGCTGGCCGGCGTCGGCAACTGGTTCGTGCGTCTCCAGGCCCGCCGGCACGGGGCGGGGCTGGCTGTGTCGGAGATGGTGTCGAGCTTTGCGGTCCACTACGAGAACCCGCGCACCCTTCGGGAGCTGCTGCGCATCCATCCGGACGAGCACCCCGTCGCCATCCAGCTGTTCGGGCAAGACGCCGAGGTCATGCGCTCGGCCGCCTCCCGGGTGGCCGAGGCGGGGGCCGACTTGATTGACATCAACATGGGTTGCCCGGTGCCCAAGGTGTGTAAGACCGGCGCGGGAGCCGCGCTCCTGCGAGACCCGGATCGGGCGGTCGCCGTGGCCCGGGCCGCGTCGCAGGGCAGCGGGCTCCCCGTGACGGTCAAGCTGCGCTCCGGACAGCGCCCGGGCGAGACCGACGGCGCCGACCTGGCCCGGCGGCTGGCCGAGGACGCCGGCGTGGCGGGGATCACCTTCCATCCGCGCGCCGCCTCCGTGGCGCACAGGGGCGAGCCCGACTACGACCTGGCCGCCCGCCTCGTGGAGTCGCTGGAAGTGCCGGTGACGGTGACCGGCGGGCTGAGCGACGCCGCTGCCGTCCGCCGCGCGCACGAGCGCACCAGAGCCGACGCCGTGATGCTCGCCCGGGGATCGCTGGGCAACCCGTGGCTGTTCGAGGAGCTGCTCGGGACGCGCACCGTTCCGCCGGCTCCCAGCGAGGTGCTGGCCGAGCTCGACTGGGTGATCGAGTGCGCCGTCGATCACCTGGGTCCCGAGCGGGCCTGCCGCTATCTGCGCAAGTTCTACCCCTGGTACCTCGAGCGCCTGGGCGCGAGCCGCTCGGTGCAGGACGCATTGCAGCGCGCCGAAGATCTCGGTGCCGTGCGGGGGCTGCTGGCCGGGATGCGCCTGGCCGCCGCCTGACGCTCTGGGGTTGCGGGCGGCCGCCCAGGCCGCCCTCTTAACCGCCGCTATACTGCTGCGCCCGGTAAGAGCCTGCAGGGCCCCAGATCCCGCCTTCTCGAGCGAACGGCGGGTTTTTCTTCGGCCTCGGGCCCGCCAATCGACAGTTTTAGAGCACCCATATGCCCAGGGACGTGATTCTCACCCAGGAGGGGCTAGACAAGCTCAAGGACGAGCTCGATTACCTCTCCAACCAGAAGCGCCGCGAGGTGGCCGAGCGCATCAAGGACTCGCGCGAGTTCGGCGACATCTCGGAGAACTCCGAATACGACGACGCCAAGAACGAGCAGGCGATGCTCGAGCAGCGCATCGCGCTATTGCAGGAGAAGCTGCGGGCCGCGCGAGTCATCGAGGCCAAGGACATCACCACCGACGTGGTCCAGGTCGGGTCGATCGTCCATGTCAAGGACGAGAAGACCGGCAAGTCGACCAAGTACACGATCGTGGGCTCGGCCGAGGCCAAGCCCGCGGAGAACAAGCTCTCGAACGAGTCACCGGTCGGTCGCGCGCTGCTGGGCCACAAGCGCAACGACATCGTGTCGGTCCAGATCCCGCGCGGACCCGCGCGCAAGCTCAAGGTCACGAAGATCGAAGTAGGGCTCAAGTAGCCTGCCCGCCATGAGCGGGCCCGAGGGCGAGTCCGAGCTGGTCGCCGTCCGGCGGGCCAAGCTCGAGCGCCTGCGCGCCGAGGGGGTGGAGCCCTTCCCCTACGCGTACCCGGGGGTCGTTCCCATCGCCCAGGTCCGCGCCGCGCACGAGGGTCTGGCGCCTGGCGAGGAGACCCAGGCCACCTACCGAGTCGCGGGTCGCCTGGCCGCCCGCCGGGGCCAGGGCGGAACGGCCTTCCTGGACCTCGACGACCGCTCGGGGCGCATCCAGCTCCATGCGCGCCTCGACGTCCTGGGACCGGAGCGCTTCGAGCGGTTGCTCGAGCTCGACCTGGGCGACCTGCTCGGCGTGGACGGCGTGGCGTTCGCCACCCGGCGGGGCGAGCTGTCGCTGCGGGTGGAGGACTTCGCGCTGCTGGCCAAGTCCTTGCGGCCCCCGCCCGAGAAGTACCACGGCCTGACGGATGTCGAGACGCGCTACCGCCGGCGCGAGCTCGACCTGATGGCCAACCCGGAGACCCGGGCCGTGTTCCGAGCCCGGGCGGCGGCGGTGTCGGCGGTCCGGCGCTACCTGGACCGCGAGGGCTTCATCGAGGTCGAGACCCCGATCCTGCAACCCGTCTACGGCGGCGCCCTGGCGCGGCCCTTCGTCACCCGCCACAACGCCCTGGATCGGACGCTGTACCTGCGGATCGCCACCGAGCTCTATCTCAAGCGCGCCCTGGTGGGCGGCCTGGAGCGCGTCTACGAGCTGGGCAAGGACTTTCGCAACGAGGGGCTCTCGCCCAAGCACAACCCGGAGTTCACGATGGTCGAGTTCTACGAGGCCTACGCGGATTACCTGGACGAGGCGGCGCGCCTGGAGCTGCTCGTGTCCGAGGTCGCCGAGGCCGTCCGGGGCGCCGAGGGG
>DASZHF010000029.1:0-2996 GCA_035938095.1 Solirubrobacteraceae bacterium
CGCTGAGCGCCGAGACCGTCGCCTGCGCGAGCGCCGCCGCGGCCGTGCTCGCCGGCGCCGGGTGGGCCGAGGTGCACGCCCGGGGGGCCGCGCTCGCGGGCCGGCTGGCGGAGCTGCTGGCCGAGGCGGGCCGCGAGGTCGCGCCGCGGGACCAGACGACGCTGGTCTCCTTCTCGAGCCCCGACTCCGAGGCGGAGCGACTCCGCCTGCTCGAGGCCGGGGTCATCGTGCGCGACATTCCCGGGCGATCGTGGCTGCGCGCGTCGGTCGGCGCCTGGAACGACGACGGCGACCTCCAACGGCTGGTGGACGGCCTAATTAATTATTAAGAAGGACGCCGGCCGCTTCGTCCTCGTGGGCGTCCGCTGTCCAGCCCGGGCCGGGGCGGGGCACGACGTCCCACGCCTCGAGGTCCGCGCCGCAGCGCACGCAACGGCGGCGGTCGTCGACGTCGCCGCCACAGCCCGCGTGCTCGATGACGATCGGCGGGCCGGCGTCTGAGGAGTGGCGGTCGCCCCAGTGCATCAGCGAGACCAGGACGGGCCACAGGTCGACGCCCTTGCGCGTGAGGCGGTACTCGAAGCGCTCGGGGCGCTCCTGGTAGAGCACCCGGCGCATGATCCCGGCGTCGACCAGCCGCTCGAGGCGGGCCTGGAGCACGTTGCGGGCGACGCCCAGGTGGCGCTGGAACGCGTCGAAACGGTGCGTGCCCATGAAGGCATCGCGCAGGATCAGGATCGTCCAGCGCTCCCCGATCAACTCCAGGGTGCGCGCGATCGAGCAGTTCTCATCGGCGTAGTCAGAGCGCAGCATTTCTGTCTCCGCCGTGATTGTAGAAGATTGAGTTGCGTGATGCAACTGAATCCGATAAGGTGCGTTGCTTGACGCAACCAATCACTCGAGAGAGGAGCTCTCGATGGTCCCGGAGAACGTGCCCGAGCTTCAGTTGCGAACCGCCCTGTCGGGGTGGCTGCCGTTCCTGATCCCCACCGTGCCCAGGCCGGCGGGGGTCGCCGCGGTCGACCGGGAGGCGGTGGTTGACCCGAGCGTCCGGGCGGACGCTCTGGCCGCGGTCGACCGGGGGGACCGGGCCGAGGCTCGGTTCGGCCGCACCCGAGCCGCCTGATGTCGCGCCGCACGAAGGTCACGCTCGCCGTATCGGTCGGCGTGTTCATGGCGTCGCTCGATTTGTTCATCGTGAACATCGCCTTTCCGAACATTCAGCGCGACTTCACGGGGACGAACCTCGGGTCGCTTTCGTGGATCCTCAACGCCTACGCGATCGTGTTCGCGGCGCTGCTTGTCCCGGCCGGGCGGTGGGCCGATCGCGCCGGGCGCAAGCGCGGCTTCCTGGGCGGGCTGATCCTGTTCAGCGTGGCCTCGGCCGCGTGCGCGGCCGCCCCCTCGATCGAGGTGCTGGTGGCGGCCCGCGCCGTCCAGGCCATCGGCGCCGCCTTCATGGTGCCGACGTCGCTCGGGCTGTTGCTGCCCGAGTATCCCCCGAACAAGCGCGCCGCCGCGGTCGGCATATGGGCGGCGGTGGGCGGCGTCGCCGCCGCCGCGGGCCCGCCGCTCGGGGGGCTGCTCGTGCAGGCGGGCTGGCGCTGGGTGTTCCTGGTTAACGTCCCCATCGGGTTGGCGACCCTGTTCGTGGCCCGGAGCCTGCTGCGCGAGGTCCGCGACCGCTCCGGTGCACGGCCCGACCTGATCGGCGCCATCCTGTGCATGGCCGGGATCGGCGCGCTCACGTTCGCGATCGTCAAGGGTCCGGACTGGGGCTGGGGCAGCCCGCGCGTGGTTGGGTTGCTGTCGGCGGCGGCTCTGTTCGTCGTCGGGGTGGCGGCCCGCTCGGCGCGCCACCCGGCTCCGCTGATCGAGCCGGCGATCGCACGCACGCGGGCGATCGCGCTCGCGAACCTCGGAGCGGTGCTGTTCTTCTGCGCGTTCGGGGCGCTGCTGCTCGGGAGCGTGTTGTTCCTGACGTCGGTCTGGCACGAGTCGGTGCTGCGCGCCGGTCTGCAGATCGCGCCGGGACCGGCGACGGCGGCGCTCTTCGCCTTCCCTGGCGGGGTCCTCGGGCAGCGCCTCGGGCAGCGCTACGTTGGACTCGCGGGCGCGCTGCTGTTCGCCAGCGGCGGAGTGTGGATGCGAACGCACATGGGTGCGACGCCGAACTACGCTGGGGACTTCCTCCCCGCGCAGTTGCTGGGCGGAGCCGGCGTAGGGCTGGTCCTGCCGACGCTGTCCGCGGCGGCGACGGGACCGCTCCCGCCCACGCGCCTTGCTACCGGGACCGCGGTGCTGGGCATGTCGCGCCAGGTCGGCTCGGCGCTCGGGGTGGCGATCCTGGTGGCGATCCTCGGCCACCCCTCCCCCGCCTCGGCGCTGGGCGCCTTCCAGGACGGGTGGACGTTCATGATCGTGGCCACGCTGGCCGCTGGGGCCGCGCTGCTGGCAGTCGGTCCGGTCCGGATGGGAGCGGCCGGGGCCGAGGTGACGGGCGCCGGGGCCGGTGGCGCGCTCGGGTCCGAGGTGGCCGGCGTCGGGGCCGAGCCCGGCCTCGGGCGGGCGGCTGCCTGAGTCACTGCACGACCGCGGGTGCGAGTAGTCGCGCTCGGTACCAACGCGCGAGGCGAGGCACCAGCACGGCCGTGGTGATCAGGACGGCGATGGGCGCGTAGTGCCGGACCGCCCCCGATCCGAGCAGTGCAAGCAAGTCGCAGACTACGAATGCGCCCGCCCACAGCGCGGTGATCCTCATATTGATGGTGTGAAACGCGGGCCGCTCCCATAGCTCCGGAGGGATGACCCTCCTGGCGAACTGTGCGGTCCACGGCTGGCGCCGGACCAGGGAGAGCGTGATCAGCGCGGCGAGCAGGGTGTAGATCGCGACGTCCAGGTTCTGGATCACGGTCTTGTCGTCGAAGCCGAAGTACAGGACCGCATTCAGGGCGCCGAACCCGACGGCGAGAAGATCGACGCTCGTAATCCCCTGC
>DASZHF010000030.1:0-4267 GCA_035938095.1 Solirubrobacteraceae bacterium
GCAAGCACGCCGGCGACAGCATCAAGGTGGTCTTCGTGCGCAATCGTCAGCGCCACACGGTGACCGTCAAGCTCGCGTCGCGACCGAACTCCGCGCCGAGCCAGAGCCAGACCCCCAACGGCGGGTAGCACCCGGCGCCGGGGGGCGCACCGGCTACCGTTGTGGGCGTGAGCCCACCGCCCCTGATCAAGATCTGCGGCATCACCCGGCTCGAGGACGCGGAGCGGTCGGCCGAGTTGGGCGCCTGGGCGCTGGGGATGATCTTCTACCCGGGCTCGCCCCGACGCTGCCCGCCCGCGGAGGCCGAGCGCATCGCCGCCGCCCTGCGCCGCCGCGTGGAGCTGTGCGGAGTGTTCGTCAACGCGTCGCTCGACGAGGTTGCGCGCCTGAGCGAGCGGATCGGGTTGACGATGCTCCAGCTGCACGGCGACGAGGGTCCCGCCTTCTGCCGGGAGGCGAGTCGCCGCACCGGCGCGCGCGTCATCAAGGCCGCAGCCGTGTCCGCGCAGGGAGAGCTGCGGGCGCTGAAGCGATTCCACACCGACTTTCATCTCCTCGACAGCCGTGTGCGCGGGCTGCGCGGGGGGACGGGGGAGACCTTCGACTGGTCGCTGGTCGCTCACCGCCGCTCGGCCATTCCCCTGATCGTGAGCGGGGGGCTTACACCGGAGAACGTGGCCGAGGCAGTTGTTCGGACGCGCCCGTTTGCGGTGGATACCGCGAGCGGGACCGAGCAGTCGCCCGGCCGCAAGGACCCGGACAAGCTCGAGCGCTTCTTCGGCGCCGTCGCGGGCACGGGGAAGCGCGCCGACGCGGGGTCCGGGGACGGCGCGGACGACACGACCGGGGACGGCACGGACGACACGACCGCGGACCGCGCCGACGCGGAGTCCCCCACCCAGGCCCACGCGGGGTCGTGATCGAGTGACCTCGGAGTCCACGCTCGTCGAACAACGCTTCGGTCCGTACGGGGGCCAGTACGTTCCCGAGACCCTGATGCCCGCGCTGGGGCAGCTCGAGCACGCGTGGGTGGAGGCGCGCGGCGACCCGGGCTTTCGCGCCGAGCTCGATGGCCTGCTGCGCGACTTCGCCGGGCGTCCGACGCCCCTGTACCTGGCGAGCGGGCTCAGCCGGGTGACCGGCCGCCCCGTGTATCTCAAGCGCGAGGACCTGATGCACACGGGCTCGCACAAGCTCAATAACGCCCTGGGCCAGGCGCTGCTCACCCGCCGCATGGGCAAGCCGCGCGTGATCGCGGAGACCGGAGCGGGCCAGCACGGGGTCGCGGCGGCCACCGCGTGTGCACTGCTCGACCTCGAGTGCGTCGTGTACATGGGCACCGAGGACATCCGGCGCCAGGCGCCCAACGTGCAGCGCATGAGATTGTTGGGCGCGACCGTCGAGCCCGTGCGCACCGGCGTGCGGACGCTCAAGGAGGCGGTCTCGGCCGCCATCCGCGACTGGGTGGCCAACGTGGAGACGACCCACTACATGATCGGGTCCGCCGTCGGCCCCGCCCCGTTTCCGGCCATGGTGCGCGACCTCCAGCGCGTGATCGGGGACGAGTCCCGGGGCCAGATCCTCGAGCGGGTGGGCCGCCTGCCCGACCGGGTGATCGCGTGCGTGGGGGGAGGATCCAACTCGATCGGCATGTTCGTGAGCTTCGTCGAGGATCCGGGCGTCCAACTGATCGGGGTCGAGGCGGCGGGGGAGGGGCTCGAGACCGGCCGCCACGGCGCGCCGCTGACCGCGGGCGGACGGGCCGGCGTCCTGCACGGATCACTCTCGGCGGTGCTCCAGGACGAAGATGGCCAGGTCCTCGAGGCGCATTCGGTCTCGGCCGGGCTCGACTACCCGGGGTCGGGGCCCGAGCACGCTCACCTGCGCGACAGCGGCCGCGCCCGCTACGTGGCGGTGACCGACGAGCAGGCTCTGGACGCCTTCCGGCGCGTAACTCGGCTCGAGGGCATCATCCCCGCGCTCGAGTCCGCCCACGCGCTGGCCTGGACGATGGCCAATCCCGACGGTCAGCTGGACCTGGTGTGCCTGTCCGGCCGGGGGGACAAGGACCTCGAGGAGGTGCTGGCCCGGACACCCGGAGCTGAGGCCCCTGAGGAGGTGCTGGCCCGGACGCCAGCCGAGGCCGGTGGCTGACCCGCGGGCGATTCCCGATCCCACCCCCGCCGGTTCAGCCGGCTCCGAGCGGATAGCGGCCGCGTTCGCGGGGCATTCCAAGCAGGCGGCCCTGATGCCCTATCTGATGGGGGGATTCCCCGACCTGCCCACGTCGCGGCGCATCGGGGAGGCGAGCCTGCAGGCCGGCGCCGATGTGCTCGAGGTGGGGATCCCGTTCTCCGATCCGCTGGCCGACGGCCCGGTCATCCACGACGCGGGCACTCGCGCGCTGGCGGCCGGCGCGACCCCGGCCGGCGTCCTGGACGTCGCCGGGCAGCTCGCGGACCAGGGGCCGGTGGTCGTCATGTGCTACGCCAACCTGGTCCTCGCCCGTGGCCCCGCCCGGTTCGCGGAGGCGCTAGAGGCGCGGGGAATCAGCGGACTGATCGTTCCCGACCTGCCCTTCGAGGAGTCGGAGGCCGTGCTCGAGGCCTGCGATGCCCACGGTGTCGCCCTTATACCCCTGATGGCTCCGACGAGCAGCGATGAGCGCATGACGTTAATCGGGGACCGCGCGCGGGGGTTCGTCTACGCCGTGTCGGTCACCGGGACGACCGGGGAGCGGAGCGCCCTCTCGGACCAGTTCGGCGCCCTCGTGCGCCGAGCCGCGGCTCACACCCAGCTTCCGGTGGCGGTCGGGTTCGGCATCGCGACCCCCGAGCAGGCGGCCGAGGCGGCCCGAGCGGGGGCGGATGGCGTGATCGTGGGCAGCCGGTTGGTGCGGGCGGCGGCCGAGGCCGACGCGGCGGGGGACGACCCGGCGGCGGCGGTGGACGAGCTGGTCGGCGCGCTGGCCCGCGGCCTGGCGCGCTGAACGCCCGCCCTGGTGCGCTGAACGCCCGCCCGCGCCCCGGGACGCCCGCTCGCGCCCGCGGCCTCGCTCGCTGAACGCCCGCCCGCCCGCTCGCGCTGGTCTAGGATCTCGCCCGATGCTCCTGCTCATCGCCACCGTCATCGGCCTGGCCGCGTGGATCGTGCTGTGGGCGCTCGGCGCGAAGGGGTTCGACGCGTTCATGATCACGGCCACGGTCGTCATCATCGGGGCGACCGTCCGGATGGTGATCCCCTTCCTCCCCGGCGGCTCACGGGAGTGACCCCGGGCGCGGCGTCGCCCGGCGCCGTCCTCATCACCGGCGCTTCCACGGGGATCGGGCGGGCATGCGCGCTGCACCTGGACAGCCTGGGCTGGCACGTGTTCGCCGGGGTGCGCAAGGCGGTCGACGCCGAATCACTCTCCACCGAAGCCTCCCCCCGCCTGGAGCCCGTAACCCTCGACGTCACCCAGCCCGACTCCATCTCCACCGCGCTGGCGCAGGTCGGCCGGGCCTCTCCCGACGGCCTCCGCGGACTGGTCAACAACGCCGGGACCACGGTCAGCGGGCCGCTCGAGTTCCTCCCCCTCGACGCTCTGCGCGAGCAGCTCGAGATCAACGCCGTCGCCCCGGTCGCCGTGGCGCAGGCCGCGCTCGAGCTCCTGCGCCTCGCCCGGGGCCGGGTTATCAACATGAGCTCGGTGGGCGGGCGCACCGCGCTCCCCTTCCTCGGGGCCTACAACGCCTCGAAGTTCGCGCTGGAGGCGATCACCGACGCGATGCGCCGGGAGCTGCGGCCGTGGGGCATCGAGGTCGTCGCCATCGAACCCGGCAGCATCGCCACTCCGATCTGGACCAAGGGGCAGGCTCAGTACGAGGACATGCAGAAGCGCCTGCCCGAGCGCTTCGAAGAGCTCTACGGGCGCCGCGCCGCGCGCATGGCGGCCCTCGCCCAGCGCACGGGCGAGCGGGGACTGCCGCCCGAGGCCGTCGCGCGCACCGTCGCCCGGGCTCTGACCGCGCGGCGTCCCCGGTCGCGCTACCTGGTCGGCCGCGAGGCGCGAGTCCAGGTCACCGCCTTTCGCGTGCTGCCCGATCGGGTGATCGACCGGCTCCTGGACCGGTTCCTCGCGGGCTAGACCCGGCACTAGAATCGCCGCCAAGGCGACGGCCATAGAATCGCCGCCGCCTTGGGGTCCGACGCCGCCCATCCCGCCCGACCTAGGCGCGCCCTCGCCGGAATTCTCGCCGCCGCCACCGCCGCCGCCCTAGCCGGGTGC
>DASZHF010000031.1:0-3048 GCA_035938095.1 Solirubrobacteraceae bacterium
CGCCGCGACTGCGGAGGATCAGATCACGCTCGGCGATGTCGTGCCGCTCTTCGCTCCGGCGGACGGGTGCCTCGGCGGGGCGCCTAGCCTACGGGGCGCCGATTCCCACGGCGCGGGTCCGATCCGCCACGGCGTCTCGCGTTGTCCGCTCACCCCAGGAGGTCCGATGGTCAGGCTCACGTGCCTGTTGCGCCGCAAGGCAGGTCTCAGTCCGGCGGAGTTCCACGCGCACTGGCGGGAGGTCCACGGACCGCTGATCGCGGCCAGCCGGAGCGGGAGCCACGTGGTCCGCTACGAGCAGCACCCACGGGCATTGGAGGACTACGCGGGCGACGACGACCCGGGTTTCGACGGGGTGACGGTGCAGTGGTTCGAAAGCCTGGACGCGTACCGGGCCCACATGGCGGAGCCTGACTTCCCCGACATCTGGATCGACATCGAGAGCTTCCTCGACACCGACAGGCTGCACTTCATCCTCACCGAGCACCCCCGCGTCGTCATGGGTGACGACGCGGGCTCACTCCCCCTGGCCTGACTGGGGCGGGGGGCCCAGGGCGGCGAGACCGGACGGCGCGGCCGGATGACCCGGAGGGTCTGCGGCCGGTGCCGGCGGCTCCGCGCTCTCGGGCCCTGGCAACGGTTGCGGCACGGCGCGCAAGGCGCTGCGGACGGGTGGCCGGGCGGCCTCGGCCTCCGCGCGGCGCCGCTCCATGAGCTCGAGGAGGTCACGCCACTCGCGCCCGGCGATCCGGGGCAGCTCCTTGGGCAGGCGGCGCAGGAACCGGTCCACGTCACGCCGGTGCCGTTCCGCCATGCCGCCCATCACGAACACCGTCGCGGGCGGCAGGTGGGCCTCACCGGTGGCCAGGTCCGCCAGCTGGATCGAGGCGACCTCGGCGTCCTGCATGAGACCCAGCTCGTCCTGGAGCGCGGTGAGCTGCCGGACGAACCGGGCGGTGCGGCCGCCGTAGACCTCCGAGCTGAATTCGAGCGCATAGCGGAGCCGCTTGCAGCGGATGCGGAGGCGGTGGAAGTCAGACACCACGCCCGATTTCTTGGCGCGTTTGGCTGCCTTGGCGACGGCCCCATGACGCGCCACCACGAGGTCGGGCATGGCGATCACCGCGGGGACCCTGGCGGCGAGTGAGCGGCGCGCCGGACCTTGTTGCACCATCGCGGCCAAACCGCGGTCCAGGCGTTCGAAGCGGACCGAGTCCAGTCCGCTGAGCATGGCGTCCCGGGCGGCGTCCCATTCGCGCTCGAGCAGCGCGGTCAGCTCCGCCAGCGGATCGTGATGGAGGGGGCGGGCGCCCGCGCTCCAGGCGACCGTGGCGGTGGCCATCGCCGTCAAACCCTCCTGTTGCACGTCGAGGTCGCGTACGCCGCCGAGCAGGCGGCCCAGCCAGCCCAGCTCCTCGCGGAACACCTGGGCCCGAATGGGCAGCACCTCGGCGAACAAGGCGAGCGCGGCGCGCAGACGTCGCGTCGCCACGCGCATGTCGTGCAGCTCTTCGGGATCCTCGCCCAGCCGCGTGCCCGGTTCCTTCTCGCGGAGCACGGCCAACTGGCGGCGCACCACGGCGAAGGCCAGATCGCCCATGGTCGACGATTCGGAGATCGTGGTGGAGCCGAGGTCGGGCGATCCCGGGACCTCGTGGCCGAGGGCGAGCAGCCCGGCCTCGAACTTGGAGAGCTTGGCCGGTTGGAGCCCGCACGAGGCGCGCAGTTGTTCGACCATCGGCGCCAGCGCGTCCAGCCACTCGGGGCGCACCTCGACCTCGACTCGCCGGAGCTGCATCGGCCGCTGTCCGTTGCCGACGACGATCATGGTGTCGTCGAGAGCGACCTCTGCCGCATCGACGCCGCCCACCCGCAACGCAAACGGCCGCCGCCGCGTGCGGACCTGGAGCACCTCGCGCAACGTGCGCGAGCCGACGATGGCGCGGAGGCGGCGCCCCACGGGCCCCTCCGCGCCCAACGCGCCGACGCCGGACGGGGGGAGCACCTCTGTGACCTCCAACCGCTGGCGAAGGCCGCTTCTGTCGGCCGGGCGCATGTCCTTCAACGTGACTTCGTCGTGACGGCCGCGATGGCGCGTGCGGACGACGAACCCGGCCCGCGCCATGCGCCAGTCTTCGGTGTCCAGATACGAGTCGACCAACCGCCGCGGCGTTCGGGCCAGCGCGGTGACGGTCCCGCTGCCGCCGGTCTCGACCGCGAGGGTGGGAAGAGAGGCGAGCCAGCGCTCGACCGGCCGCAAGTCGAGGGCATCGAACTGCCACTCGATCTCCACGGGGTCGCCTGCCGGGCCCGGCCCTTCATCCCTGGAATCGGCCACCGCGCTCAGGCTACAGCGGGTCCCCCGCACGGGCGCCGGCGGTGTCCGGTCGCCACCGAACGAGGTGCGCGATTGCCGCCAAATTGCGAGAGGAGGGGGGTAACCTGCCACCTAGTGGCGCGACGAACGATGACTGCGGAACTCCCTTCTCCGACAGAGGTCGTCCAGGCGGCCGGCGGTCTGGTGGTTCGCCGGCAGGGCGAAGCGCTCGAGATCGTCGTCGTGCACCGGCCGGAGCAACAGGACTGGTCGTTCCCCAAGGGCAAGCTGGAGATCGGTGAGACCCTGGAGACGGCCGCCCTGCGAGAGGTGCGGGAGGAGACGGGCATGTCCTGCCGCCTGCTGCGCTTCATCGGCCACACCGAGTACGTGGATCGCAAGGGTCGGCCGAAGGCCGTGGCCTACTGGGTCATGGCGGCCGAGGGGGGGTATTTCACACCCAACGCCGAGGTGGACGAATTGCGCTGGCTGAGCCTCGAGAATGCAACCCGTATCCTCTCCTACCCCCGTGATCAGGAGCTGGTGGCGGTGCTCATGGCCGCTGACCAGGTAGAACCGCTGATCTAAACCCTTTCAAAATTTCCTCAATTTTTGCGTTTATGGCCCCCAGGATCGGGAATAATGGTGGAGCGATCTACCGCCTGATCGCACTGCCGGCGTGCGTGCCCCAGCCGAGAGCTCCAGGACCTATCGCCAAGGGCCCTGTGACA
>DASZHF010000032.1:0-4794 GCA_035938095.1 Solirubrobacteraceae bacterium
GTGCTGCCACCGGTCACCAGCTCCGCCCCCTCGGCTCGCCCGCGCTCGATGTAGCCCGAGACCCGCTCGTGCTGCTCCGCCGACACCAGCGGACCGACGAAGGTGTCCGGGTCCAGGCCGTGGCCGGGGCGAGTGGCCGCCGCCTGCTCGGCCAGGGCCGAGACGACCTCGTCGAACTGGTCGGCGTGCACGAACAACCGCGAGCCCGCGTTGCAGGCCTGCCCGGTGTTGAAGTAGATGGCGTTGAACGAGCCCTTGATCGCGGCCCGCAGGTCCGCGTCGGGCAGGATGATGTTCGGCGACTTGCCCCCCAGCTCCAGGGTGACGCGCTTGAGCGCCCGCCCGGCCTTGGCGCCGATCTCGCGTCCGACCGCCGTCGACCCGGTGAACGCCACCTTGTCCACGTCGGCGTGGTCGACCAGCGCCGCGCCCGTCTCTCCGTCCCCGGTCAGCACGTTGAGCACGCCGGGCGGGATGCCCACCTCCAGGGCCAGTTCGCCCAGGCGCAGGGCGCTCAGCGGCGTCTGCTCTGCCGGCTTGAGGACGACGGTGCAGCCCGCGGCCAGAGCCGGCGCGACCTTCCACGCGGCCATCAGGAGCGGGAAGTTCCAGGGGATGATCTGGGCGCAGACGCCGACGGGCTCGCGGCGGGTGTAGCACAGCATCTGCGGTTGGGAGACCGGGATGACGTCGCCCTCGATCTTGTTCGGCCACCCGGAGAAGTAGCGCAGGTGCTCGGCCGTGGACGCCACGTCGACGGCGCGGGCGAACGTGAGCGGCTTGCCGTTGTCGAGGCTTTCGAGCTGGGCCAGCTCCTCGGCGTTCGCCTCGACCGCGTCGGCCAGGCGACTGATCAGCCGACCCCGCTCGGCGGGGGAGGAGCGCCGCCAGGGCGAGCTCTCGTCGAAGGCGGCGCGCGCGGCCGCCACCGCGCGGTCCACATCGGCCGGGCCGGCGTGGGCCACCTCGGCCAGCACCGTGCCGGTCCCGGGATCGAGCGTCGCGAAGGTGCGTCCGTCGGCCGCCGGCACGTGCTGGCCATCGATCAGCAGCTGCTGCTCGCGGGCCAGGAAGTCGCGCACGGGAGCGGCGACGGCGTCGGGCAGGGTGGCGGTGGGCGGCATCGAGTCCTCCGTTCGGCGGCTGCTAGGGCGCCAGCACGATCTTCAACGCCTCGCGGCGATCGTAGAGAGCGTATGCCTCGGGCGCGTCCGCCAGGGGCATGTGGTGGGTGACGAGAGGGGTCGGATCGACAGCGCCCGATCCGAGCAGGGCGAGCACCGCGTCGAGGTGGCCGACGACGTTGGCGGGACCCGCGCGCATGCTCAGCGCCTTGATCCAGGTCAGTCCCATGTGCACCTCGCAGCGCTCGGCGTAGACGCCCACCACGGAGACCACGCCGCAATTACTCGCCAGGCGGATGGCAAGGTCCAGAGCGCGTGGGTCGCCGACCGCCTCGACCGCCACGTCGACGCCCCGTCCCTGCGTGGCCTCCTTGATCGCCGCGCGCGGATCGTCGTCGGTCAGGTGCACGGGCACGGCGCCGAAGCGCTCGGCCAGGGTCAGGCGATCCGCGACCGTGTCGATGGCGAGCAGCGGTGTGGCTCCCGCCGCGCGCGCCATCTGGACGACGCACAGGCCCACCGGTCCCAATCCCAGGACCGCCAGGCTCTGGCCTGGGCGCAGTCCGGAGCTCGTGACGGCGTGATACGCCGTTCCCATGACGTCGCCGGCGAACAGGGCAACATCGTCGGACAGGCCGCCGGGCACGCGCCTGAGGGTCAGGTTGGCATGGGGGACCAGCGCCAGCTCGGCCTGCGTGCCGGGGAGCGACCCCAGCGTCGCGCCGTGCCCGAACGTGCGCGAGTCCTCGCACTTGTGGAAGTTGCCGTGACGACAGAAGAAGCAGGTCCCGCATGCGGTCTGAAAGCAGCCCAGCACGCGGTCGCCCACGGCGACGCTGTGCACGGCGTCACCGGCTTCCACCACGGTCCCCACGTATTCGTGGCCGATGGTGAATCCCGGCTCGATCGCCACCCGCCCGTGGTAGATGTGCAGGTCCGAGCCGCACACTCCGGTGGCCTGGACGCGGACGATGGCATCGTCGGGGGCCGAGAGCGTGGGCTCGGGGCGTTCCTCGACGCGGACCTCGCCCGGGGCCTGGAAGGTGACCGCCTGCATCGACTCCTACGCTAGCCGCTGGAGCGCGGAGGTGGCGAGGCCAGCGTGGCGGCCGGCGCCGGTGCGGGCTGCGCCGGGACGCCGGGCGAGCCGGCGGGCCGGGGGCCGGCGGGCGGAGTCGCCTGTTCGATCCATCCCCAGCCGGAGTCCCGCGCCCGCTCGGCTTCATCGGCGGCGGCACCTCCCCGGAGCCCGAACAGGCGCTTGGCGAGCAGCAGATAGATGACGATCGCGACGTTGACCACGAACGCGAGCAGCTTGAACACGGACACCCGCTGAGTGAGCTCGTAGACCTCGAGCGGGAGCAGTGCCGCGGTGACCACGAACGTCAGGTACTCGGCCCACCGCTTCTGGTACCAGAGCCCGACCGCTTCCGCTCCCTCGACGAATGCGAGGACGAGCAGCACGATGCCCACCGCCTGCAGCGTCCCGGGCTTGAGGGTGAGCAGGTCGTTGATCTTCCCCAACGTCCCATGGGCATGGTTGACCGACGCGGCTGACGGCCCCTGGAGGTCAGCGAGCACGCGATAGAACGTGTGGCGCAGCTGCCCCTGATTACCCGCCACCAGGAAGACTGCGAGTGCCAGCAGACCGAGGATCAGAACGTGAAAGGCGCGGTCGATGGCGATCAGCCGCAGCACGATCTTGTCGCGAAGCGCTTTGCCGCGGATCGGGAGCAAGATCTCGTCGCGATCCGGCGGATGGCGCCGGGCCGGCTGGGCGGGAGGATCCAGGGCGACCCAGGCGTCACACCGCAGGCACCGGTACCACCGCACGCCATCCGCCGCGCGGGCGAAGATCGAATCCTGGGGGCGCAGCTCGGCCGCGTCGGTGCCGACCAGCCCGTGGCCCGACCAGGAGCACACGAGCAGCTCCCACTGGACCCTCGGGTGCCACCGCCGCCGAGGCTGGGTGCCGGGGGGAGGGGGGAGGGTCACGAGACCCGAGTCGTTGCGCGCTCCGGGCGGAGCCATCGACCCCGGTGCGCGACGGCGATGGAGCAGGCGCGCCGGCCCGCCGACCAGCAGCGGCCGTGGTTCACGCCGGGGGCTGCGCGAGCGTCGAGGAACGACCGTTCGGGGTGTCGACTGGCGTGGTGTTTGTGTCCTCGGCGGGCGGGGTCGGGGTGTCGGCTGGCGTGGCGGTGGTGTCCCCAGCGGGCGCGGTGTCGTCTGTGGGAGTGGTGGCGGTCGGGCGCCGGCGCGGCCGGGCGCGAGCCTTTGAACGCGGCGCCGGACTCGCACGACGCGGAGCGCTCGTCCGGCGGCGCGCACTGCGACGGGGACGCTCTCCCCGCGCTTGCGACAGCAGCTCGGCCAGGGCGTCCTCGATGCCCTCGGCGATGATCTCGATGTCGGGCAGCGCGTCGTAGTCGCCGATCAGCCCGAAGTTCATGCTCCCGTTGTAGGACATGATCGCGATGGCCAGAGCTCGGTCCCCGGCCAGGAACGCCACCGGGAAGATCAGCTCGAGCTGGCGGCCCATGACGTAGAGGGGGAACTGGGGCCCCGGGACGTTGGTCACCAAGAGGTTGTAAAAGCGCGACGAGAAGTTCACGCGCGAGGCCTGGGCGAGGATCGTGGGGGGCGCGAAGTCCTCTGCTTCCGCGATCGCCTCGGCTCCCAGCGCCTGCTTGGACTCCTTGAGGCCCTTCATCTCCCGCGTCACCCGCCGCAGCCGCTGCACCGGGTCCGAGATATAGATCGGCAGCGGAGTCACGACCTGGGTGATGCGGTTGCCCAGCGCGCCGTCATGGTCCCGCGCGCGGATCGAAATCGGCACCGCCGCTCGCAACTCGAGTCCCTCCACCCGCAGTCCCCGGCGGTGGAAGAAGCGCGCCATGGCTCCGGCCACGACTGCCAGTACGACGTCGTTGACGGTGCCGCCGAAGGCGTCCTTGATCGTCTTGAGGTCCGCGAGCGAAGCGGGCACGAACGCAACCCGGCGGTGGGGCCCGATGTGCAGGTTGAGCGGTGTGTCGGGCGCCGGCGACCTCAGCCCGGTCAGCGCCAGCTCGCCGATGCCCTCCAGCGTGTCGCGGACTGCGGTGAGCGTCCGGGCGGGCTGGGCGGCGGCCGCGGCCGCGCGCCACGGCAGGCTCATCAGCGCTCGTGTCCATCCACTGAGGGTTGCGGCCGAGAGCTCCACCGGAGAGGGCTCCGGCCGGGGCTGCCATGGGTCGTCCTGTTGAGGCGACTCGGACACGCGCGTCATGTCGAACAGCGTCGTCATCAGATCGACTCCGGCGACGCCGTCGACGAGCGAGTGGTGGACCTTGGAGATGATCGCGAACCGCTCGCGCGACAGACCCTCGACCAGCCACATCTCCCACAGCGGCTTCGTGCGATCCAGGCGCTGGGAGAAGATGCGCGCGGTCAGGCGCCGGAGCTTGTCTTCGTCTCCCGGCCGCGGCAGGGCGGTCTGGCGGACGTGATACTCGAGGTTGAAGCTGGGATCGTCCACCCAGCGTTGGCGGCCGAGGCCGATCGGGGGGACCGCGATCTTCTGCCGGTAGCGCGGGACCAGCGGGAGCCGGGCGCGAACGTGCTCGAGGAACTGCTCCCGGGTGGGCGGGGGCCCCTCGAAGATGGCCACGCCGCCGATGTGCATGTG
>DASZHF010000033.1:0-25168 GCA_035938095.1 Solirubrobacteraceae bacterium
GCTGGGCACGAGCTGCTTTCTGATCCTCAGCGCGGCCGTGTTCGCCGGGGATCGGGCCGATATGGCGCCGGGCCGGCGGCGACTCGCTCTGCCCCTCGCCCTGTCCGCGGCCTTCTCCTCGCTGCAGCTGGTGGTCGCGCCGTGGTTCGGCGTCCTCATCGCGGGGTTGTTCGTCAGCTCTCTGTTTCCCACGGGCCGGGCGCGGAGGGCGGCCCTCGGCTGGCTGCAGATGGGTGGGGTGTTCCTTCTGGTCACGTGGCCGTCGCTGGCCGCTTCTCTGAAGCTGGTCTCCGTCGTCAAGGCGGCGGCCGCCGGGAAGACGCTGGTCGATCTGGGCAACCTCGCCGCTCCGGTGCCCAACTGGGCGGCGTCTGGCGTCTGGCTGACCGGGGACCATCGCTTCCCGCTGTCGGCGGCCGGCTATCCGACCGCCACGCACCTGCTGATCGGGGTTACGCTCGCGCTCGCGCTCGTCGGCGCGATCGCCGCGATCCGGGCTCGAGAGGCGACCCTGCTGTCGCTGGGCGCCGCCGGGGCGGTGGCCCTCCTCTACGTCTCGCAGCGCTACGGCCCATGGATCCAGCTCAAGGCGCAGTGCCTGACCGCTCCCATAGCCCTGCTCTTCGCGTTCTTCGGGGTCTCGGCCATTCTGCGCGCCGCCCGCCGCCGCCACGTGGGCGGTGCAACGGGCCCGGCGCGAGCGAGATTTGTCGTGCTCGGGATCGCCGGGGCCGTCGCGGTGAGCGGAGCGGTGCTGTTCGGCAACGCGCTGGCCTACCACGACACCACGCTGGCGCCCTACCGGCGTCTTCGCGATCTGCAACGCATCGGCGAGCGCTTTCGGGGCCAAGGCACCGCCTTGTACACGGACTACGAGGAGTACGCCGAGTACTTCCTGCGCGGGGTGCGGGCCTACGTGGGAGTCAACGCACCGGCGTTCAGCCTGCGGCCCGGAGTGAACCGCAAGATCGCCCCCGGGGGTACGTTCGCCTACGACCCCAACGAGTTCGCCCCGTCCTATCTGCAGCAGTTCCAGTTCATCATCAGGCGCCGCCACCCGAGCGAGTCGCGCCCGCCCGCCGACTTCCGCCTGATCCTGACCACGGCCTACCACGAGGTGTGGAAGCGCGTCGGCCCTGCCTTGCTCGTGGCTCACTTCCCGCTCAGGGCGGGCGCCGGTCCCCGCCCGCCAGGCCTCTGCGCATACGTGACCGGCCAGGCACGACGGGCCGGGGTGGGGGCCACCATCGCGTACGCGCCCGCGGCCACGCCGGCGGGCATCGACGCGTTCACCGAGGTGCACAGCCGTTCGCTCAAGCGGGTTGGGGTCAACCTCATCGCGCGCGGCGCCGGTCGCGTCGCCGGCACATTTCCCATATCGCGCACCGCCTCCTACAGCATCTGGCAGGGCGGCTCATTCGGCCGGCCGGTGATCATCGCCATCGACGGCGAGCGTGTCGCCACGATCCGTTACCAGGAGAGCTATCCGGCCGAGTACGTCCGCCTCGGGGTCCGCCGGCTGTCGGCCGGTGCGCACATCCTCACCATGGTGCGCGGGGGCGGCAGCGCGCACCCCGGCAGCGGTGACGGCGTCGATGGCTTCACCCGGACCATCGGGCCCACGCTGTTCCGGCCGCTGGACCAGCCCCCTACGCGCGTGGGGTTCTCCAGCGTCGGCGGCTTTGACTCGCTGTGCCGGGGCGCGCAGCCGTGGGACTGGGTCGAGATCTTGCGAGGATGAGCGTTCGGTGAATCTCTGGCGACGGACCCGGCTCACCTATCGCTATCTCGGAGGGCGGGCGGTGGCGTGGCGCGTGCTCACCTTCCCGCTGCGCTTTACGCCACTGCGCCATCGACTGCTGCTCGGACGCCACGTGGGCGCCGACCGAACCCGCGCCCTGCGCTGGTACCGCCGCCGGGGGCGGCGCGTCACCGTCGTAATCCCCAGCTACCGCGACGCAGACGACGTGGCCCGAACCGTGGCGAGCATCCAGCGCACGACCGATCCCAAGCTGGTCCGGATCGTCGTGGCGGATGACGCCAGCGGCGAGGACCATCTGTCGTCCCTGCGCTCGATCGCGGGCATCGAGGTGCTCGCCGGCGAGGAGAACCTGGGCTTCGCCGCGAATGTCAACCGCGGCCTGCGCGCGGCCGGCTCGCGCGACGATGTCGTGCTGCTCAACTCGGATATGGAGGCGACGCCGGGCTGGCTGGCTTGCCTGCAGTACGCGGTGCGCTCGACCGATACGGTCGGGATCGCGGGGGCCAAGCTGCTCTATCCCGACGGGCGCATCCAGTTCGCAGGCACCGTGCGCAACATGGGGGCGCCGGAGTGGTTCGACCACCGCTACCGGTTCCAGCCCGCCGACTGGGGTCCGGCCAACGTGCCCGGACCGGTCCTCGCCACAACCGGCGCGTGCATGTACATCCGGCGCGAGGTGCTCGACGCCGTGGGCGAGATGGACGAGGGCTATCCGATGGCCTACGAGGACGTCGACTACTGCCTGCGCGCCTGGCGGGCGGGGTGGCGGATCGTCTACTTCCCGGCGGCGACGCTGTATCACCTGGAGTCGGTGACGCGCGGCACCGAGGTGACCGACCGCGAGCGCGCCTCCCAACGGCGCTTCTGGGAGCGCTGGGGGGACTTCCTCGACGCCCGCCCGGTGCGGAGCGAGACCGGCGCGCTGCGCGTCATCTACGTGACCGAGGGGACCGGGGTGGGGGGCGGTCACCGCGATGTCTTCGAGCACCTCAACCGCCTGAGCGAGCGCGGTCACGACGTGGCGCTCTACACCTTGGACGGGCCTCCCGACTGGTTCGAGCTGCGCGCGCCGGTGCGGAGCTTCGAGGACTACGACGCGTTGGTCGAGGCCCTGTCGCGCGAGGACGCAATCAAGGTCGCCACCTGGTGGAACACGGCCGTGCGGGTGTGGGAGGCGAGCGTGGTCCGCGGCATCCCCGTCTACCTGGTCCAGGACATCGAGACCAGTTACTACCCGGAGCACCCGCGGGCGCGCGATCACGTCCTGGCTTCCTACCGGCCGGAGTTCCGCTACATGACGATCTCGGGCTGGAACCAGGAGCGTCTGGGCGAGATGGGGCTCGCGGCCGAGCTCATCCAGCCCGGAGTTGACCTGGACACCTTCCACCCATTGCCCGAGGAGGCGCGGCGGGAGGACCTGATCGTGGCGCTGGGGCGCTCGAACCCGCTCAAGAACCTGCCCCTGACTCTGGACGCGTGGCGCAGCCTGTCCGAGCCTCGCCCCGAGCTGTGCCTGTTCGGAATCGAGCCCGACCTGGGCCGCGAGCAGGGTGCTCGCTACGTACTGCGCCCGTCGGACGCCGAGGTCAACCGCCTGTTCAACCAGGCCACCGTCTTCGTGCAGACGTCGGTGCACGAGGGATTCTGCCTACCGCCTCTGGAGGCGATGGCCGCGGGCGCCGCCGTGGTGTGCACCGATGCGCACGGTAACCGCGACTTCTGCTTGGACGGACACAACTGTCTGATTCCGGCCGCCGACGTCAGGGCGGTGCGCGACGCGATCGCGCGAGTGCTGGGCGATCCGGATCTGCGCGAGCGCCTGGCCGTCGCGGGCATCGAGACGGCTCGGGAGTACTCGTGGCCGCAACGCATCGGGACGTTGGAGGCGTTCTATGAGCGGGTAGCGGAGCCGCGGCGCATTGCTCCCTCGACCGACGCGGTCCCCGAGTTGCGGCGCAGCGCACGGTAGGCGCAGCGCGCCCGCTGTGGGCGTCAGCTCTGAGCGGTCAGAGCCGCTTGGTTCTCAGCCCCCACCGGCGCCGGAGGGCGGACGCGATCAGAACGGGCAGAGGCTTGCTGGTCTCGAGCACCAGCCGGCGCGGCTCTCCCGGCGCCTTGCGCGCCCATGCCCACCACTCGTCTTGGATGCGCAGGTCGGTGAAGGAGGGGTGCTGCTTGACGATCAGCTCGAACACGGCTCGCAGGTGGGGCTCGGTGCGCTCCGCCGGGCTGAACTCGGCCTGGGTCGAGGCGTCGATGTGCACCCAGGGATGGTGATCGGCCCACGTGTAATCGAGATCGTCCATCAGGAGCCACGCGCCGGGGCGCAGCAGCTTCTCGATCAGCACAACGGCGAGACCGTCGATGGTGAAGTTCTTGGCGCCGTCGAGGTAGACGAAGTCGAACCGCGGCTGGCAGTTTCCAGCCGCGTCGGACCGGGCCTGAACCTCCTCCTTCAGCCACCAGGTGTACGTGCTGTGGGCGCGGACGATGCTCACCCGGTGACGCAGCCCGGCTCGGGCCAGAACGCTTTCGGGGGGCGGGTCGTAGGCGGCGTCCCCGTGGTCGACCGTGACCAGCTGCCCGAAGCCGTTGGCCTCCATGGCGGCGGCCATGTAGGCCGCGGAGACGCCGTGCGCGGTGCCCAGCTCGAGCGCCTCCCGCGGCCTTGCCGCCCGAACGTGGTCGTAGACGATCCGGCCCTGGTCGGGGGTCATGAACGGGATCCCGTGCACGGCCTCGGCGACCGCGTCGAACTCCATGTGCCCGGCCTAGAGCCGCTCGGCGATCAGCGGGGCAGAGCGGTTGAACACCCAGAAGCCCAGCACGAACAGACCGACGACCAACCCGAGCGGGATCATGAGCTCGGGCCAGCCCCCGATCGCCTGAGCGGCGCTGGGCGCGGTGGGATCGATGACCGCGTGGCGCCACTGCTCGAGCACGACCGCCAGGGGGTTGAGCATGTACAGGTGCGCCCAGGAAACGCCGAGCACGCCTCCGTGCAGGCTCCGAACCTTCTCAAACGGGATCAGGATCGGTGAGCCGTAGAAGAGCATCTGGCTGATCACATCCCAGATCGGCTGCACGTCGCGGAAGCGCACGTACAGCGACGAGAGCAGCATCGACACCCCCGTCGCCAGCACCGCCAGAACGAACAGCAGCAGCGGGATCTCGAGCCACGTCACTCGGGGGTGGACGCCCTGAAGGGTGAGGAAGACGGCCACAGCGACCAGATTCAGCGCCAGGTTGAACATCGCGGTGAGCACGACCGACAGCGGGATGACCAGCCTCGGGAACTGGATCTTTCGGACCAGGTCCTCGCGCCCCACCACGCTGGTCACCGCGCCGCTCGTCGCCTCCGTGAAGAAGCTGTACAGCACGATCCCCGACAGCAGGACGGCAGGGAAGTGATGGGCGCTGCCCCCGGTCTTGACCACCAGGCTGAACACCACATAGAGCACCCCGAAGAGCAGCAGCGGGCGCATCAGCTGCCACAGGTACCCCAGCATCGAGCCGAAGAACTTGAGCTTGAACTCGCTCCGCGCGATCGTGAAGGTCAGGTACCAGAACCTGCGCCAGTCGCCGGCCAGAGCGCTCGGTCCCCGGATGGGCTGGCCCAGCGGCTCGGGTAGCGTCTCGACGCTCACGCTCGCACTCGCTCTTCCACGTCCGCCGCTCGCGTGACCCGCACCTGGACGGGAACCTCGACCAGACCCCCCGCCGCATCGGAGGCGGTCACGACGAACGAGAACTCGCGCTCGTAGCGATCGAGCACCCCGCTGCCGCGGCGGGTGACGGTGAACACCGGGAAATAACGACCCGGCGCGAGCACGTTGTGGAAGGAGAAGGCGAACACGGCCTGCTCGCCGGCGACGAACCGGCCCGTATGCTCGCGGGCGCGCTCGGACGTCGCGCAAACGATGGCCTGGCGCTGATCGTTCTCGATCGTGAGCGACACGCCCGGATCCTCGACGTCGGAGGCGAACGTGACGAGGGCCTTCAAGGTCAGGGCCTCGCCGTGGTGGGCAACGGTCTGCTCCTCGGCCTGCTCATCGCCCAGCCAGGCGTCGCTCACCCAGGCGGCGCCGTCGCCGATCCGTCCCTGGGGACGGCGGCTGGGTCGGGGGGAGCCCGAGCCGCCCTGGCGCGATCGCGCGCGTTCGAAGTTGAGCTCCATGTAGCGGTCGGCCACCTCGTGCGGGTCGCCCAGCTCCACGATCCTGCCGCGTTCGAGCAGCATGGCGCGGTGGCAGAAGCGGTTGACGGCGCTCATGTCATGGGTGACGAACACGATCGTGCGGCCCTCATCGCGCATGCGGTTGAAGACGTCGAAGCATTTCTGCTGGAACGCGGCGTCCCCGACGGCGAGCACCTCATCGATCAGCAGGATGTCGGCGTCGACCTGGATCGCGACCGAGAACGCGAGCCGCACGTGCATACCCGACGAGTAGTTCTTGAGCTTCAGGTCGGCGAACTCTTCGAGCTCGGCGAACTCGATCACGCTCTCATAGCGGGCGCGAGCCTCTCGCGGAGAGAGGCCGAGCATGATGCCGTTCAGAACTACGTTGTCGAGCGCGGCGAGGTCGAGGTTGAAACCGACGCCCAGCTCGATGAAGGTGGACAGACGGCCGTTGACCCAGATCTGGCCCCGATCGGCCCGATAGATCCCGGCCAGGCACTTCAGCAGCGTGCTCTTGCCGCTGCCGTTGCGCCCCACGATGCCGAAGAACTCCCCCGGGGCCACGGCGAACGAGATCCCGCGCAGAGCGTGGAAGGTCTCGTGGCGGGTGGGACGCAGCGGATGGAGCGCACGCTCCTTCAGCGTGTGTGTCTGCTCCTCGGGGATCAGGAACGTCTTCTCGACGCCGTGGGCGGCCAGCGCGGGTGGGTCATCGCGCGCAAGCTGGGACGGGCTCATTCGAGGCAGGGTACCGAGGGCCCGGATGCTCAATGCCCGGTGGCGCCCGGCCAAATGCGACCGGTCCGCGCTCGATCGGGGGCGCCGGGCCCGGGCGATCGCGGGTGCCGGGCCCGGGCGATCCCGGGCCCATCCCCGGTGCTCATCGCACGCGGTGGTACAGGCCCCGGATTGCCCGGTAGGCCCCTGCGGCGGCCCGGTAGAGCGGCCGGCTCAGGGCCGGCCGGGCGCTCAGGGCGAGCAGCGCCCGCTGCATCTCCTCGGGGAGCGAGCCGCGCGGTCCGACCAGGCTCAGGCCGTCGCCGGCCTGCTCGCGCAGGTTCCAGTACAAGCGCCGCGCCTCCTCGCGCTCGAGCTCCAGCTCGGCCACCCGCGCGGCGTGTTCGGCCCGCATCCGGTCGATCTCGAGCTCGCGGCGGGCCTGGTCTCGGCTGACCCCCATCATTGCCCGCGAAGGTCCGTGGGCCGCCTCCCGGTAGACATCGACCATCGCCTCGGCGGCCGCCTCCCAGGTCAGGCGCCCGGACGCTTCCCGGACGGCGCGAACGTGGTCCGCGCGAGCTCCCTCATCGGTGAGCAGCGGAAGCATCCGCGCGGCGCTGAGTACGGGGTTCCACGGCACCAGGCTCGCCGCGCCCTCGGGCAGGACCTCGCTCAGCGATGTCTGCGCGGCGAACACGCACGGGACGCCGGCCTGGGCCGCCTCGAACGGGATCAGGCCAAACCCTTCGTAGACCGACGGATACACGACGGCGGCAGCGTTGCTCATCAGCCAGTCCCGCTCGGCCTGGTCGACGGGGCCGAGGTCGTGCACGTGGGCCGACAGCCGCGGGTTCTCCGCCAGGTACGCGGCCTCCTCCGGGCGTGAGGACCCTTGGGGCACGTGCGTGCCTGCCAGCACAAGCCGGCCGTCCCAGCCGTGGACGTCGCGCAACTCGCCCAGCAGAGCGAGCGCGAACATCCGGTTCTTGTGCCGGAAATCGGTGCCGAGGCAGAGCAGGAATGGGGCTCCATCGACGTCGAAGGGCAGCCGAGCTGGCGCGGTGGCTGCCGGCGGAGCGTGATCCAAGCCGGGCGGGATGACGTGGACCCGCCCGGCTTCCACCAGCTCGTCCGCCAGCAGATCGTGCAGCGTGTGCCGCGAGAAGACGACCACGCGGTCGGCTGTGGCCAGCGACTGTCTCGCCACCCGCTGGTAGCGCATCCAGGCTTCCGCGTCGGGGAAGTAGCCCGGGTTGCGGTAGGCGATCAGGTCGAGCTGGCTCACCACCATGCGCCTGCCCAGCGTGACCAGCAGGTCCATGTCGGCGGGCGCGAAGACCTGGTGGGGTCGGTGGACGATGTCGGTCGGCCTGGTTGAATCGCCGATCTCTTCCACTGCGAGCACCGTCGCGTCGTCGAGGGCCTCGAGGCGCGCGCGGGCCGGCGCTGCGATGTCCGGAGCCACCACCACGCGCGCCCGGACGCGACCGGTCTTCACCAGCGCGCAAATGAGCTCGAGGATGTGGACCTGCGTGCCGGTCAGGTCCGCTCCCAGGGCCCGGGCGTCGATGGTCACCGAGATCCGGTCCGCCGGCGCGCGGACGGCCGCGATCGCGCGGTCGAGAGTAGGCGAGCCGGTCGCCTGGGCGGCGCCGGCGAGCTGCGGGTAGCGCTCGGCCAGCAGCGCCACCGCCTCGGGCGAGGCATCCCGAGCAGGGGACAGTGGGGCGGTGAGCACGTCGTCGGCGGCGAGGTGGGACAGTCCGCGCAGGGTGCAGCGGGCGGCGAAGTCGACTTCGACCGCCGGGGTGAGCTCGAGCGACGCGTCGAGCGGACCGACCAGCTCGAGCGCCGAGCGACGCAGGTAGACGCAGGGACCGCTGATGCCCGCCAGGCGGGGACGCAGGTTCAGGCTGTGCGCTCGGACCCGTTCGGCGTCGGCGTCGAAGTCGGCGAGGGTAATGCCCGGACCTGTCTCCTCGAGCCCCAACGCGGTTCCCGCCGGCGCCAGCGCACTGGCCGACGCGGCGCTGGAGTCGCTGTAGGCCGCGGCCTGCAGGCGCTCGAGCCAGGCGACCGGGACCAGGCACGGCTCGATGAGGAGCGCCATGTCGGCCGGGGCGAGCGCGTCGAGCGCCCGGTTGACCGCGTCCACCGCCCCCCCGGGAGTGGCGTCGAGCCAGAAGAGGACGCGCCCCGTCGCGCCTCCGTCCGGGGCCGCATCGGCCAGCTCGTGCTCGAGCTCCTCGGCTCGGCTCCCGATGACCGCGATCGGCTGACTAGGCTCCGTGTGCGCCAGCACGCTATCCAGCGCGCGGCGCACCACCGACGGCGGCCCGGCCGCGATCAGGCATACGCAGGGCCGTCCCCGCTCGAGCCGTTGGGGCTCGGCCGCGGTGAGGGGTCGCAGGCTCATCCCGCGACACCTTGCCAGAAAGGGGTAGCGCCTTTGCCAGAATCACGCCAGCTCCAAGCATGTCCAGAATCCCGCCAGCTCCGAGCATGTCCGTAACCAGCGACCACGACGAATCGCGCGCCAGCGACCAGAACGAATCCCCAGCCAGCCGGGCGGCCGAGGTATTGCTCGCCCAGGGCGCGGCGGGCGCCGCCGTCAGGTCGCTTCGCGGCCGGTTGCGCGCGGGCCTTCGGTCGGCGCTGCTGCGCGCGCTGCGGCCCTACTCGCACCCCCAGCGCCAGCTCGACGAACGCGTGGTGGCCGCGCTGCGCGAGCACGAGGCCGACATGGCCCGCTTGGAGTGGGAGATCCGGCGGCGAGAGGACCGCATCGATCGCCTCGAGGTGTTCGTAAGCGACATGGTCGCCGCGGTCGAGACGCTCCGCCAGAGCGCCGCCCGCTCCGATGACCGGGTCAGCCAGGTGGCCTGGGCCGCGACCGAGCTGCGCGCGCTGCCCTACATGGCCGGCGAAGCACTCGATTCGTTCGAGCTGGAAGGGCTGGGCCGGGTGCTCGGCTTCCGCGACGCGAGCCCCCATCCAGATGCGGACGACTATGTGGCCTTCGAGGACGTGTTCCGTGGGCCACCCGGCCGGGTCGCGGACGCGCAGCGACCCTATCTGGCGATGGTCCGCGACCACGCGCCGGTACTCGACGTCGGTTGCGGCCGGGGGGAGTTCCTCGAGCTCCTTGCGGCCGAGGGGATTCCGGCTCGCGGCGTCGATGTGGATGCCGGGATGGTCGCCGCCTGTGCCGCCCGAGGACTGTCCTCGGTCGTCCAGGCTGACGCGAACGCCTACCTCGAGGAAACCGAGCCGGGAGAGCTCGGGGCCATCTTCTCGGCCCAGGTGATCGAGCACATGCCCTACGACGCCTGGCGCCGGTTCCTAGCTCTGTCGCTCGAGACGCTCAAGCCCGGCGGCGTGCTCATCTTCGAGACCGTCAACCCTCATCGCGTCGCCTCGATGAAGACCTTCTGGGTCGATCCCGCCCACTGCCACCCGATCTTTCCGGAAGCAGCGCTCGTCGTGTGCCGGACCGTCGGCTTCTCGTCGGCCTGGGCGTTCGCCCCCGATCGCCGGGACTTCGCCAGCGATCCCTTCAGCTCGCCGGCCTATGCGGTGCTCGCGCGTAAAGCCGTCGGCGCGGACTGACGGCGGCGTTTCCGCGCCCTGGCGATGCAGGTACTCACCCTTACCACTCCCATGACACTGCCTCAGGCGCGCGTCCTGGCCCGGTCCGTCCACGCGCACGAGCCGGGTTGGTCGGTGACGGCCGCGCTCATTGGCGGCTCACCCCAGTCCCTGCATTCGAGCGAGCCATTCGAGGTGGTGCAGGCGGTCGATGCGATCGGCGCCGACCATGCCGCCCTCATCCAGCGCCACAGCGCGGGCGACGTGCTTGCGCTTCTGGCTCCCCGCCTGCTGACGTGGTGGTGCGCGGCTGGGCGGGGTCCGGCTGTGTGTCTGGCGCCCACCACTTGGATCTGCGGACCGATGGACCCGCTTCGCGGGGCCCTCGAGCGTCACGGCGTCGTCCTGGTTCCGCGGGCGGCAGGCACCCTTCCTGACGATCGCCTGGGGCCCTCGCACCTGCGCTTGATGGAGGAGGGGAGGCTGTCCCCGGATTTCATCGCCGTCGACGGCACGGACCATTCCCGCGAGTTCCTGGCCTGGTGGTCCGAGCGCCTGTCGGCCACGTTGTCGCACTTCGGGTTGGATTCACTGCCCGTCGTCGAAGCCGACGACCGTCGCTGGGCGCATCAGTTCCTCGATCTCGCACCCGCGCGCTTCGGAGCGGCCGCCCTGGACGATCCGGGTTGCAACCTGAGTATGTGGAACCTGCACCAGCACACGCTCGAGCGCGGCGAGCACGGCGTCATCGTGGACGGCCGGGCCCCGCTTCGCTTCATGGATCTGGCCGGTTTCGATCCGGGCTCGCCCTACCGCCTCAACGTCGAAGCCACCCGGGTTCGCGGCAGCGAGATCCCGGTCCTGCGCGATCTTCTGGCCGACTATGCACGGGAGCTCATGACGGCGGGCTGGCGAGACTTCGAGCGCCGGCGCGAGGTCGGCCGGCGGCTCGCCAACGGCATGGTGTTCACCGATCGGCTGCGGAGCCTGCACGCGGAGGCGCTCGCCAGCGGTGAGGACTTTGGGGACATATTCGCCGAAGGCGGAACCAGCGCGTTCATGGGCTGGCTTCACGGACCGGCGCCGGAGGGCGTGAGCTCGGGGATCAGCCGCTACCTGTACCGGGTGTACCGGGACCGTCCCGACCTCCCGGTGGTCTACCCCGACCTCAACGGCCCCAACGGCACGCACTTCGCTGCCTGGTGCTGGGCGTTTGGGCAGCACGAGATGGCCATCCCGGCCCAGTTCCTGCCCCCTCGTCCCGCCCACATCGACACCCCGGCCAACCGGTCCCCGCAGGTGGGAGTCCGCGTGTGCGGCTACCTCGGACATACGCTCGGACTGGGCGCGGCCGCGCGCGGATACGTTCAGGCGCTGCGGGCGGCCGACGTTCCCGTGACCACCCTGACGGTCGGCCTGACTCACCTATCGCGCCCCCACGAGATGGCGGCCGGCTACGGCGAGGAGACCTTCACCGATTCGAGTCACCGGGAGGAGAGCGTCGGTCAGGTGGTGGCCGAACAACCCTTCGACCTCGTGTGCGTGAACCCGGACGAGCTGCCCGAGTTCGCAAGCACAGTCGGCGACGGGTTCTTTGCCGAGCGGCCGAGCATCGGGGTCTGGGGCTGGGAGACCAACAGCATTCCCGAGCGCTGGGCCCGAGCCTTCGAGCTGGTCGACGAGATCTGGGTCTACTCCCGCTTCATGGCCGAGAACCTGAGCCGAGTGGCGCCCGTGCCGGTCGTGCCGCTGCCGCCGCCCGTGCACGCGCCAGCTCATAGGGGCTCGCCGGAACGACTCGGGACCCCGGACGGCTTCTTGTTCCTGTTCGTGTTCGACTACCTGAGCACGATTCAGCGCAAGAACCCGGTCGGGCTGATCCGCGCCTTCCAGCGGGCGTTTGCTCCCGGTGAGGGCCCCCAGCTGCTGCTCAAGACGCTGAACGGACCGCTCCGCCCGCACGCGGTGGAGGAGGTGCTCTGGGCCTGCGACGGGCGGTCCGACATTCACGTCGTCGATCGCTCCCTGACCGGCTCTGAGCGCGATGCCGTCATGGCCGCGTGCGACTGCTACGTGTCGCTGCACCGCTCGGAGGGCCTCGGCTTGACTCTGGCCGAGTGCATGGCTCTGGGCAAGCCCGTGATCGGCACCGGCTACTCGGGCAACACCGATTTCATGACCACGAGCAACAGCTACCTGGTCGACTACACGATGACGCGTGTGGGTCCCGACTGCGAGATCTACCCGCCCGACGGCGAGTGGGCAGCCCCCTCGATCGAGCACGCGTCCGAGCTCATGCGTCAGGTCTGGAGTGACCCCGTGAGTGCCCGAGCAGTGGGTGAGCGGGCGCGGCGAGACGTTGCCGCCCAGCTCTCACCCGAGGCCACCGGACGCCAGATGCGTGCGCGGCTCGAGCATCTGGCCATGCGTCGCCGGGCCCGGCGGGCGGTGAACTAGAGTCCGGCGTCGACAGGCTCGCTCCCGACTGCGCGAGGTTGGCGACGAGCTCTACCTGGGCTCCCCGAACGGAAGCTCAGCTACCACTTCGCTCAGCCGCGGGGCGGACGCGTCGCGAGGGGACACCCGGAGCTCGAGTGCGGGCCAGGGAATTGCGAGCTGCGGGTCGTCGTAGGCGACTCCGTCCTCGATCGCTGGGTCGTAGTAGGACGAACATCGGTACACGACGTCGGCGAGCTCGCTGGTCACACAGAAGCCGTGTGCGAACCCGTCGGGGCAGTACAGCTGGCGGTGGCGCTCGTCGTCGAGCTCGACCATCTCCCACTCTCCGAAATGGGGCGAGTAGGTGCGAAGGTCGACCACCACGTCCACCACGCTGCCCCGGGCGCAGCGGATGAGCTTGGCCATTCCGGGCTGATAGTGAAGCCCCCGCAGGGTCCCCTTCAGCGAGCGGGAATGGTTGTCCTGGACCCACGTCTCGGCGATGCCCAGGTCCGAGAGCACGTTGGCGCGGAAGGTCTCGAGGAAGAAGCCGCGCTCGTCGCGCTTGACATCGGGCTCGAGCAGGACCGGGCCGGGCAGTCGGGTCGGGAGGCGGCGCATGAGGCGCGGAGCCTAACCCTCAGGGTGGGCCGGGATGATGAGCCAGACCGAGCTGGCATGCTTTGCCCGCATGTCCGTCGCCACCCGGTCCCCCGGGTCGTCCAACCGGCCTCGCGGGTCGTCGAAGCTCGGGCCGGCCCGCTTGCGCGAACGAGCCCGGGGGCTGACCCTTACCCCCGGGCAGTACACGCGCGTGACCCAGGTCGCGCTCGCGGCGCTGGCCGTCATCGTGATCACCGGCGCGACGGTACGCTTGACCGGCTCGGGTCTGGGTTGCCCGGATTGGCCCAAGTGCTACGGGCGCGCCCTCCCTCCGCTCGACACCCACGCGGTGATCGAGTACGGAAACCGCGTCGTGTCGGGTCTGGTCGGGATCGTCGCGGTGCTCGCGAGCCTGCTCGCCTGGCGCCGGCGGCCTTACCGGCGCGACCTGGCGCTGCTGGGCCTGTTGCTGCCCCTCGGCGTGGTGGCCCAGGCCGTCCTCGGCGGCATCCTCGTCCGCGATCAGCTCAAGCCGACCATGGTGATGGTCCACTTCGGGCTATCGATGTTGATTCTGGTCGCCGCGACGATCCTGGTCTGGCGAGCCGGGCACGAGCCGGGGGCGCAGACCAGGATGCTCGGGGTCCGGTCCACGCGCCAAATGTGGACGGTGCGCGGCCTCGTCGGCCTCGGCGCAGTGACCATCGTGGCTGGCACGGTGGCGACCGCCGCGGGCCCCCACTCCGGCGGCACCCACGGCCAGGTCATCGAACGACTGAACTTCAAGGGCGCTAGCACCCTGGACTGGACCATCCACCGCCACGGTGATCTCGGGGCGCTCCTCGGTCTGGGCGCCGTGCTCCTATGGTGGTGGCTGCGACGCACCGGTGCCGGGAGGGACGTGCGCCGCGCCGTGGGGTGGGTATGCGTGCTGCTCGTCGCTCAGGGAGCGGTGGGGCTGATCCAGTACTACACGGAGCTGCCCGCCGAGCTGGTCTGGGTGCACGTCACCCTGGCCACGCTCACCTGGCTGGCGTTGCTATGGGCTGCGGCGGCCGCCGGGCGCCCGAGCGCCCGGATCGCGGCGCAGACCACCGAGGCGCCCGTCACCCGTGCGGGCGTGCGCGAGCGGCTGCCGGCCTGACGCTCGAGCCGCAAGGCCCTCCCACCGGCCCCGGGCCGGCGCCGGGCCGAGCCGGCGGACCCCATCCAGAGCCCATGTGGCTGGGCCGGGGCCGGCTGGCGGACCCCGATCCGGAGGCCATGTGGCTGGGCCGGGCCGCGCCGGCGGACCCCGATCCGGAGGCCATCGGGCCCAGCCCGGGAGTCTCTCGAGCACCAAAGAGAGCCCCTCAGACCCGCTAATTGGGCGGATCTATGGGGATTTTCATGCCAGGCCGTCCGTTCTAGCCGCTAGCCTGCCGCGAATATCGACCCCTAGAGAGGAGTCCCATGACGAAGAACGAGCTCGCCGATAAGGTCGCGGCGCGCACCGGCATCGGCAGCGGCCAGGCCAGAGACGCCGTGGACGCTGCGGTCGACGCGATCGCCTCCGAGCTGGCCGCGGGCGGCGAAGTCTCGCTGGCCGGCTTCGGAAAGTTCAGCGTTAGCCAGCGCGCGGCGCGCCAAGGCCGCAATCCCTCCACGGGACAGCCGATTCAGATCCCCGCGAGCAAGGCGGCCAAGTTCTCGGCTGCTAGCGCCCTCAAGAAGCAGCTGAACCCCTACTAGCGCCTTCCCTCGAACACCTTGGGTCTCGGGCTGGTAGCGGCTGGTCGCCCGCCGGTCAGCGCGGCCTCCGCGCGTACTCGTGCCTTAACGCACGAGCACTTGGCAATCGGCCGCGAAGAGAGGAGAATGGCCCGGTCGGGACGATCGACTGGGGGTAGTTGGGTTTATGCTCGGACACCGGCTGTGGTGCTCTGGTTGCGGGAACGTCGCCGGGGCGGCGGCTGAAGCGCCGGACGGAAGCGGTCCCTGCCCGGCCTGTGGCGCCGAGCTGCGTCCGGACCGTAGGGGGACGGACCGCCGGCGAACCCTGCGACTGCAGCGGCTCTGGGATCCCGAGCCCAGAAGCGGTGCCGACCGGCGCCGGCCGGCGTTCGGCTGAGGCGCCTTCGACCACCTGGTGGGCCAGCTCTCGCCGGGGGGCCGCTTCTCTCACGAGAGCCCGTGGCGGTGGGCCCACAGCGCCGCTTGCGTGCGGTCGCTTACGTCGAGAGCCTGGAAGATCCGGGTGACGTGAGCCTTGACCGTCTTCTCGCTGATCGATAGCCGGCGCGCGATCAGCTTGTTGGGGAGCCCTTCGCCGAGCAGCACGAGCACCTCCCGCTCGCGCTCGGTCAACTCCTGGGCCGGGCGGCGCTGATGGCGCGCTTCCAGGACGGCGTGCGCGGCCTTGGGAGCCAAGGGCGACTCTCCGCGGACAGCCGCCCGCAATCCCCGGATCAGCTCCTCGGGCTCCGCGTCCTTGAGCAGATATCCGACCGCGCCGGCGTCGAGTGCCGCCAGGATCTCCTCCCGGTCAGAGAACGAGGTCAGAACGACCACGCGGATCTCCGGATGGCTGGCGACGATTTGCTCGGTGGCCTCCCGTCCGTCCATGCCCGGCATCGAGAGATCCATGAGCACGATGTCCGGTTCGTGCTCGGTGGCCAGGGCCACGGCCTGCTCGCCGTCGGCGGCGGATGCCACCACCTCGACGTCTTCTGTGGTCTGAAGCAACTGGGTGAGGCCGGCCCGGACCACGGCGTGGTCTTCGGCGATGATGACCCGGATCACTGCAACGGCACCTCCGCGCGAACGCGTGTCCCCTGGCCGGGAGCCGAGTTGATCGTCAGCACGCCGTTGGCGTCTCGAGTCAGGTCGCCGAGGATGCGCAGCCCGAAGTGACGCGCGTCCGAGTCGGCGCGGGCCTGCTCCGGCCGGAACCCTCGGCCGTCATCCTCGACCGTCAGAGTCGCCACCCCACCGCTGGCGCTAACCGCCACCGTCACCCGGGTGGCGTGGGAATGCGCCAGCACGTTTCGCAGCGCCTCCTGAGCTGCACGAAACAGCAGCGCCTCGGCATGGTGGGGCAGTTCGAGGCCAGGTTCGACGGTCAGGTGAGTTTCGATCTGCCGACCCGCGAACGGAGCCATCAGGTCGGTCAAGGCCGCCTCGAGTCCGGCCCGATGGAGATCCGGCGGGTAGATGTCCACCAGCAGCGTGCGTAGCTCGCGGATGCTGCGCCGGGTCTCGGTAGCAGCCTGGTCGACCGCTTGCGAAAGGGCCCCGCTGGCGCGGCTACCTCCCATCTGCTCACCGGCGGCGGCGAGCTGGTAGGAGACTCCGATGAGGTTCTGAACGACGCCGTCGTGGAGGTCGTGCGCAATTCGCTTGCGCTCGAGCTCTGAGGCATCGATCGCCCGGCGCAGCAGCGCCTCCCGCTCGCGGCGGCCCCGTCGGACGCGGCGGGCAAGAGACGCCGCCAGCGGTATCTGGGCCAGCCACAGGACCACGAGCGCGCCAAGCAGGGCGGGCGCGAAGCGGAGCCAGAGCCGCTGCCCGCTCGCGGCGACGGAGCTGAACCGAATGTATGACTCGAACAGAAGCCGGTGTCCGGACGGAGTGCGGATGCCGTGGTAGACCTCGAGCAGCTTCTGGTGCCAGACCTGCTCGAAGTGGTTCTCGGGCCGGGAGAGGAGACTGGCGTCGGCTTCTGTGCCTCCGGTGGCCAACGCCCTGAGCTCCTCGGCGGGCAGCGGGTAGCGCGCGCCGATCAGGCGGCGCTCGTCCGAATAGAGGATCCGGCCCTGGGCGTTCCAGATCTTCACCCGGACCACGGGCGGGTGGAGGATGCGCCCGCGCACGATGACGTCGAGCTGGTGCAGGGCAGCTGGTTGCTCGGTGAGCACGCCAGGCGTGATGTTGGGGGCCACGATGCCCTCGCCAGCCAGTCGGGTGACCTCCTTGGCGTTGCCGATCGCCTCCGAGGTACCGGTGTCGCGCAGCAGCCTTACGCCGATCACCCCGAGCAGCACGACGGCGAGGAGGCCGGTGATCGCGAACTGGGCAACGGCCCGGAAGGTTGGGCTCTTGAGCCCTCCCATCGCCCGGCGGAGGGAGCGGCTCCCCGTCCGGCGCGGTGGCTCGGGGAGCGGCGCGCGGGAAGGGCGCGCGGGCGCGCTCTGGTCCCGGAACTTGCGGGGCGTGGGGGTCAGCATCCGGCCAGTGCTAAGCGTAAGTCCCCCGGGGCTCCAGGTCCACGTCTTAAGACCGAAGTCCGATTGCGACCCCGACGCCGGCCCGCTCACACTTCCACGGCCCCAACGCTCACCCTCGACCCCCGCAGGCTCCGTCCTACCCGCAAGAAGAGGAGCCCCGCCGGCGCCGTCCCCATCCCTCCTCTCCCTCCGGGGGCGGCGCCGGTGCCCGGCGCCGGCGGTTCTCAGGGGGCAGATGGCCTGATTGCTAAAGGTTGCCTTCGCAATCGCCGATCATGAGATTGAGCGCAGTCGACGAGGCCGCTCCGGGGCAAACAGCGCGGCTCGTCAATCGAATGCTGACGTGGCGTCCCAGGCACTCATGGGGATGCGTGGCCTAGGCGCCTGTTAGCGGACCTCCCGGCCAGAAGCCATCAGGGACGAAAGTTTGGTCGGACCCTCAGCAGCGAGTAGCGGCGCTCTCCCGACGGAGGGCGCCGCTACTCGTCCGGTTACGTTCAGGGACCGACGATCACGGGCTGCTCACCTCCTTGGGACGACCGTCTGAGCGTCCGGGCCACAGAGGCCGGCCACGTAGACGAACTTGATGTGCCTGGCTTCGTCGGCCGCCGCCTCCAGGTGGGCGCCGCGCTTCTGGCCCCGGACTGCTCGGCACTCGAGCCCCGCGGAGGCGAGCGCGGATTCCACGACGGGCCGGGGGTGATGGCGCTGAAGGTGGCGTCCGGCGCCGTTGGGCAGGGGACCCAGGTCCGCGTGCTCGACCTCGACCGTGGCCGCGGCCAGGCTCCCAGGGCTCAGGTCGGGGGCGCATTCGCCCGACCAGCGGAAGCGCAGGTCGTCGGTCTCGTGGTCAAACGCCTGGGCGAACACCGTGCGGTACGTCGCCAGCGTGTTGACGTCGAAGACGAGCAGGCCGTCTGGGGCCAGCAGCGAGGCCATGCTGCGGAAGGCGTCGAGCAGCTCTTCCTCGGAGAGGAGGTAGTTGACCGAGTCGTCCAGGCAGGTGATGAGATCGAAGCTCCCGACCATGGGAAGGTCGCGCATGTCGGCCACGAACACCTCGGTGTTCGGCGGCGCCTTGTCTCTGGCGATGGCCACCATCTTGGGAGACAGGTCGCAGGCCGTGATCTCGTATCCGCGACGCGCGAGTGGCTCGAAGCTCTTACCCGTCCCGCAGGCGACGTCGAGCACCCGCCGGCCGCAAAGGCCGCATCGCAGGGCCAGCGCTTCCAGCTCATGAAGCCAGCGGTCGTGCGCGTAGCCGGCGGTGTAGACGTCGTAGAAGGGCGCGAGGGCCTCGTAAGCCTCGAGGGCTGAGCCGGGCGAATAGGCCTCGAGCAGGGGACTCGGCGAGCCAGCGGGGGCCTGCATGACCACCAGACCCCCACATCGCTCTAAACCGTTTCAGCAAACAGCGATGCTTGAGCGATGCACACCCGAATCCGTCCGCAATTTGCGGGAAACGGGCACTCAAACGGGCACCGGGGCACGGCTCACGACGACCGGGGCACGGCCCACGACGACCCGGGCACGGACCACGACGACCCGGGCACGCCCGGCGACGACCAGAGCGCGCCCTGGCCTTGGGACCACCTGCGCCAGCGTTGCCTGCGCGAGACCTCGCGGATCCTCCGCCGCCGGGAAGACGCCGAAGAGGCCGCCCAGGAGGCTCTACTGAGAGCCTGGCGGATGCGGCACCGTTGCCGGGACCCCGACCTCCGGACGGCGTGGGTCGCCCAGATCGCACGCAATGAGGCGCTGCGCATGTGCGCTCGGCGCCGCCGCCAGCCGATGCCGACGGAGATCCCGATTAGGGGCTCGACCGACGCCCACGAGTGCTGGAGGGGAGAGAGGGAGATGCTCGACCGGGTTGCCTGGCAGGACACGCTCGGACATCTGGTGCCGGAGGATCGCGCGCTCGTCGTCCTGTGCTACGCGGGCGACATAACCCAGGCATCGCTCGCCAATGCCCTTGGAATCCCCGAAGCAACCGTTAGAGTGCGACTGCATCGGATTCGCAACAGACTCGGGCAGGTGATGAGGTCGGGGATATGAGGCCCATCAGCAACATTCATGATCCGCGCTTGGTGAAGGCGCTCGCGCACCCGCTTCGGGTGCGGATCCTTGCCGTTCTGCAGACCAAGACGGCCAGCCCGAGCGAGATCGCCGAGGAGCTCTCGATGCCGCTGGGGAACGTCAGCTACCACGTGCGGGTGCTGGCCGACTTCGGGCTGATCAAGCTCGTCCGGCGCACTCCGCGGCGGGGCGCGATCGAGCACCACTACGAGGCAGTTGGGCGGCTGCGTATCTCTGACGCGGCCTGGGCGCAGGTCCCCGACGTGGTCAAGGAAGCGATGATCGGAGCCACGATCATGCAGATCTCCGACTACGTCAACGAGGCAGCCGTGACCGGAGGGTTCGACAAGCCGCAGGCGCACATCACGCGCAGCCCGCTGGTCCTCGACCCCCGGGCGTTCAAGGAGCTCTCGGCCGAGGTCATGAAGCTCCACGACCGAGCCCAGCGCCTCCAGGAAGAGAGCATCAAGCGCCTGGAGCACGCCGATCACGAGGGCGAAATCGAGGCGGGACTCGTGCTCATGCTCTTCGAGGCCAAGGACTTCGGGTCCGCCGCGGTCGACGGCCATACCCGCTCGCCGGCCCAGCGCCGAAGGGCGACGGCGAGCCGGCGGCGCCGGGCTCCGGTGTAGCGAGTCGTTGCCCTCCGGTCCAGCGACTGGTTGACTGACTACAGGCCCAGGTCGTTGCTTATCTTGCTCGCGTAGGACGCGGCCAGCAGCGACCCGATCAGCAGCCCGACCAGCAGCGCGGTCATCAGAGCGACCAGGAGCTGCACGCGACCGCGGATGTCCTCGAGAACCCGCCGAATCGCGCGCAGCTCGTCGAGAAGCGGCTCGCTCGGCCCTCCCGGCATCGGAGCCGGTGCCTCCCTATCCCCGGATTGAGTTTCAATCGCGGTCAGGCAACGGAGGCTACTTCAAGGCCTCGACCCTGTCTCCACCTCTATCGGCGGCGACCGTCGCCACCTACCGCCCCCGACCGTCGCCACGATGGCCGCACCCACATAGATGGCGACGGCCGCTCCGATCACGGCCGAGCTGGCAGGAACCGAAGCGAGCTGGTAGCTGGCGACCAGTCCCGCCCACATCGCGGCCAGCGCGAAGCCGGCGGAGAGCGCCAGCCCCAGCCACGGGCGGGCGGTCAGTCGCGCGGCGGCACCCGCCGGCGCGGCCAGAAGTCCGAGCAGCAGGAGAGCCCCGACGGCCTGGGTGGCCTCGGCGGCGATCACCCCTACGAGGGCCAGGAAGGCGACCCCGAGGGTTCGCACGGGTACTCCTCGCGCGCCGGCGACCTCGGGGTCCAGGGAAGCGAACAGCAACGGCCTGGCCCCGGCCAGGATGAGGACGATGACGCCCAGAGCGACGACCGCAGCGAAGTGGGCCTGGCCGGCGCTGAGCCCGTAGATCGACCCGAAGAGCGTGTGCGCCGCCTGCACACCCGACCCTCCGGCGCCGGTCGCCAGCCGGGTGAGGAAGAACAGCCCGACCCCCAGGACCCACGCGAAGACCACGCCGATGACGGTGTCATCGGCCCGCGACCCCAGTCGCAAAGCACCGATCGCCACGCCCACTCCTACGGTCGCGGCAAACAGCCCGATGCGCTCATCCACCCCCGCGACCGCGCCCGCCAGAGCGCCGGTGAAGGCAACGTGGCTGAGCGCGTCGCCGGCAAAGACCTGACCGCGCAGGACGACGAAATACCCCAAGAGACCGCTGGCGAGGGCGATCGCCGATCCGGCCTCCAGAGCGTTGCGCGCGAACTCGTGGTCGAACATCAGGCGTGCGTGGCCGCCGGGAGGGTGCGCCGGCTGGCAGGTCTTCTGCGCCGCCGGACCGCGGCCAGGAAACTTCCCACCCGCGCAGCCAGATACAGGCCGAAGGCGAACATGGTCAGGAAGAACCCGGCCGGATAGACCGAGAAGTAGGCGACCCCCAGACCCAGCCAGGCCACCAGCAGCGCAAATCCGACCGTCAAGGCCAAGCTCAGGCCGGGGCGGGCGGTCAGATGCTGGGCCGTGGCCGCCGGGGCCACCAGCAGGGTGAACACGAGCAGTATCCCGGTGATCTGGCTAGTCGCGGCCACGGCGAGCCCGAGCAGGAGCAGAAACACGACCCCCAACCGCCTGACCGGGACGCCGGCGGCGGCGGCCATCTCTGGGTCGACGGATGCGAAGAACAGCGGTCGCGCGAGGACGGCGGTCGCCGCGGCGCTGAGCACGGTTATGACCGCCAGCACCGCCACCTGTTGATCGGAGACTCCCAGGAACGTCCCGAACAGCAGCGACTCGAGTCCGCCAAGGATTCCGTTGTAAAGGCTGAGGAAGAGGAAGCCGGCCGCCAGGCCGGCCGCCTGCACAGTGCCGATTACGGCCGAGTCGCGAGCGGACGGCCCACCGTCGGACGCTCCGGTGGCGCCGATTGCCGCCGCGGCGGCGGTGCTGGCGGCGAAGTAACCCCAGGCCCCGGCAATACCGAGCAAGGCAGCGGCGGTGGCGCCGGGAAAGGCCATGACGGACATCGTGTGCCCGGCGAAGCTCTGGCGCCGGAGCACCATGAACCAGCCGAGGATCGCGGCGATCACCGCTACCAGCGTTCCCGCCACCAGTGCGTTGACCATGAAGTGATAGGTGAGCAGCTGGTGGACGTCGTCGGCGACGTTCAAGCTCAGGTGGGGGTTGCCCGCGAGGTCAGCCAGGGTGAAGCCGTCAGTGGGCATGGCGGTCTGAGTGGTGGGCGGGTGGCTCGGGCTGCCCGACGACCACGAGGCGGCCGCGTGCGGTCCGCAGCACCTCGATCGGGACTCCATATAGACGCGTCAGGCTGTCGGTGTTGACGACCTCTTCGACCGGCCCGGTAAGGGCGGCGCCGGCAGCGAAGTAGATGACCCGGTCGATGTAGGGGAGCAGCGGGTTTACGTCGTGGGCCACCAACAGCACCGTCACCCCCCGCTGGCGACAGATGTCGTTGACCAGGCGAGCGGCGGACAGCTGGTTGGGCAGGTCCAGGCTGTCTAGCGGCTCGTCCAGCAGGAGCAGATCGGGCTGGCCTACGAGGGCCTGCGCGATCAGAAGGCGCTGCTGTTCGCCGCCGGACAGCTCTCCTATGGGCCGCCGCGCGTAGCCGCTCGCGCCGACGGACGCCAGCGCCTCCTCGATGCGGGCAGCCGTGCCGGCCGCCCTGCCCCGCCGGCTCCGCGGGAGCGGGACTCCCCAGCGGGTGCCGTCCAGTCCCAAGCGGACCAGATCGATCCCGCGCACCCGCATGCTCGCGTCGAACGTTCTCCGTTGCGGCAGATAGCCGATCCGCGGATTGGCACGTCGCGCCGGGGCCTCGAGCACCGATGCTGTCCCGCCGGCCAGCGGCAGGGTCCCCAGGATGACCTTCAAGAGAGTCGACTTTCCCGCGCCGTTGGGTCCGAGCACGGCGACGAACTCGCCCCGTTCTATGCGGAGCGAGACGTCGCTCCAAACCGTGTGCCCCCCCAGGCGCGCGGTCGCATGGTCGAGGGTGATCGCCGGCGTCCGGTCCGCGGTCAACGGCCGGTTGCGCGGGCGAGGGCCTGGGCGATGCCCAAGAGCTGGCTCGACTGCCATTCCTGAAAACTGGCCGTGGGGGGCTGGAGCGTCTCGGTGACGGTGGCGATCGGGATCCCGGTGCGCCGCGCTTCGCTCGTCAAGCGCTGAATGTCGGGGGTGCTGTTCTGGGAGTTGTAGATCCATACCTCTATCTGGCGGCTCGTGATCTGCTGGTCGACGGTCGCCCTGTCGGCCGGGCTCGGCTCGGTTCCCTCGCTGATCGCCTTCATGAACGCGGGAGGCGTGATCAGGCTCACCCCCAGAGCCGGAGCCTGCTGCGCAAAGATGCTCTCCGAGGCGCCCACCGGAACGCCGCCGTAGCGAACGCGGATGCGCGCGATCAACTGCTTGTAACGGGCGAGGCCCTGAGTCTGGAGAGCCTGCTCGCGCTGGTCGAAGTAGGCCGCGTCGGCGGGGCGGATGCGCTTGAGGTCGGCGACCGTCGCCCGGATCACGCTCTGCACGTCGGCCGGGTTGTACCAGCGGTGCGGATTGTCCCCCTCGTGGGCACCCACCAGATCGCCCACGTTGAGAACCACGCGGCCACCGGCCGGATTCGCGGCCAACAGCTTGGGCGCCCACGGGTCATAGCCGATACCGTTGACGATCGCCATCTGCGACTGGGCCAGCAGCCGGCCGTCGGCGGCCGTCGGTTCGTACGAGTGTGGGTCCGTGCTGGGGTTGACGATGATGCTGCGCACCTGGACCTTGTCACCTCCGAGCTGTGAGGCGATGCTGCCCCAGAAGTTCTCGGCCGCCACCACGATCGGCCGGCCGCCGGAGGAGTTCGACGAGCTGCCGCAGCCGGCCGGGAGGAGGACCGCGGCAATGACCAACAGGGGGACTGCGCCGGTCAGGGTCGCCGCCAGCCGCCGGAGATTGTTCGCAGCACGCGCCATCGGCCGGAGGCATACTATATGAGAACGAGACTTGTTCTTATCTAGCTGCTCCGAATACCCTTCGTTCACCATGTCCGCGGTCAAAGACGAACATTGGGCTGAGCACGTCAGCGCGGTCCTCGGACGCGAGGGTCACCGGCGTGGTGGTGCTCGCGACGCGATCGTCGATCTCCTCGCAAGCCAGGAGTGCGCGCTCACGGTGCTCGAAATGGAGGATGCGCTGCGCCGGCGGAGACGGCGGATCGGGCGCGCGAGCGTCTATCGCATCCTCGAGCTGCTGGCCGACTACGGACTGGTGCAGCGCATCGACCTGGGCGAGGGGGTCACGCGCTACGAGCCGGCGCGCCCGGGCGGCGAGCACCACCACCACCTGCTGTGCGCTCGGTGCCAGCGCCTCGTGCCGTTCTCCGATCCAGCTCTGGAGCGAGCGATCGCGGGCCTTCCGGGGCGCCTGGGCTTTCGTGTCCGCGATCACGAGGTCGTGCTCCACGGCGCCTGCGAGCAGTGCGCGTTGCCCGAGACCGCCTCGGCTGGTCGGATCCGACCCTAGGCTGACCCTCACGCCTGGCGCTGGCGTTCCGCGATCAGGAGGTTCAGGACGGCGTTCCCCACTCGCCCGAGCGAGCGGCGCGAGACCTGGCTGAGCGTGTCACACAGCTTCTGCCAGCACGGATAGTCGAAGTCGATCAGGTCGATGGCCGGAATGCCCGCCCGGTTGAATGGAGTGTGGTCATCTAGGATCTCCGAGCGCGTGGAGGGTGGGAACGTGGGGATCACTCCGGCGCGCCGAGCGGCGTCGCGCAGCCGGGCCCACAGCGCGGGGTCAGAGCCAGCGTCCCGAGGCAACAGCTCGTGGTGCAGAGCTATGAAGTCGAGCAGGATCAGCTCGCGGGTCGAGGATTGGTGGGCGGCGACGTAAGCCTTGCTGCCGCGCACCCCCTGGGCGTAGAAGTCGGTGAAGCCGGCGGGCGCTTCCTCACCGTCGAAGAGCGCGAAGACCACGGGCGGGTGACCCGCACCGGCCGGGGTGCGCTGCAGATCACGGGCGAGCTCGATCACGGCGCCCACCCCAGCGGCGCTGTTGTTCGCGCCGAGGTAGCCGGGCACCGGCGTGGTGTC
>DASZHF010000034.1:0-34206 GCA_035938095.1 Solirubrobacteraceae bacterium
CGTGGATGGCTCACCGGACCGGCGGCGCCGCCGTCGGCCGGGAGCGCGGCGGTGTAGCCGGCTATCGCCGCCTGGCCCATGCGCCCGAGCGCCGCGGCTTCCTGGTCGTTCTTGGCGACGTCGGCGCGGAGCTTGGCCTGCAGGGCCGGGTTGCTGGCCTCCTCGTTGAGGTCCTGCTCGTAGGCGGGGAGCCTCCATGGCGCTCCGACGTCCGGCGCCTTGAGCTCTCGCCCGAGCGTCACCAGCCGGGTCGCCATGTAGTCGCTCGAGTGCGGCCCCCAGCCGGTCAGCGCCTTGCGGTAGTGGTCGCCGCGCTGGTACTCGCGATAGCTCGCGATGTACCCGTTGTAGTCGTTGGCCATACCGATGGTGACCGTGAGCTTGTAACCGTATCTCGCGGACGGGCTCTGCTCGCCGGGCGCGCACGGCTGGTCCAGCCGGGGCCCGCACCCATCGTCATGAGTGAAATTGCCCGCGATCTGGTCGAATGTCTGCTGGCCCTTGGCGTTCGTGCCGATACGCTCGGACTCGGCCCAGGCGACGTTCTGGGCCAGGTTCCATCCGTTGGCCGGATTACGGACCTGCGCCCGCATATGTTGGATCAGCTGGTCGGAGATCTGCCCGCGGTTGGGGTTGCCGGTGGCGGTCGGGCAATTCCAGGTCCCGTTTCCGTAGGGGTCGGCGACCGACGAGTAGTCGCCGTAGCTGCCATCCCCGTTGCGGGTGCAGTACTGGGTCCAGTACGGATCGAAGCTGTTCGTGTGCGCCCCGCTGGGATCGGTCCAGTCAAATCCCCAGTACTCGTTGTTGGAGGTCTGGTCGGTGCGCGACTTGATGTTGGCCGACTGGTCCTTCCACTGCTCGCACGAGCAGACCGTGAGCAGGATGTCGCCGATCCGCAGCGCCTGGAGATGCACGTCGACGTTTTCCTCCAGGCCGGTGTAGCTAGGCGCCGAATAGTTCTCGGGAATTGGTATGCCCGCCTGCTCGAGCTGACCAGTTGAGACTCCGAGCGCCGGCGGCCCGGGGAAGCCGAAGAAGTCGGCCGCGCTCTGACAGTCGGGCAGCCCCACCACGGGTAGGCGCGGGTTGCCGGCGAGCGCCGGTTGGGTGCGGCAGGACGACACGCCGGGATAGGCGTGCGAAAGCGGCCCCGGATACCAGGCGTCGCGCGAGGCGAACGTCACATCACCCGACATGAACGGCACGTACTTCTGGGCATTGGACGGAGTGCCCGCGCCGATCTCACGCCAGGCGCCGACGACGGCGTCGCCGATCAGGTGGCCCGCCCAGTCGGACTGGGCGTACTCCTTGTGCGCGAACTCGAGCCGCTGGTGTAGGAACTGCGAGTAGGGATGACCCGTGCCATCACGGGCCATCTCGGTCGTCCCGGTCGCATTCTGGGTGAATATCGCGAGCGCGCCCGTCTCGCGATCGATCACTCGCTGCATCGGCGCCACCCAATCGGCGGAGATCAGGTCGTTCCCGTTCAAGCCCTCGCCGTGGAGTCCGTAGTTGACTAGGACGCCGATCGGGCGGCCCGCGGTCGTGTCAAAGCGCAGCACGGTGAGACCGTGGTCGGTGTCCTGCTGCGGATACCCGGCCGGCGTTCCGTCATCTGCGGTCTGGGGGCCGAACGAATGGCGCTGCGGCTTGTCGAGGTACACCACCTCCGCGCCGACGCGCGCCGGGCGCAGTCGCTGCGCCGCGAGCTCGACGGCCTTGGCCATCTGCTGCGCGTAGTACTCGTAGAAGCGCACGTCGAAGACGTCCTGGAAGGTCCACACTCCCCACGAGGGTGACGAGTAGTAGGGCGACGAGTGGTCGTGGGTGACCGCCATCGTCAGCGTGTCGGCCGAGATCCCCGAGCGCTTGGACGGATCCGGGCCCTGGTTGTCGGCCGCGAGGATCTGGGCCGTGCCCCGGTAGAGCAGATCCTGCGGGATGTAGAGGTCGTTCTTGACGATCGCGTAGCGGTTGCCGGCGGGACCCTGGATGACGATCGCCCGGATCGAGAGCCGCGACTGGATCCCGTAGCTGGACGCGCGGCGGGTGGACTCGCTGGTCGGGTCGACACCGTGATCGCCGATGAACGAGCAGCGGTTGGCCTGGAGGTTGTTCTGGCTATCGCAGCTCGAGGCGTACTGGCCGGCCGAGGCGCCCACGTGCCAGCTGGCGTCCACGGCCGCGGCACCCGCCTCGAGCACCCCCTTGCCCGTCCGGGCGAACGCCGGCGGCGCGCACACCAGAGTCAGCGCGAATATGGCCGCAGACAGCCGCGCGATTCTCCCTCCCATCCTGGTGCCCTATAACGACCGAGGAGCCCGTTTCTGGCGCGACCTCGATCGGCGCGGGTCCGCTACCGGCGCGCCGGGCCGTGCCCGCCCCTCCGGCGCCCGACCCGGTGGCGGCGCCTGGGGGCGCAGGTGTGGTAGGTGCGCCGGACGACGAAGGTCCGGCCCCGCGCGGTTCGGATCCGGAGCCGGACGTGGATCGGGCCGGCTGGACGCCCGGCCAGGTTGACCACCACGCTCGACCGCCGCCCGCGCAGCGTCCTCTGGCGCCGGCCGTCGAGGAACACCGTGACCCGGGTTACGCGGGCCCTGGTGATGCGAGTCAGGTGGATGCGGATCGCCCGGTGGCTGACGCACAGCTGCTGCTGACTGGGCACGCTCGCCGCGGAGCCGGGACACGAGACGCCACCCACCGCCAAGACCGTGTGCAGGGCGATATCGCGAGAGGAGTGCCCCAGCATCACTCCGTAGCAGCCGGGCGTCACCCGCCACTGGTGGACGCTGGAGTCCCAGAAGGACAGCGCCCGCGCGTCCACGGAAAGCGTCACGCGCTCGGTCTGCCCCGGCGCCATCGCCACCTTCTTAAACCCTTTCAGCTGCCTCGGAGGCTGCACGACGCCCGGCGACGGGGCCGGCAACCCGAGGTACAGCTGGGGAACGTCGCTGCCGGCCCGGCGGCCGGTATTCGTCACGTCGGCGCTGACCACGGCCCCCGGCGACCCGTCGGGGCTCGGCGCGACCCGCAGGTTCCGGTAGGCGAACGTGGTGTAGGAGAGTCCGAAGCCGAACGGGAACAGCGGCGCTATCCCCTGGGCGTCATACCAGCGGTAGCCGACGAGCACCCCCTCGGTGTAGAAGATCTCTATCGGTGGGGCGACGTTCGCGGGCGGGGGGGCCACGTCCACCACCGGCTCCCCGGGTCCCGCGTTGCCGACGCCGGGCCACTGCCAGGGCTTGTTGGCGGGTACGTCGGATTGGCTGACCGGGAAGGTCACGGGCAGCCGCCCCGAGGGGTCGACGTCGCCGAACAGGACCGCGGCCAGCGCGGCACCGCCCTCCTCCCCCGGGTACCAGGCTTCGACGATTCCCGCCACCCGATTGACCCACGGCATGAGCACGGGGGATCCGGTCGTCAGCACGACGATCGTATGCGGATTGGCCGCCGCGACCTGCTCGATCAGCGCGTCCTGGTTGGGGTCCTGCGAGGAGCACTGCAGCGCGACGCACTGGCGATCCTGACCCTCTCCCTCCGTGTCGTACGCGAACACGATGGCCACGTCCGAGCTCGCCGCCAATGCGGCAGCGGCGGCCGGGTCGGAGCCGTCCGAGTAGCGAACGGGCACGCCGGCCCGGGCGGTAATGCCCTGCAGCGGAGTGATCGTGTGGTCGGCGGTGATCTTGGAGCTGCCACCCCCCGAACGATCCTGCGACGCCGCGGAGCCGATGACAGCGATCGAGCGGACCCGGCTGGTCAGTGGCAACGCCCCCGCGGCGTTGCGCAACAGGACGATGCCACCCTCCTCCACCTGGCGAGCGACGAGGCCGTTCGCGGTGAAGTCGATCGGGGCCGTCTTCCACCAGTCCGGGTTGTCGAACAGCCCGAAGCGAAACATCGTGCGCAGGATGCGCCGCACGTGGTCGTCGATCGTGGTCGTGCTGACCAGTCCACCGGCCACCGCCGCGCGCAGCAGTCGGGGGTCGTAGAACTGCTGGTAGGGCAGTTCGAGGTCGTTCCCGCCGTTGGCCGCGCCCACGGTCGAGTGCTGAGCGCCGTAGTCGGAGAGCACGAATCCCTGGAAGCCCCAGTCGTGTTTGAGCACCCCGTCGAGCAAGGGCCCGTTCTCGGTCATGTACTGGCCGTTGACGCGGTTGTAGGCCGCCATCACCGTGCCGACTCCGGCCTCCTTCACCGACGCTTCGAAGGCGGGCATGTAGATCTCGTGCTCGGTGCGCTCGTCGAGGCGCGAGTCGCTGCTCTGGCGCCCGTTCTCCTCGTTGTTGGCCATGAAGTGCTTGACGTCGGCGATGACGTGCTGACCCTGCAGTCCCTCGATCCAGCCGACCGCCGTGCGCGAGGCGAGATAGGGATCCTCGCCGTAGGCCTCGAACGTCCGCCCACCGCGGGGGTCTCGCATGATGTTGACGTCCGGCCCGAAGATGACCTGGTTTCCCTTCTTGCGGGCCTCGTCGCCGACCACCGCCCCGTAGCGTTGAGCGGCTGCCTGATCGAAGTTCGCGGCCAGCGCGATCGGCGCCGGCATGGCCGTCGCGTGGCCCGGACCTACCTCTCCGGGATTAAAGGTCGCGCAGCTCCCAGCGGGCTGATAGGTGGTACTGCCGGACGGCTCCTCGTGCACGCCGACCGGCCCGTCGTTGAAGTAGACGTCGGGGATGCCCAGTCGGGGGATGCCGGCGACTAGCCCGGTATGGCCGCGAGGATCGCACTGCCCAGCCATGAGCGCGAACTTCTCGTCCATCGTCATCGCCCCCAGGAGCAGCCCCGCGCGCTGATCCGCCGTCAGCTGGCGATTCATCCAGGGTGGCGCCGCCGCGCTGGCCGGCTGAGCTGGACTCGCCTGCGCCGCCACCGATCCCGAGACCAGGCCCAGGAGCAGGGCCGCGGCGGCGAGAACAGTCCGCGGATCCGCGAGCGGGAGCGGGCGCACGATCCTCCCGACCATGTCGGAGCAGCACGCTACCCATCTGGACGTCAGGATGTTTCAGCAGCCGGAGCGCCCCGACACCGCCAGGCGACTGCGCCTAGGCTTCAAACGCGGTGCGCATCGAAGAAGCGAAAGCCGGCTCTTCCGAACTCACCGCCGCGATGGGCCGCCTCGTCGGACAGCTGTCCTCGTCGGCGCCGGCGCCGACCGAGCAGCAGATCGACGCGATTGTGAACTCACCATCAACGCGGCTCTTCCTGGCGCGCGGCGACGACGGAAACATCGTCGGGACACTGACTCTGGCCCTGTTTCGACTCCCGACCGGCCTGCGCGCCTGGATCGAGGACGTCGTCGTCGACGAGTCGATGCGCGGGCGGGGAGCGGGTGAAGCACTCACAAGGGAGGCGTTGCGCGTGGCGGGCGACGCCGGCGCGCGTACGGTCGACCTGACCTCCCGGCCGGAGCGCGAGGCGGCGAACCGCTTGTACATGCGCGTCGGTTTCAAGCGGCGCGGCACCAGCGTCTACCGCTACGAGCTCTCCTAGCGGGTCGCCGCAGGCGCGCCGGGTAACGTTTCGCACGCCGTGCCGAGCGCGACAGCCAGCCCCCGATCGCGAGGACGTCCACCGGCCGCGAGCCGCGAAGACGTGCTGGGCGCGGCGATGCACCGCTACCTGCGCGGTCGCCGCGTAGACGTCCAGGCCATCGCAGCGGAGCTCGGGCTGGGCCGAGCCACGATCTATCGCTGGTTCGGCTCCCGCGAGGACCTCATCGGCGAGGTGCTGGTCCGAGCTGCTGAGCCCCTCCTGGACACGGCCCGGGCGCGGGCCCGCGGGCGGGGCGGGCGAGCGCTGCTCGACACGTTCGACGGTTTCAACCGGAGCCTCGCCGACGCTCCTGCGCTGCGCCAGTTCGTCGAACAGGAACGCGACGCCGCGCTGCGGATCATCACGTCCGGCGCTGGCGTCGTTCAGCCCCGGATCGTCGACCGGATCGCGGACCTGATCGAGGACGAGGTACGTGCCGGGCAGTACGAACCTCCGGTCGACCCATCGACGCTCGGTTACGCGGTCGTGAGACTCGCGGAGGCCTTCCTGTTCAACGATGCCGCTGCGGGCATGCGCGGCGACGTCGACCGCCTGCGAGCGGTCGAGGCCGCCTTGCTGGGCGTATCGCCGGAGCAGCCGCGGGCGGCACGCGGGCATGGCTGAGCCGGCCATCTCGCTGGACACCGAACAGCTGCACGCCCTGATCCCCCGGCGGAGCTCGCCCGGCGCCTCAGGCTCGTTCCTCCCCGACGGGCCAGATACCTCCCTAAATCGCGATGGCCGGCCCCCGAGCTGGGAAGTCCGGCGGGAGGGGGCGCTACCCTAGGAGGTAGGCCCAGTTCGTCAACGGAGGGCCGGAACAATGAGGACGCAGCGCGAGCGCGCGGAGGAAAAAAGGCGGATCAAGCTCGAGGCCGTCGAGCAGCAGGTGCGGGACGGATCGCTGGTGATACGCGCCATGACCCCGGCCGAGCGCAAGAAGTACCCCAAACGGGAACGCCCGCAGCCACAGCGCCGGCGGTCGTAGCCTCCCCCCGGCTGCTACGGTGTCCGATGACAGGCTGAGCCAGTTGCTCGGCAAAGAGTGCACAGGCCCGCGGGTTGTTTCAAGCTTCCTTCGCGTTTGCAGCACAAGACACACACGGAGGAAATGGCAATGGCCACCGGAACCGTTAAATGGTTCAGCGACGACAAGGGGTTCGGGTTCATCACGCCTGACGAGGCTGGCAAGGACCTGTTCGTCCATCACAGCGGCATCGTGGGCGACGGATATCGCTCTCTGCCGGAGGGCGCCCGGGTCTCCTATGACTCGGAGTCCGGCGACAAGGGCCCCAAGGCCGTCAACGTCACGACCATCTAGCAAGCGCCGCAACCCGGCGCAGCGTTCTTTGAGAGGCCCGTCTAACGGGCCTCTCGGCTGCTAGGGGGCTCGTGCCTGCGGTGGCCTCGACGCGCACTCGATGAGGCCGACCTCTCCCCGGGTCCAAGCGGTGCTGAGCAGGGTCCGCGCGATCCCGCCCGGGTTCGTGCGCGCCTATGGCGACGTGTCGCCTGGGGCGCCGCGCTTTGCGGGGGCGGTGCTCGCGTGGGTCGTCGAACCGGACCTACCGTGGTGGCGGGTCGTGCGGGCCGACGGCTCGCTGGCCAAGGGCGCCCGCCAGCGGGCTCTGCTGGAGGCCGAGGGAGTGCCCTTTCGGGGCCAGCGGGTGGCGATGCGCATCGCCCGACTGCCCGCGGACCCGATCGGCTGACTCGGCCGGTCAACGTCCTTCGGAGCTGACTACCAGACTCCGCTCTGGGGGCAGGATCCCTGGCCCGGCCGCGTGCACCAGCGCGAGGGAAGCCCGGTGCTCGGGTCGCGGGCAATCACGAACAGGCCCCCGGACGCCGACGCCGACACGATCGTGTAGCCGCCGGGAGCAGCCGAGGCCACGGCGACATGGCCGGGTGCCGGAACGGTCGTGCCGTAGGGATCGGTCGGAATCCCGGCGTTGGTGGGCTGCTCGCAAGCGGGCATGGTGTAGCCGTTCTGATCGAGGTTGCATGACTCGATCTGGACGGCCAGCGTACGCGCGTTCGCCTCGGCGGACGCGTCCTGGCCCTTGTTGGTCTGCCTGAGGAACGTCGGCAGCGCGATGGCCGCGAGGATGCCGATCATGACCAGTACGACCAGCAGTTCGATGATGGTGAAGCCGTCATCGCGCGTAACGCTCGAGATCCGGCTGACGGTGCCCTGGCGGCTGCGTCCTTGCATTTGCGGCGCTCCTCATTCCGTTGAGGGCTGAACAGAGTTCTTACGACGCGGAGAATCTTTACAGCGACGTCCGAAACCCTGGACAGATGATCGATCGGGGCGCGAGAACGCCCATGAATCCTGGACGCGTGATCGAGCGCCGGCTGCGTTCAGCGGTCGTAGTGCTCGATCGCTCGCACGCACAGCCAGGTCAGAAGCAGGCCCGTTGCGACGATCACCAGGAGGCAGATCGCGAGCTTGTGCCAGACCCAACCCTCGAGGACCAGCGAGCGCACCCCCTCGATGACGTAGCTGACCGGGTTGGCCCGGGCCAGGGCCTCCATCAGCGGCGTGAGACGGTCGAAGGGAACGAAGTTGGGGGTGAGGAACAGGAGCGGGAAGAAGACGAGGAAGCTCGCGCTGGTGGCCTGAACGTTGCGGGTGCGCAACGCGACGAGCAGCCCGATGCCTGCGTAGGCCACACCCCAGAGCGCCGAGAGGACGACGAGTACGAGCGCCCCGGCGACGCCGGCCTGCATTCGCGCCCCGAGCGCCAGCCCGACGAGCAGCACCAGCGTGGCGACACTCAGCCCCCGCACGAGATCTGCCGCGAGCCGCCCGAAGATGATCGACGACCGCCGGATCGGGGCCACCAGGAGCTTGTCGAAGTATCCGAGGTCGATCTCCGTCACCAGCGCCAACCCCGAGGTCGCGGTGCACACCGCGAACATCAGCGAGACGGGGAGCTGAAAGCCGACGTAGCCCTGGCCGTGCAGGAACGGCGTCGAGCTCGGGAATGTCTTTGAGACCTGTCCGATGTTGACCGCGAGGAAGAACAGCGGTATGAACAGCGTCGGGATCGTCGCCTCCGGCAGACGCACGATCTCACGCACGGCGCGCCGCCCAAGCAGCAGGACGTCGGTCATGGGGCAGCCCCGTCGTCGCCCTCGAGCCGGCGCCCGGTGGCCCGCAGGAAGACGTCGTCCAGCGAGGGGCGCGCCACCGCAATCGCCCCTACCCGGATCCCCTCCCGATCGAGCCGGCGGACGACCTCGGCGATCGACGTCGGCCCGTCCTCCACGTACAGCGCCAATGCGTCCGGCTCGGCCACGACCCGCTCGAGGCCGGGCAGCGCGCCGATCGCGGCCTTCGTAGCCTCGACGTCGGCGCCCTCCAACGCGACCGAGACGACGTCGTGGCCCATCTGTCCCTTGAGCCGATCAGGCGTGCCCTCGGTGACGATCCGGCCCGCGTCGATGATCGCCAGACGATCGCAGAGGTGATCGGCTTCCTCGAGATACTGGGTGGTCAGGAATACCGTCGTCCCCGACGCGTTGATCCGGCGGACCTCCTCCCACACCGTCAGGCGCGACGCCGGATCAAGCCCGGTGGTGGGCTCGTCCAGGAAGAGCACCTCCGGTGAATGGACGAGGGCGCTCGCCAGGTCGAGCCGGCGCTTCATCCCGCCCGAGTAGGTCTTGGTCCGGCGGTCGGCAGCCTCGGTGAGCCCGACCAGGTCGAGCAGCTCCTGGGCTCGTTCGGTCGCCTGCCGGCCCCTGATTCCGTACAGGCCGCACTGGAGCTCGAGCAGCTCGCGTCCCGTCTGAATCGGGTCGAGCCCGATCTCCTGGAGCGCGACGCCAATGCGTCGGCGCACCTGAGCGGGCTGGGAGAAGACATCCACGCCAGCCACCCGCGCGGTGCCGGCGGTCGGGGGGAGCAGCGTGCACAACATGCGCACGGTGGTCGTCTTCCCGGCGCCATTCGGGCCCAGGAATCCAAAGACCTCGCCGGTCCGCACGCTGAGATCAATGCCCTTGACCGCCTCGATGTCGCCCTTGAAGGTGCGCCACAACCCCCGGGCCTCGATCGCCAAGGCATCGCCCACGGACTGTCAGCGGGTCGAGGTCGAGGGCGCCGGGCTCGGCCCGCGCAACTCCCAGAGAGCCTTCTGCTCGCCCAGGGTGAGGAGTCGCCAGTCCGCCGCCGTCTGGTCCCAGACGTAGGTCCGCACGTCGACCACGGAGCGGATCTCCTCGAGACGATTGACCGCCTCGGCGAGACCCACGTCCTCGAGCAGCACCTCCTCGGTCATCAGATCGACGACCTTGAACTTCAGCGGCGGCCTCGGTTCCGGCTCCGGCTCGGGTCGCGGCGCACGCTTCGGGGGGACGAACAGCGGCTTTGTCTCGGGTGCCTCCCTGCGCAGCACCTGCTCGAGCGGCACCACGTGCGCTCCCGTGCCCTTGGTCTCCGTGTCGAGTACCCAAACCTTTGCCATGACCACCTTCCATCCTAGTCTCGAGCCCCGGGCGTCCCCGAGTGCGGGCGCTCGCGGCTCGCGACCCGGTCAGGTTGCCTTCAGGCGCGGGCCTGCGACCCACAGATCTGCCGGCGCCAGCCCGCGACCGAGCCGTGCAGGCGGGCCACCGAGGGCACCCCGGATGCGGCCGGCAACCACACCGCGACCGCGCGGTAGGCCAGCACCGCGGCGATGGCCGGAGCGGCAGCCACGCCGAGGACGACGAGCATTCCCGCCAGCCCGCCACTCAGGCTCCCGGGCAGCGGGACGACGTTGAACAACGTCCCCAGGAAGTAGGCCAGGATCAGAGCCAGCGGCCCGGGGGCGGCTCCGAACGCGTGGAGCATCGCGAACAGCACGGCGATGTCGAACCCCCACCATGCGAGCGCGCCCACAAGGGCGGCGTGCGGCCGGCGCAGCTCGGTGAGGGTGCGCTTCAGAGCCGCGCGCAGCACGGGCGCGTGTGCCTGCGCCCGGGACGCGAGCAAAGCCAGTCGCCCGGAGGAGCGACGCCCGCGCGCGCCGAGGGCAAGGGTGAGGAGTCCGGGCGCCCACGCCACGCCCACCAGAGCCAGCGGGATCCCGGCCCCGATCGTAAACGCCACGAGTCCGACCGCGCTCGCGCCGGGTACGTGCACCAGCCCGACGGCGACCGCGCCGCCGCCCAGGACGAGCGCCCCCATGTAGACGCCGTAGAGCAACACGAGGAAGGCGATCAGGCGCTCGGCGACCTCGCGCGAGCCCACCCCCGCGGAGCGCAGGGCCCACACGGTGACGGCGGCGCCTCCGAGCCCAGCGGTGGGCAGCAGGCGAGTGACCGCCGTGCCGGCGAGCGTGATGTCGTAGGAGTCGCGCAGGCCCAGCCGGGGTGTCGCCGCCGACACGACGCGATGCAGAAGCAGCACGTAACTGCCGACCGAGACGACCTCGAGCGCCGCGCCCGCCACCACTAAATCCCAGCTGGCGTTCAGAGCCCGCCCGAGCGCGGAGGCGAAAACGTGACTGCGGAGAGCGATCAGCGCCGCGAATGAGCCGGCCCCGGCGACCGCGACGATTCGAGCCAGCCGGGCGGAGCCGGCGGAGACTTCGCCCGGCGCGAGCTCGGCCCTCAGGCGCCGCAGGTGCTCGCCCCGGCGGGCCAGCCACGGTTGCGATGCGCCGGCGGCGGCCTGGCTAAGCGGCAGAGCGGTCATCGGCGCTTATCCCTACGCTCGGGTCACGGGTGCGGATCACTGCCAGCTTTGACCGCCGCCGGTTTCGAAACTAATCGCTAGCCCGTGCGAGGATGCACGCGTCAACCCGCCGAAATAGGAGCCGCCATGGAAGCCACCCACGAGGACCTAACGCGCGTCTACACCAGCGACGAGAGGGAGTGGCTTCCGCTCGTCGGAGTCCCCAAGGGGGAGGCCTGGATCAAGGTGATTCACGCCGACGAGGAGCGCGGCACCGTGATCTTCAAGTTCCGCTTCGGGCCGGGCTGCGAGCTGGTCCCGCACACGCACAAGTGCCACGCAATCGCCTACACGATCTCGGGCGAGTGGGAGTACGAGGGACTCAGGCTGCCCGAGGGAGCGATCGCATACGAGCCGGTGGAGAGCATCCACACGCCCAGCAGCGGGCCGGGCGCCGAGCTGGTGGTGGTGCTCTCGAGCACGACCGACCAATTCCTGATCAACCACATGCCCGACGGGTCGGAGGTCGCCTTCGACATGGGCTTCTTCAAGCAGCTCGATGGCATGACCGCGGACCAGATCGCCGAGCTCGCCGCGCAGATGGGACTCGCGGAGGCCTAGGAGCGGGACTCGCCTGAGCGCCGCCGTCGATCAGGGGCGGTGGACAGCGCCCAGCAGCGCCGCGTAGGAGCGCACCAGCGCCGCCCGTTCCTCGGCGATCAGCGGGCTTTCGGGATCGCAGCCCTGAGCCACCCACTGGTCGGAGAACCGCATGCCCAGCGCTCGCTGGTCGGCCGCCACCCGGACGTCGGCAGGCGAAACGCCGTACACGTGGGAGTACAGCGCGGCGAGCGCCTCCGCGAGCGGACGATCCTCGCCATCGGGGTGCTCGCGCTGTAGATATCGGTGCACGCGCCACCACTCGACCTCCAGCCGCGCGGCGCCGGCCACGTCGAACGACTCGGAGTGGCGGTCTGCGACGAGCTGATAGAAGCGCTGCATGTAGCGGCGGGCGCCGTCGGGGTCGTTGTCCGGGTACGGCGCCCAGAGCTGGTTGGCCCGCAGTACGAACCACGCGCCGCGGACCGTCGCCGGCCAGGGCAGGGCGAAGGTGTGACGCGTGAGCCCGAGCGCTGCCCGCAGGAAGGCCGGCCACTGGCGCCGGTAGTACGCCACCCAGGCGGCGCATTCCAAGCGACCGATCCGATGCGGGTCGAAAGCCCGCATCGAGCCCAGCTTGCGGCGGCGGCGCGCAGCGATGGTTATCCGATCTCCTTGGGCCGCACGAACGCGACGAGCTCGGCGGACCCAGGCTGCAATTCGCCCCAGCCACCGTGGAAGACCAGCGTGGCGAGCGCGCCCGTGGGAAACTTGCGCTCCACGCGCTCGCGCTCGCCCCCCGCCACCGCCAGGCTGATCGCCAGGGATTGCATGGCCGGGTTGTGTCCAATCAGCATCACCGAGTCGACCGCATCGGGCACCCGCCGCAATCGCTCGATCAGCTGGGTCGGTGACGCCCCGTACAGCTCGGACTCGATCAGCACCTCACCTCCCGGCGATAACCGTTCCAGGGTTTCGCGGGCCCGCCGGGCCGTCGAACACAGGACGAGCTCGGGCTCGACGCCCGCGCGCGCCAGATGCCCCGCCATCGCCATCGCTGCTCTGCGGCCCCGCGGCGCCAACGGGCGCTCGTGATCGTCCAGCCCGGGGTCTTCCCAGCTGGACTTGGCGTGGCGCAGCAGGAAGAGGTGCTTTGCCTGCGGCATGACCGCATTTTCCCGGTACGCGCGCCTCGGCGGCACGCTCGATCAGGCCAACCCGGCAACGGCCCAACCTCTTCAATTCCCGCTGGAGCTTCCCTCTTCAATTCGAGTGGAGCTTCCCGCCCTGGCCACCCGACAGCGCGCACGCGCACGAAGGAGACGCAATGCCGATCCGCTACGAACTCGACGATCCGGTCGCGGTGGTGACCATCGACCGCCCCGAGGTCGCCAATGCGATCGACCGCCCGACCGCCAAGGAGCTGGCGGACGCATTTCGGAGCTTCGAGGCAGACGACGCGGCGGCCGTCGCGGTGCTGACCGGCGCGGGCGAAACGTTCTGCGCCGGTGCCGACCTGAAGGCCATGCGAGAGCCGGGAGCGCCGCGAGCCAGCCGCGTGAGCCCCGACGGCGATGGCCCCGTCGGCCCGACCCGCATGCTTCTGGGTAAGCCCGTCATCGCCGCGGTCGAGGGCCACGCCGTCGCCGGCGGACTGGAGCTCGCGGCCTGGTGCGATCTACGGGTGGCGGCGTACGACGCCGTGTTCGGAGTCTTCTGCCGGCGCTGGGGCATCCCGCTCATGGACGGGGGGACCATCCGCCTAGCGCGGCTGATCGGCCACAGTCACGCCCTCGACCTGATCCTCACCGGCCGCGGCGTCCACGGCGAAGAGGCCCTGCGCATGGGCTTGGCCAACCGGCTGGTCCAGCGCGGGGAATCGCTGCCCGCGGCCATCGCCCTGGCGCGCGAGATCGCCTCTCGTCCGCAGGCGGCGCTCCGCAGCGACCGCCTCTCTTCCTACCAGCAATGGTCGCTCGGGCTCGAGGACGCATTACAGCTCGAGTACCAGCACGGGCTGGGCACCCTGCAGACGGGCGAGCTCTTCTCCGGGCTCGAGCGCTACGGCTCGGGCGAATGGCGCGCCTGACCGTGCGCGGGGAGCGCCGCGGCGGTCTCGCCGCCGGTCCGGCGCGGCGGTCTCGCCTGCCGGTCCGCCTCAGGCCCGGGGCGTAAACGCGCACTCCATGCGTTTGACGCCGTGGATGAATGAGCTCGTGAACATCTCCGGCTCTCCCACCTCGAGGTCTGGGAGCTCGGACAGGATCTCGGTGAAGATCGAGCGCAGCTGAGTGCGAGCGAGCGAGGCTCCCAGGCAGTAGTGCGGGCCGCCGCCACCAAAGCCGAGGTGGCGATTGGGATCGCGGGCTACGTCGAAGCGCTCCGGCGCGTCGAAAGCGCTCTCGTCACGATTGGCCGACGAATAGAAGAGGACGACCTTCTCCCCCGCGCCGATGCGCTGGCCATGGAGCTCCACCGGACGCGTGGTCGTGCGCCGGAACGTCATTACCGGGGTCGCCCAGCGCACGAACTCCTCCACGGCGGTCGCCATGCGGTTCTCGGTGTCCGCCACCAGGACCTGCCGCTGGTCGGGGTTGAGAGTCAGCGCACGCATGGCGTGCGAGGTCGTATGGCGGGTGGTGTCGTTGCCGGCCACCGAGAGGAGCACGAAGAAGGCGGCGATCTCGGCGTGCGTGAGCCGGTCGCCGTCGACCTCGGCCTGCACGAGCGCGGTCATCAGGTCGTCGCCCGGATGGTTTTCCCGGTGCCCCGCGAGCTCGGTGGCGAACCCGTGCAGCGTCATCAGTGACTCACCCAGGACCTCGAGCGGCTCGCGTCCCGCTCGCAGCTCCGGGTCGGCCAGCGTCACCAGCTGATCGGCGGCCTCCACCACCCGGTCGCGGTCGGCATCGGGCACCCCGATCATGTCCGAGATCGTGATCAGCGGGAGGCGCTTGGCGATGAGTTCGACGAAGTCCCCGCCACCGGTGGGCGCCGCCTCCTGCACGATGCGCCGGGCGCTGGCATGGATGCCGTCTTCGATGCGAGCGATCTGGCGCGGGGTAAACGCCGACTGCACCAGGCCTCGAAGCTTCGTATGGCGCGGCGCATCCATGGCCAGGAACGACTGCGAGGCCTCGAGTGCCTCCGGGGGGGCGTCGCTGAACTGGACGCCCTGGCTCGAGCAGAAGGTCTGTGGATCGCGCGAGATCGCCCGCACGTCCTCGTAGCGGACGATGGCCCAGTAGCCACTCTCGTCGCGCTCGATCTGGAGGATGTCCTCGGGCGGTGGGTGGTGCGAGACCGGCGCTGCCCCGCGAAGCAAGGCGAACGAACGCTCGCGCACCTCGGCTGGTTGGGACCAGAATTCCATCGAGCCGAGCTCGACGTCCTGCGCGTTGAGCGTCTCTCCAGGCGCCACGGCAGGCATCGTACGCGAGCGCGTTGGGTCCCGGCTTGACCGCCGCGTCCGGGCGCGATACGAATGGCGCTATCGGGCGCCAACCGCCGGCGCCCCACGTCTGGCGCGGGGCATCCCCGCGCCCGGGGAGGAGAGCTATGAAGTTCTTCATGTTCCACCTCATGCCCTACCGCGATCTTCCGGAGGACTTCGAGCAGCATCACGACTCAGCCTGGGTGTGGATCCCGAACGAGCTCTACGACCCGGAAACGGGGGCCGGGTACTACCGCGAGTACCTCGATCAGCTTGCCTACGCGGAGCAGCTCGGATACGACGGAGTGTGCGTCAACGAGCACCATCAGAACGCTTACGGCCTGATGCCAAGCCCGAACCTGATCGCCGCTGCGCTCAGCCAGCGCACGAGCCGCATCAGGATCGCCATCGTCGGTAACGCCCTGCCGCTCTACAACCCGCCCACGCGGGTGGCCGAGGAGATCGCCATGCTCGACCTCATCTCGGGTGGTCGGATAATCGCCGGACAGGTGATCGGCGGCGGGCCCGAGTACTACTCCTTCTCGATCAACCCCGCCGAGGCCCGCACGCGCTTCGCCGAAGCGCACGAGATCATCATGCGCGCCTGGACCCAGCCCGGTCCCTTTGAGTTCTACGGCGAGCACTACAAGCTGCGCTACGTCAACGTGTGGCCCAAGCCGCTTCAAAAGCCACACCCGCCGGTCTGGATCCCGGGCGTCGGCTCGCTCGAGACGATGGAGTTCGTCGCGCGCCACCGGTACGCCTACATGGGCATCCCCTACTTCCACATCGACTTCTTCAAGAAGACCTATGGGCTGTTCAAGCAGGCCTGCGAACGTGAGGGATACGAGGCTCACCCCGAGCAGATGGGCCTCTTGATGCCGGTCTACGTGGGGGAGACCGACGCGCAGGCGCGGGCGGAGTACGAAGAGCACTTCTGGTACTTCAAGCGCAAGCTGATCCCGGGGCTGCTGCTCTCACCACCGGGCTATACGAGCGTGCAGTCGGCGATCCGGGTCTACAAGGGCATCGAGTCGAGCTTCATCTCGGGAGTCGAGACCTGGGACGACGTCGAGCGGGGGACCTATGCGGTCGTTGGCTCACCCGACACCGTGTACGAGAAGCTGGCCACCCACCTCCGCGATCTCGGCGCCGGGAACCTGCTCACCCTCCTTCATCTCGGCAACATGCCGCCGGAGAAGGCGCGCGCGAACATGGAGCGCTTCGCGGAGCAGGTCATGCCGCGCCTGGCCGAGGAGTTTCCGAGTCCGGCGGAGCCGCCCCCGAGACAGATCGCGTTCCCCGAGCACGAGCTGGCGGTGGCCTGATGGAGCTGCGGCCTGAACGGGTGGGCGGCCACACCATCCAGGTGGCGGTCGGGGGCGACGGCCCGCCGCTGCTCTACCTGCATTCGTCCAGTGGCGAGTCCTACCAGTGGATGGACCTGCTCAACGGTCTCGCGGAGCACCACGAGGTCCACGCGCCCCTGCATCCGGGCTTCTTCGGGTCGGAGGGCATCGAGCAGATTCGGGACATCGAGGACCTTGCCTACCACTACCTCGCCTTCATCGAGGGTCACGGCCTCGAGCGGGTCGACGTGATGGCGTGCTCGCTCGGAGGGTGGATCGCACTCGAGCTGGCGGCGCGGTATCCCGAGCGCATTGGACGCATGGTGCTGGCCGCGCCCGCCGGGATCAGGCTGGCCGACGTACCGATGGCCGACATGTTCCGCCTCCAGCTCGGGCAGGAAGATGAAGCCCGGGCTCTGTTCTTCCACGACCCCACCCACCCCCTGGCTCAGCTGGTGATCCCGACCTTCGAGGGGCTCGACGACGAGTTGCTGGCCGCGTTCATCTCGGCCATGGCCGCCACCGCGAAGGTCTCGTGGAATCCGTACCTGCACGATCCCCGCCTCGAGGGCCTGCTGGCCCGGATCGATGCGCCCGTGCTGCTCGTGTGGGGCGACGACGACCGCCTGATCCCGCCCGCCTACGGCACGCGGCTGGCCGAGCTGATCCCCGGGGCGCGGCTCGAGATCGTCCCGGATTGCGGGCACGTCGTGTGGTTCGAGAAGCCCGGCGAGCTGCTGGATCTGGCGCTCGGGCACCTCGCAGGGGCCCCAGCCTGACACCCGCAGGGGCCCCGGCCTGACACGCGCAGGGGCCCCAGGCTGACACCCGCGGGGGCCCCGGCCTTACACCAGCCGCTAGCATGCGGCCGCATTCACAGCCGGCCCTCGCGTGATAGGGCCGGCTGCCGTACCGGCGGCGGCGCAGCCCGGGTGCGTCCCTGGGCGGGGTGCCCGCACCGGCACGGCGCAGCCGCCAACCAGCCGGATCGGGTTCGGCTCGAACCCGCCACGCCAGACAAGGAGAACGACCGATGCAATTGATCGGAGCGGGGCTGCCACGCACCGCGACACTGACGCAGAAGGTGGCGCTCGAGATGCTCGGGTTGCCGTGCTACCACATGGTCAACGTTCTCGCCGACCTCGAGCTGGTGGAGCCATGGCGCGAGGCGTACGAGGGCCGGCCGAACTGGGACGACATCTTCGAAGGCTTCGAGGCCACGGTCGACTGGCCGGGGGGCTACTTCTACAAGGACCTGGTGGCCAAATATCCGGACGCCAAGGTGCTGCTCAGCGTGCGCGATCCCGAGACGTGGGCGCAGAGCATGCACAACACGATATGGGACGTCATGTATGGCGATTCGGTCATGCACCATCTCTCGAAAGCACGCCAGCGCGTCGATCCGCAGTGGGACGACTACATCCGGCTCATGCTCAAGCTCGTGTGGGAAGACGGGCCGGTCACGGGCTTCAACCACGACGCGCCGGGTCTGGCCGAGGCGTTCGTGAACTTCAACGAAAGCGTCAAGCGCGAGGTTCCGGCCGACAAGCTGCTCGTGTGGCAGCCCTCGGACGGGTGGGAGCCGCTGTGCGAGTTCTTGGGCGTCGATGTGCCGCAGGCGCCGCTGCCGCACGTCAACGACGCCAAGATGTTCGGTGATCGCGTGGTCGATGGTGCGGTCACAGTCCTGTCTGAGTGGTGGGAGCGCGAGCGGCCGGCAGCACTCGCGTGACGGCGCCCGAGGACCCCGCCTGAACGCCTCGCCTGGCGGCCGGGGAGACGTCGCTTGCGGAGATTGACTGCGCCCGCGCGGATCGCCGCGGTGGTTGGAGCCCTCGCGCTCTGCGCCCCGCCGGCTCGGGCGGCGACCGACGTGACCGTCTCGCCCCTGCCCGGCACGCCCGACGCATCACCGCGGACTCAGATCAGCTTCCTGGGAGCTCCCGCGGGCCGGCTCGGATCGATCTCCGTCGTGGGCTCGCAGAGCGGGGCGCACCCGGGCAAGCTGATGGCGTACTCCACGGGTTCGGGCGCAAGCTTCCTGCCCAACGCACCTTTCCTGCCGGGCGAACACGTCGAGGTTCGCCTCGCGGCCACCGCGAGCGTGAGCGCCCGGGACATCCGGTTCACGGTCGCTCGGCCAGGCCAGATCTCGGGGTCGCCGCCCATACCGCGCTCGACCAGACCCCCGTTACCGCCGCCCGTGCCGCACATGTTCGTATCGCGCCCGGATCTCCAGCCCCCCGTTCTGACGCCAACTACGAACGAGTTGCGCCCATCGGGCGCCGATGTATTCCTGGCCCCGTTCCCGATCCCGCCCCCCGGGCAGATCGCTCCTCCCCCGCCCACCCTTCTGCAGCGGGGTCCTGTGATCGTTGATTCGCGGGGCGATCCGGTCTGGTTTCATCCCCAGCAAGGGGGTTCGGCCCAGATCGGTCTGCGCGTTCAGAGCTACAAGGGCGCACCGGTGCTGACGTGGTGGCAGGGTCAGCTTCTCGTCCCCTATCCGGGGATTGGATTGGGCGAGGATGTGATCGTTGACAGCTCATACCGCGAGCTCGCCCGAGTGCAGGCCGGGAACGGCTACGCCGCCGACATCCACGAATTCGTCATCAGCCCCCAGGGGACGGCCTGGCTGACGGTCTACGCGCCGGTGCTGACCGATCTGCGACCTGTGGGCGGCGATCGGCTGGCCTCCACCCTGGACTCCGTGGTCCAGGAGGTCGACATCAGGACCGGCCTCGTCATGTTCGAGTGGCACACGCTGGGGCACGTGGCAATCGTCGACAGCAACGTCGCGCCGCTCAAGAACGTGGTCTACGACCCGACCCACATCAACTCGATCCAGATCCTCAGAGATGGGTTCATCCTCGTCTCGGAGCGAAACACGTCGTCCGTGTACGAGATCAACACCCGCACCGGGCGGATCGAGTGGACGCTGGGGGGCGACCACAGCACGTTCCGGATGGGCCGGGGAGCGCGGTTCAGCTGGCAGCACGACGTTGAGCTGCAGGCGAACGGGACCCTGACCATGTTCGACGATCATCACGACGAGCCCCTGCCTCCGCCGAAGCCTCCCTCGCGGGGCCTGGCTCTGAAGCTCAACCTGGCCCAGCGCGCCGCCACGCTGGTGCACCAGGACGTGCACCACCCGACGATCGTCGCCGGCAACTCGGGCAACGTCCAGAGCCTGCCCAACGGCGACCGGCTGGTGGGCTGGGGGTCGGCTCCCAATGTCACCGAGTTCTCGGGCAACGAGAAGGTGGTCTACGACGCCCGGTTCCAGCGACCGTTCTCCAGCTACCGCGCCTACCGCTTCCGCTGGTCCGCCACCCCAACGCTGCCCCCCGACCTCGCGGTGATCAGGCTCCCCGGGGCGCGCCAGGAGACGGTCTACGCCAGCTGGAACGGGGCGACCGAGGTGGCGCGTTGGCAGGTGCTCGCCGGCCCGGATGTCACCCATCTGGCGCCCGTCGGCGGCGCGCCCCGGCACGGGTTCGAGACCGCCATGACGCTGGGCGGCCGGGGCCCGTTCTTCGCCGTCCGGGCGCTCACCGCGGCGGGCCGAGCTCTGGGCACCTCCCAGACGGTCAAGCCGTACCCGATCCTGTCGGCAAACCCCGGCTGAGCAGACCGGGCGTCGCCCGGTCTCGACCACCCAGCGGCGCACGGTAACCGGTTCTCAACGGCCCGAGCCCCCGGTGCTGCTAGTACTGGTAGTCGACGGCAGGGCGACACGCCGGCGACCCCGACGCCCGGCAATTTGGCCGTGTGTCCAGTGACCGGGCCCGACCGTCGCTCCAGAATCGTCCCTCCCAACCCTGAAAGGAACCGAGCGCCATGACCGTACTGGCGACATTTGTGCTCGACGAGCCCGCCAACCTCGTCGGCTTCGCGCCCGCCACGCGCTCCGGAGCCAGCGGCGAGCTTGGACTCTATATCGCGACCGAGCTGCTGGCTGGACGTCAGCTATTCACGGTTCTGGGCGATACGTTCGTCCAGGACCGTGTGGACTTTCACCCCTGGCTGCTCGACGAGCTGGGCTGCGACCCCGTGCTTCGCGGCCTCTTCGGCGGCGGGCTGGTCGAGGACGCAGTGCTCGCAGCACGCCTCGCGGCCTAGCCGCACCGCCTCCCCTGCGCGTCCCCTCCCTCGCCCTCGGCGAGGCGTAAGCTAGTCGGGAGAGAGCTTCGTGCACCGGGTTGGGAGATCGTCGTGGATCCCGTCTTGGTCGTATTCGGTGGGCTGGTGTTGTTCCTGGTCGTCTTTGCGCTCGCGCTGGGAGCCTGGCATCCGAAGTCGGGCGCCCAGATCGTGGGCAGATCAATGCGCGACGAAGGCGCCGAGGCCGAGATCGAGGCGCACGACATCGATCAGATGCTCGACAGCATCAACGAGATCCGGAGGCGGACCGGCCGCCGCGACGTAGGCGAGGAACTCGCCGACGAAGCGATGCGCGGAACGTGGGGCGAATGATTACCGGGCGCGACCGGCGGGCGCTCGCATGACCGATGGGAAGCTCGAGCGCTACCGGGCCAAGCGGGACTTCAAGCGCACACCGGAACCAAGTGGCCGGCGCCGGAGCACGCGGCACAAGCAGCCGACCTTCGTAATCCACAAGCACGCCGCCCGCTCATTGCACTACGACCTACGCCTCGAGGTCGACGGGGTGCTCAAGTCGTGGGCGGTGCCGAAGGGTCCGTCCACCGACCCCCGCGAGAAACGCCTGGCCGTGCAGGTCGAGGACCATCCGCTCGACTATGCCGACTTCGAAGGCACGATCGGGGAGGGCAACTACGGGGCGGGCGCCGTGATCGTGTGGGACACCGGTCCGTATCGCAATATCACCGAACGCGACGGCCACGAGGTGCCTCTCGAACAGGCATTGGCCGACGGTCACGCGTCGGTGTGGCTGGAAGGTCAGAAGCTCCGCGGCGGGTTCGCGCTGACCCGCACCGGGGGCGGCGCCAAGCCCCGATGGCTGCTCGTCAAACGGCGCGACGACCAGGCCGACGCGCGCCGGAATCCAGTCAGCTCGCAGCCCGAGTCGGTCCTGAGCGGCCGTACGGTCGAGCAGGTCGCCGCGGGAGCGAAATGAACGACGTGCTCGCGGTCCTGTCGGCCAGCGAGCGTGCGCTCGTCTCGCGGTCGGCGGCGCCCGAGTGGGTGGAACCGATGAAGGCGACGCTGGCCGCCGAGCCCTTCACGGACCCGGCGTGGATCTTCGAGCGCAAGCTCGACGGGATCCGGTCCATCTCGCGGCGCACGCGATCGCAGGTGTCGCTGCTCTCCCGGAACGACCTCAGCCTCAACGCTCGGTTCCCCGAGCTGGTCCCAGCGCTGGAGGGGATCGCATCGGCGGACTTCGTCGCCGACGGAGAGATCGTCGCGTTCGAGGGCCACCGCACGAGCTTTGCCCGCCTGGCCCGCCGCCATCAGGAGCGCGTGCCGGTCTTCCTGTACCTGTTCGATCTCCTGTACCTGGACGACTACGACCTACGGCGCCTCCCGCTGATGGCCCGGAAGCGCCTGCTGCGCCACGCCTTCGACTTCGGGGGCCGGATTCGCCTGACCTCCTATCGGAGACGGGACGGCGAGCCGCTCTTCGGCGAAGCGTGCCGCAGGGGCTGGGAGGGACTCGTCGCCAAGCGCATCGACAGCCCGTACACGGGCCGGCGCTCGCGCGACTGGCTCAAGCTGAAGTGCACCAACGAACAGGAGCTCGTGATTGGCGGCTACACGGCCCCGCGGGGGTCGCGGATCGAGCTCGGGGCCCTGCTCGTCGGCTACTTTCAGGGCGATCGGTTGATCTACGCGGGAAGGGTGGGCACCGGCTTCGATCGAGCCACGTTGCGTGACCTCGCCGGGCGGCTGGCGCCCCTGCGACGCGACAGCTCACCCTTTGCCGATCCGGACGTCCCCGCTCGCGATACGACCTGGGTGGAGCCCCGCCTCGTCGCCCAGGTCGCCTTCGCGGAATGGACCCGCGCCGGACGCCTGCGCCATCCACGCTTCGTCGGGCTCCGCGAGGACAAGGACGCTCGCGAGGTGGTCCGCGAGCTACCGACGTGACTGCGCGCCCCACGCCCAGGCCTCCCAAGAAGCGCGGCGGTGACAAAGGCCGGCGAGCGGCCGAGGTCATCGACGTTGGCCGGCGGCGGATCACCGTCTCGCACCCCGACAAGGTCCTGTTCGAAGACGTCGGTGCGACCAAGCTCGACCTGGCCCGTTACTACGAGTGGGTGGCGCCCGTCATGGTCCCGCATGTCAGGGACCATCCGGTGGCGATGCAGTGCTTTCCCGACGGGGTCAACCGTCCCGGCTACTACATGAAGAACATTCCCGGCTACTTCCCGAGCTGGATCTCGAGAGCGACCCTGGACAAGCGGGGCGGAACCATCACGCAGGTCCTCGCCCACGACGCGGCCACGCTCGTCTATCTCGCCAGCCAGAACTGCGTCACGCCCCATACGTGGCTCAGCCGGGCCGACAAGCCCCACCATCCGGATCGCCTGATCTTCGACCTCGACCCGACCCGCAAGCGGTTCGCCGAAGTGCGCGCGGCCGCGCGTGCGCTCGGGGAGCTCCTGCGCGACCTCGACCTGGCGCCGTTTGCAATGACGACGGGATCGCGTGGGCTGCACGTCGTCGTCCCTCTGCGCCGGAGCGTCGAGTTCGACGGAGCCCGGAGGTTTACCCGCGACGTCGCTCGCGTGCTGGCGGCCGGCGATCCACGACGGTTGACGATCGAGCAGCGCAAGGAGAAGCGCGGCGAGCGGATCTTCATCGACATCAACCGCAACGCCTATGCGCAACACGCCGCCCCGCCCTACGCGGTGCGGGGGCTACCGCGCGCGCCCGTGGCCGCGCCCCTGCACTGGGGCGAGCTCGATGACCGGCGCCTGGATCCGCAGCGGTGGACGATCCGCAACCTGGCCGCCCGTCTGCGCGCCGAGGGCGATCCGTGGCGGGAGATCGCCCGACACGCCCGCGCGCTGGGACCTGCGATCCAGCGCCTGAGCGAGAGCGCGCGCCCGGCCTAAGCTCGAAAGCGGACTACGCGAAGCCGAGCTGAACGACCACGAGACAAGCGACCGCGGCCAGACACAACACGTGGTCGCGGAAGATGGTTCTCGCGAGCTGACTCTGGATCTCCACCCCGTCCGCGCGCGCTCCCAGGCGCACCGCGCTGGGCACGGTGTGCGCGCCGGCGAGCAGGATCGGGCCGGCAGCGAGCACGAGTGACGCCCATCCCACCCAGGCCGCCGCTTCGTCGTCGGCTATCTCCCAGACGATCGCGACGATCGTCGCCAGCATCACCGCCGCCACGAGCCGGTTCATGGGCCGGGCCTGCATTGTCACCCGCCGGTAGTAGCCGGCAATCGATCCCAGCACGGCTTCGGGGAGCTCATCCCCAACGTGGCCGAGCACCTGGACGTCGAACATGAGGTCGAACCACAGCACGGCGAGCAGGAACCCGGCCCCGGCGGTGACGAAGGCTGCGGTCGACATCGCTCCGGCAGATGGTGCCACGAGGAGACCACGCGGCAGCGACACGACCATCGCGACGTTCGAGCCCGCCTTTCACGGCGCCTAAACCGGCTCCTCGCTTGAAGCGGTTACGATCGGACGCATGCGCCGTTGGACCCGCCTCGTCGTCCGAAACCGCAAGAAAGTGCTGGCCGCATGGTTCGTCCTCTTCGTGTTTGGCGTCGCGGGTGCGGCCAACCTGGGCGGCCTGCTGACGAATCGGTTCAGCGTCCCCGGTTCGCAGGCCGAGCGGGGCCTGAACGTCGCCCGAGCGCACTTCGGCGAACACGGCGACGGGGACTTCACCCTCGTCGCGCAGGCGACGCATGGCTCCTCGCTCGACCCGGTGTTCGTGCGCGTCGTCGACGCGGCGGCTCAGCGCGCAGCGGCGGCGATCAAGGGCGGCAAGGCGGGGCAGCTGCTGCCGGCCGGCCGCAACATCGCCTACGTACAGATCACCACGCCGCTGCAGAACGCGGACGCCGCCAAGGACACCCCCAACCTACGGAGCGCGATCGCGAAGGTGCCGGGGATCTGCTCCCCGAGCAGGCCATGTTCCGCCAGCTCTGTCGCCGAGACCTTCCTGTCGGGATTTCCGGCGATCAACCACGACACGCAGAAGATCTACAGCAGCGACCTCACCAGGGGCGAGTCGATCGCGATCCCCATCGCTCTCTTGGTGATGGCGTTCATGTTCGGCACGCTGGGCGGGATCGCGGTTCCATTCATGTTCGCCGCCGTGAGCATCCCGATCTCGCTGGGAATCGTGTGGATCTTCGCTCACTTCCTGGACATGGCGGTCTACGTAACCAACGTGGTGACGCTGATCGGGTTCGCCATCGCCATCGACTACTCGATGCTCGTCGTATTCCGATACCGCGAGGAGCTCGAGCGCCACGACCACCCTCATGCCGCGCTCGAGCGGACGATGCGCACCGCCGGGCGCGCCACGCTGTTCTCGGGAGGGACGGTGGCTGTTGGACTCGCTCTGCTCGTCCTGATGCCGCTTCCGTTCATGCAGTCGATGGGCGTGGGCGGCCTGATGGTTCCGCTCGTTTCGATCGCCGCATCGGCCACCTTCCTGCCCGCGCTGCTCGCCGTGATGGGGCGCAAGGTCAACCGCTTCCGGATCGTGCCCCGGAAGATCCTCAAGAGTCGCGCGCAGGCACAGGCCGGCTTCTGGACGCGGCTGGCCCGGTCGATCATGCGCCGTCCCGTGCTCTATCTCGCCGGGGCGGCGCTGGTGATGCTGGCGTTTGCCCTGCCGGCCACCGGCCTGCATCTAACCGGGGGCGACAACCGCGGCGTGCCCAAGACCACCGAGGCCACCATGGGGCTGGCGCGGCTCGATGAGACACTCGGCCCCGGTGCCCTGGCGCCCAACGAGATCGTGGTCGATACCCACCGTGCCGACGGGGCGTGGGCGAGCCAATCGCTCGCCGCCCAGCGGCGGCTGATGGCGCTGCTGCGCGCCGACCCGCAGGTCGAGTCGGCGACCATCCAGGCACCTGCGGTCTTCGTTGGGCGCCCGGGCCGGCCTGACGCCACTACGCTCGCGCGCCTGGAGCAGGCGTCGCTGGTCGATGGCCAGGGCATCGCTTACCAGATTCGCGCCGCCGGCCACAGCGATTCCGGCACCCAGGCGGCGACGGACTTGGTCGACCGTCTGCGCCACCGCTACGTGCCGGCGGCGGGCTTCGGTTCGTCGTCGGTCTACGTCACCGGCGCACCGGCGTTCGGGGTCGACTTCATCAACCGCGCCTACGGAGCGTTCCCGTGGCTGATCCTGGGCGTGCTTGTGCTCAGCTACCTGCTGCTCATGCGCGCGTTCCGGTCGCTGTTCCTGCCCGTGAAGGCGGTGCTCATGAACCTGCTATCGGTCAGCGCCACCTACGGCGCGCTCGTGCTCGTCTTCCAACACGGCTGGGGCAAGGTGATCGGATGGCAGAGCTCGCCCCAAATCGAGGCCTGGATCCCGATCTTCCTGTTCGCGATCCTGTTCGGTCTCTCGATGGACTACGAGGTCTTCATGCTCTCGCGCATGCGCGAGGAGTGGGACCGGCGCCACGACAACGAGCACGCGGTGGCAACCGGCCTCGAGCACACGGGTCGCATCATCACCGCCGCGGCGATCATCATGGTCGCGGCGTTCACCGGGTTCACGGCCGGCCACTTCGTCGGGCTGCAGGAGTTCGGGTTCGGGCTGTCCGCCGCGATCCTGCTCGACGCCACGATCGTGCGCGCGCTGCTGGTGCCGGCCACGATGAAGCTGATCGGCGATTGGAACTGGTACCTGCCCGAGCGCCTGCGCCGAGCGATGCGATTGCGGCCGGCCGTTCGACCAACGCTGGCGCGTGCGAGCGGCCCGGCGGACTAGCGGCTCGGGCTGGCAGCCCTTCAGGGGCGGCGGTTCGTTACGATGCGGGGACGGTCCAGCCGTGACCGTCGACCGAGGAGTTGGGGAAGACAGGGGTGCGCGGGAGAGCGCGAGCAGAGCGAGCGTGGTCCAAGCCGGGGGCGTTGACGCTCCCACCGAAACCCTGCCCCGCAAGGCGGCCGGCGAAGACCTAACGCCGATAGGAGGCAATAGATGAACCTACCGCCACTGTTCCGTGACCGCCCGCTCCCCGTTCAGGTGATCCTCGGGGGGGTGGTTCCGGCCGCCTTCGGGGCCGTCGTCGGCCTCCTGCTGGGCGTGTCGGCCGCCGCGTACTGGGGGATTCAAATCGTGGCCGTGGCGGGAGGGATCCTGGCCGGCTTCGAGCACCGGGACGGCTGGGGAGGCGCCGACCGCGGTCTCGTCGGAGGCGCCCTCTTCGGAACCTTCCTGCTCGTCGCGCACGAGCTCTCTGGGACCCACGCCACAGTCGCGCTGCCGAGCTTCCCGCCCATGCTGGCGGTGTTCACGGCGATCATCGGGATGCTGCTCGGGGCCCTGGGCGGTCGCCTGGGTCGGGCATTGAGGGAGCGCCCGGCCGCCCAGCAGGTCGGTAAGACGGCGCGGCAGCTCGAGCCGATCGACTGACGCCTGGTCGCGGGCCGATCGACTGGCGGCTGGTCGCGAGCCGATCGACTGACGCCTGGTCGCGGGGCGGCCCGCTCACGCCTCGAGACGCTCCTGACCGACGGTGTTCTCGGGCCGCGGCTTGCGGTCCGCGGGCGCCTGGCTGTAGTCGCCAAAGCGAGCGTCGCGCCGGGCGACGGCGGCGGGCACACCCTCGCTCTCGGCCAGCTCGATGAACTGGCGCGCTTCGGGCGTGTTGCGCATCAGCCCGTCGAGGATCGGTCCCAACAGCTGGGTGGACGCCAGGCCCATGTTCTCGTAGGCCTGGTTGACGATCAGCTTCATGGCGGCGAGCTGAGCGAGGGGGATCGCCGCGAGCTCGTCCGCCCGCCGGCGGACCTCCGAGTCGAGCTGCTCGAACGGGACGGCGGCGTTGATCAGCCCCGCCTCGGCCGCCTCGACCCCGGACAGCGCTCGACCGGTCAGGGCGAGCTCCTTGGCCCGGGTCAGGCCGAGGCGGTAGAGCCACATCCCGGTCAGGTAGCACCCCCACATCCGGGAATAGGGAGTCCCGATCTGGGCGTCCTCAGAGGCGATGACCAGGTCGGCGCACAGCGCCATGTCGCTTCCGCCGCCAACGCACCAGCCGTGGACCTGAGCGATCACGGGCTTGGGTGAACGCCACAGGCTCATGAACTTGGGCACCGGGCCCAGGCTCTGTGAGGTGGCCGCGACGAAGTCCTTGCCCGGGTCCCAGGCTCCGTCGCTGGTGATGCCCTCGTCCCAATGGTGAAAGCCCCCGCCGAAGTCAAACCCGGCGCAGAAGGCCCGTCCCGATCCACGCAGGACGATGACCTTCACCTCGGGATCGGCGACCGCGCGCCGCACGGCTGCCTCGAGCTCGTCCGGCATCGGGGGCACGATCGTGTTCAAGCGCTCGGGCCGGTTCAGAGTGATGGTCGCGACAGCGCCGTCGCAGTCATAGATCAGCGTCTCGAATGGCATGCGGTTCTCCTTGAGGTCGAGGGTGCCCGAGCACTCCGTAGGCTAGGCGGCCACGCCCGGCGCTGGGTGTTGCAGCACTGCCTGCGGCGTAAGCTGCCAGGGCATGGCCGGCACCGCAGGGGCTCTTGTCATCGCCGCCGCGCTGGCCGCGCCGGTCGCGCTCTCGCCTACGCCCGCACGCGCGGACGAACCGATCCCGCCGCCCCCATCGCCCGCGCAGTGCGCCGCAACACGTCCCTCGCGTCAGCTACCCGCACTGCAGTCCTATGACCCCGGCCCGGGATACGTGCGGGTGTTCGCCATGCAGTACAAGCAGGAGCTGGTCAACGTCCAGACCTACGCCAGCTTCCGGACGAAGATCGAGTGCCTGATTCGCGAGTACGTCGTTCCCCACCTCGCTCCCGGACGCCCGAACATAGTGGCCTTCAACGAGGAGGTGGGGCTGATGACTCTCGCCACCGGCTCGCGCGGGGCTCAGGCGCGAACGCTGTTCGCCAGCCCGGGCCCGCATCCGAGCTGTGAGTCCCAAGGCGCGCCCTGCGGCACGGTGGCGGCGTTCGGCGCGGTGAGCGCGGGTTACTCGCGTCAACTTGCCTACTACCGGACGCATTTTCCGGATCTGCCTCCGATCGCCGGAACGTTCGTGGCAGCCACCGACACCTTCGTGCGCGGCTTCATGCAGACCTTCTCCGACATGGCCCGCCGCTACGGGATCTACATCCTGGGATCGAACTCGCAGGCGCCGTTTCGCCTATCGACCGATCCCGCCGACATCGCAGCGCTCTCGGACCCCGACTATCCGGCGCCGCCCTTCGTCTACGTCGCCACAGAAGGCCACGTCTACAACGACGCGTTCCTGTGGTCGCCCCGCGACGTCCGCAGTGACGGTCCCCCGCCCGTGCGCAACCTCGTGGCCTCGAACCTCAAGATACCCCTGACGGCGACCGAGCAGCAGTTCCAATTCACCCCCGGCCCGGCCACGGGTCCCGCGGCGGTCGACAACCTACGGGCCTACCGGGTGCCCGGATCGGAGGCCCGGCTCGGGTTCGCGACCAGCCTTCCGGCCTTCGTCTACGGGGATCCGCCGGCGGGCACGGATCCGTGCTCGGACGTCAGCCTCTACTACATGCGCTGCCTGAACAAGCTGGGCGCCAATGTCCTCGTCCAAGACGAAGCCAACGACGGCCGCTGGGCGGCGAATGCCGGCTGCAGTGGCAACTGCTGGCAACCCCTGGAGTGGATGGCCTCCGCCTGGCGGTCGATCTCCGACCCCACGGTGGGCTTCGCCTACGCCGTCAACCCGATGATGGTCGGCAACCTCGCCGACCTGCCCTTCGACGGCCAGAGCGCGATCGCCGCGAGGGGGTTGGCAGGGGGCGGCTGCAACTACATCGGCGACGCCCAGGCCCAGCCGGGCGACCCAACGGCCTACCACTCCTACGCGGGCCCCAGGCCGGGGTTCCTGGCCATCGCCCCCTGGGTGGTGCCCGACGCGAGTCGCTCGCAGCTGAGCGGCGTGGGAGCCAAGCTCGCCCCCGGGTCCGGCGACGCGCTGGAAAACGACTACGTCGAGACCGCGGTCATCGCGGACCTCACCTTCCCCGCGGACCCGCATCGCCCAGCGTGCCTCACCGAGCCGGGTTCGGTCATGGCCCCGGGTGGCTCCCCGGGCGCACCGGGCGCGGCGCCGGTGGCGCAGCCGTTCGCTCGCGTGGCCGGGCGCCGCGTGCCGGTCCGCGGGCACCGGGCCCTGGTCCGAGTGTCCTGCGGCGGGTCGGGCGGCTCGACCTGCCGCGGTCAGCTGCTGCTCTCGTTCGCCCGGCCGGCACCGGGCCGGGCCGGCCGGCACCGGCCCATACGCGCGGTCTTGCTCGGCCGGGCTCGCTTTGCCATTCCCGCCGGTGCCATTCGCGGCATCGCCGTGAGACTCAACGCCAAGGCGCGGAAGCTGGTCGACCACGGAGTCCGGCGAGCAACGGCGACGGTGCGCGCGACCGTCGGGCCCGCCCGCTCGAGCCCGGTGCTACTGCTCGCCGCCGCGCCGCGACGTTGAGGCTGCTCGGGTTCAGCGACATCCATTGCGACCTGGCGGGCGCGCGCCGCCTGGTCGCGCTGGCAGACGAGGCCGACGTCGTGATCGGGGCCGGCGACTTCGCGTCCGTTCATCAGGGCCTGGCGGAGACCGTCGCGGTGCTCGAGGCGATCGATAAGCCAACGGTGCTCGTCGCCGGCAACAACGAGACGGACGACGCGCTACGACGCGCGACCGCGGGATGGACGACGGCCTCCGTTCTGCACGGCGAGCAGGTGGAGATCGCCGGGACGCTCTTCTTCGGGCTGGGCGGGGGCGTGCCGGTAACTCCGTGGGAGTGGAGCTTCGACCTCACCGAGCGCGAGGCCCGGAGCAAGCTGGCGGGCTGCCCCGACGGAGGCGTGCTGGTCGTCCACTCACCGCCCAAGAACCATGTCGACGGACACCCGGGTCGCCACCTGGGCAGTGTGGCGATCGTGGAGACGATCGAGGCCAGACAGCCGCTGGTCGCCGTCTGCGGGCACGTGCACGAGTGCTGGGGGCAGGAGGCGACGATCGGGCGCACACGGGTGCTGAACCTGGGCCCGAGCGGGACCTTCATCACTCTGTAGGAGCCGGCGCCGCCGGGTCCCCGGAGCGGAGCGTCCGTCGCCCGGAGCCTGCCCCGATTGCGCTGGCGCCCGTGCGCGGGTAGGCTCAGCCGGAAGCTGTCCGACGCCCCAGGAGGAGGACGCCTTGATCCAAACCATCGCGGTCGGCACCGACGGGTCGCCCACGGCCACGCAGGCGGTCGAGTTCGCGCTCGACATGGCCGAGCGCTACGGCTCGAACGTGGTCTTCATCAGCTCCTACCACCCGGTCAGCGAGACCCGTCTCAGGCACGAGCAGAAGGACGCGCCCGACGAGATCCAGTGGGCCATCAACCCCGCCGAGGACGTCGAGGCGACGCTGAGAGACGTCGAGGAGATGGCGGACCAGCGCGGGTTGAAGTGGCAGAGCGAGGCCCGTGAGGGCGACCCGGCCGACGTGCTCGTCGACCTCGCCGAGAAGCATGGCGCTGACGTGCTCGTGATCGGCAACAAGGGAATGCATCGGCGGGTGCTCGGCAGCGTGCCCAACAGCGTCACCCACAAGGCCGGCTGCACGGTCGTGATCGTCAAGACGACCTGAGGCTGCGCCGGCTTAGGAGCACAAGATGCCCAGATCGATCTTCGCGTCCGCAGTCACCGCCGCGCTGTGCGGCGGCCTGATCTACCTGGTGTTCAAGGTCGCGATCAACTGGGCCGACTGGGTGGTGTTCGGGATGATCGTGGTCACCGTGGTCGGTGCGGCGATCGCGGTCTATCCGCGCCGCTATCCGACCCGCAAGCGCGCCTACACCAGGACCTCTGAAGACAAGTTCCGCCGCGACCAGTAGGTAGTGTGAGGCCGGTTCAGCTCGTCCTGCCCTGCGGTCAGGTGGGGATTACGGGCCCGTGAACGCAACCGCGGCGCCACTGCGTCCGGATGACATCCAGGCGCAGCTGAGAAATCTTCTGGGCCGGGACGGGGTCCTCCCCGGGTCCGGGGCCTACCTGACCGACGCGACCGAGCATCGCGGGCTGAAGGGCAGGGCCGATGCCGTTGCCCTGCCCACGACGACGGAGCAGGTGGCGGCGGTTCTGGCCTGGTGCTACGAGCACGACGTGGCGGTGATACCGCGCGGAGGGGGAACGGGCTATGCCGGGGGCGCGGTCCCCATGCGGGGAGGTGTCGTCCTGGGACTCGAACGCATGACCCGGGTGCGTGCGTTCGACCCCCTGCTGTGGCGCATCTGCGTCGAAGCCGGATTGACGACCGCCGACCTACGCCGCCTCGCCCAAGAGAGCGGCCTGTTCTTCCCCCCCGATCCCGCCGCCGCCGAGCAGTCGCAGATCGGCGGGAACATCGCGACCAACGCCGGTGGTCCGCACGCGTTCAAGTACGGCTCCACCGGCGCCTGGGTGACGGGCCTGGAGGCGGTCGTGCCCCCGGGCGAGGTGATCAGCGTGGGCGGGCCGATCCGCAAGGACGTCGCGGGCTATGACCTCAGGAGCCTGCTGGTCGGGTCCGAGGGTACGCTGGCGGTGATCACGGCCGCCTGGCTGAAGCTGCTACCCGCGCCCGAGTCGACGCTCCCGGTGGCCGCCTTCTACGACCGAACGCGGACCGGTTGCCGGGCGATCGAACACGTTCTCGGGTCGGGGCTAAACGTCGCCGCCCTCGAGTACCTCGACCGCGGGGCGCTGACGGCGGCGGGCGGGGCTTACCCCGGTGACCTCCCGGCGGACGCGGGCTTCATGGTGATCAGCGAAGCCGATGGGTCGCCCGCCGAAGCCGCTCGCCTCCAGCGCGAGCTCGTCGAGGTCCTCGGCGAGGGCGCGTCGGCAGTCCATGCGCCGACCGAACGCTCCGAGATCGGGGCGCTGTGGCACTGGCGCGACGGGGTCTCGATCGCCGTCACGACTCAACGCGGGGGCAAGGTCAGCGAGGACATCGTCGTGCCGCTCGACCGCCTGGCTGAAGCGATCGAGGAGACGGTGGTCATCGGCCACCGGCACGACCTGGCGGCGTGCAGCTGGGGCCACGCGGGCGACGGCAACCTGCACTCGACCTTCCTGATCGCGCCCACCGAGCCGGAGGAGCTCGAACGCGCGCGCCGGGCCGCTGGGGAGCTGTTCGGCCTGGCCGCGCGGCTGGGGGGCTCGATCTCGGGCGAGCACGGTATGGGCTGGGTCAAGCGGGGGGAGCTCGCGCGCCAGTGGGCGCCCGCCGCGGTCGAGCTTCACGGTCAGATCAAGCGGCTCTTCGATCCCAAGAACCTTCTCAACCCGGGCAAGAAGACCGCCTAGAGGTCGGGCAGCGGGTAGTAGTTCTCGGGCCCGGACTCGCGGACGTCGGTCAGCCAGTCCGAGTCGTAGTGGGGAGTCGGGCCCTGGAACGGATCCTCGAAGGACCACGCCTGGCGCTTGTAGGTCCAGTTGGCCGGGTCGAGCCGGTGCGCCTCACGGAAATGTGCCCGCGCATCGTCGGGATGACCCGATCGATGCAGGTGCTGTCCGAGCTCGAAGTGAGCCGCCGCCCGCGACGCCGTGGCCGGTCGCGGTCGTGAGCGCTCCACGACCACCTCCGGCGCCAGGGCGTACTGGCTGCCGGCCCCTCGAGCGACCCAGTCGCGCAGGGCGGCCGCATAACGCTCCGGTCGCACGCGGATCTTCGACGCCTCGGCGAGCGTCTCGAGCAGGATCGGAGGCGTGTCCTCGGGTACTCCCTGCTCGGCCAGGATGTCGCGCAGGACGCTGCGGCCCGGGTGGGCGACCTCGGGGGGCCGCACGAGCAGGCCGGCCTCGTCTATCCACACAGCCATCGGCACGTTGTTGATGCCGAGCAGCTCGTCGAGCCGGTGGGCCACGTCGATCAGGGACGGGTGCTCGGGCTTGGCGGCGTCGATCCACGGGCCGGCGGCATCGGCGCCCCCGGCGTCGAGCGCGACCGTGACCACCTCGAGTCCCTGGGGACGAAGCTCAGCGCGCAGTTCCTGCCACACGGGCAGGTCGAAGCGACAACCTCACCAGGAGGCCCACGCGACCATCACGATCTTGGTGCCCCGCAGAGAGCGGAGCGAGAACGGCCGGCCGTTCCGATCGGGGAGCTCGAGACCCGGCATCTGAGCCGACAGCAGCGCTCGGCCGCCCGACTCGGGTCCGAGCGCCCACAGACCGTGCTTCTCGTCGCGGACGAGCTCCATCCCGAGCCGGTCCGCGAGCAAAGAGGCGTCGACCGGGCCCTCGGCGGCGCCTTCCGGCAGCGGGACGCAGCGGTCGGCCTTGCACGCGCCCTCGGGCTTGAGCTCCCAGCCCGTAGCCGCCGCGAGGGCGGCGGGATCGACCTGAGGCTGTTCCAGGATCACGGCACGAAGGTGACAGGTCGAGAACGACCGCGAGCCGCGGCCGGCGACCCGCCCGACGGCCTCGGGCGGGTCGCGCGCACCACGCTACGAACGACTAGAGCTGTCCGCGGATA
>DASZHF010000035.1:0-4523 GCA_035938095.1 Solirubrobacteraceae bacterium
TGCGCGCGCCCCCTCCTCGGCCGCCTCGGGGGAGCCGGCGAGGTCGATCAGGCGCCGGGTGGCGATCGTGCCCGGGAGCACGCTGTTGATCGTCACCCCGTCACCTGCCACCTGGCGGGCCAGGGTCTTAAAGGCGGCCAGTGTCGCTGACCGATGGCTGTTGGACAGCATCAGCGCGGGGTTAGGCTCGCGCACCGTGGAAGAAGACACGTTGACGATCCGTCCCCAGCGGCGCTCGCGCATTCCGGGCAGTACCTGCTCGATCAGCGCGATCGGTGCGAGCACGAGTTGGCGGTAGGCGCTTTCCCACGCATCGCGCGGGAAGCCCAGGGCATCGGCGCCCGGCGGGGGACCCCCGGTGTTGGTGACGAGGATGTCGACCGGGCCGAGCTGCGTCTCGATGCCGGCGACCAAATCGGGGACGCCGTCCAGGTCGTCCGTGTCGTGGACGAAGCCCTGGGCCCCGATCTCGTTCGCGGCGGCTTCGATGCGCTCGCGTGACCGAGAGGAGATCGCCACGCGCGCCCCCTCGGCGACCAGCTCGGCGGCGATCGCGCGTCCGATTCCCTGCGAAGCGCCGGTGACCAGCGCGACGCGGCCGTCGATCCCGAGGTCCACCGGCGCAATTCTCGCAGCGCCGGGCGAGCCGGCGTCACGACCCGGTCAGGCGCCGGGACTGGTGGCGCTGGCACTGGTCCCGGTGCTGTCGGTCACCGACACCGGGGTCGAGCGGCGAACGGCGAGCGCGGCCTCATAGCCCGCGGTTCGCCCGGCGACGCTCCAGCGGTAGCTCAGCACGGCGCCCGATCCGCCCGTCACCTCGGCGCGAGCGAAAATAACGCGCTCCGCCGGTGGGGCCCGACGCACATGCGACTCGTTAAATCAGAGGAGCGGCCGGGGGGCCGCTCCTCTGAGATCGGAACCGCCCGGCGTCAGTCTGCCGATCCGGTTGTGCATGGCCCGGTTGGGCCGGACGGGCCCGTGGTCCCTTCCCCCGCGTCATCCGCGTCGTTGTGGTTCTCGTTGGCGTCGTCGTCTCCCTGGGCGTTCTGGTGGTCGCCCTGCTCGTCGGCCTGGTCCTCGCTGGGACCCGTGGGGCCGGTCGCGCCGGTCGCGCCGGACTGGTGCTCGCCCTGGTCGTCGCTCTGCTGGTTGTCGCCCGACTGGTTGTTGGTCGACTGGTCGTCGCCGCTGGTATTGCCCGAGCCTTCGCCCGACTGCCTGGCGGTCGGCGAGGAGCACTGTGTCCCTTGGGTCCCCTGGCTTCGCAGGCCTCGCACGCCCGAGTGGCGATGGTGCCGAGCGTGGGTGCCGGCCCGATGATGATGGTGCCGCGCCGACGCTATGCCGGGTCCAAACGCCAGTGCGCCGACGGCCAGGACGCCGACGATGAACGTGATGATCCGCTTCATCGTTTCTCCTTTCCGGCCTGGCTGTCGGCCGCGACCGGGTTGACTGAGTTGCCCTTCCTGACGCGCCGGCCACGGAAAGCTCACGGAAACCTCACGGTCCTAGACGAAAGTCCCAGCCAGTGGGCAGGAAGCGTGGAAGTTTGTCGGCGTAGGGTGGACGTTTTGTCGACCTAGGACCCTTGTTTCATTGCGCGACAGCGCCGGGGCCCAGACTTTGGGTCCCAGGTGCGGGCCCGGCTGCGCGTGATCCGGACATGGCGGGCTACCAGTCCACCATGGGGTGCGACCGCTCCCTGGACGTGATGGCAAACTCGTGAACCACACGCCACGGACCGATGAGAGAGGGCGATCGTGAGATTTATCCGTTCCGTGCGTCTCAAGAAGCGAGGGATCTCCGCGACTAGCGAGCGGGGGGTCCCCATTGCCCGCGCGCAAGCAAGCGCCGCCCGCCCATGAGCCCTGTTCTCCCGCGCCGCCTCCTTCAGACCCAGACCGATGCCCGGCTGATCGAGCTCGCCCGAGCGGGTCACGAGCGAGCGTTCGAAGCCCTCGTGCGCCGTTACCGCAAGCCGCTCCTGCGTTACTGCCAGCGGATGCTGCTGCCCGAGTCCCGCGCCGAGGACGCGATCCAGCAGGCTCTGCTCTCGGCCTGGACCGCTCTGCAGCACGGGGTCGAGGTCGCTGACGCCCAGGCCTGGCTGTACCGCATCGTGCACAACACTGCGGTCAGCGCGCTGCGTAAGTCCGGCTATGACTACGACTCGCTGAGCGAATCGCTGCGAGGAGCGGATGCTCCGGACGAGGACCTGGAGCGAAGGATCGCTGTCCGCGAGGCTCTGGCCGGGATCGCGGGACTGCCCGAGCTTCAGCGCGAGGTGTTGCTCCGGACGGCGGTCGAGGGTCAGAGCCACGAGCAGGTGGCCGAGGCACTCGGACTGAGTAATGGCGCCGTCCGAGGGATGGTCTACCGCGCCCGGGCGACCCTTCGAGCTGCGGCCACCGCGTTGACGCCGCCGCCGCTCGCCGCGTGGGCGGCCTGCGCGGGCGTGCGCGGGGCGCCCCTGGCTCAGCGAATCGGAGAGACGGTGGCGCCGGGATCAGCCGGCGTGGCAGGAGTCCTGTTGAAAAGTGGGGCGGTGGCGTTGACCGCTGGCAGTCTCGTCACGGGTGCCGCCCTCGTGCACCATCATCACCGCGCGGCCGTCGATCGGCAGTCGAGTGCTATCGGCGGCGGATCCTCGGGGTCCGGCCGTGGAGGAGGGGACAGCGCCGGCGCCCAGGGTGCCCGTGGCCAGGATGGGGGCGGGTCGCAAGGGGCCTCCGGGGCCGACCGCGCGTTCGTCCATTTCGGCCGGGGCGGAGGCTGGCGCGGCAGGAATGTGGCCGGGCTGCTGGGGACCGGCATGCGCGAGCGCCGAGCTCGCGGCGGACGCGGCGGCGGCGGCCGCGGCGGTGGTCAGAACCTCTCGTCGGAGAATCAAAATGCTCCTGGCCAGGATGGCTCGAGCGGGGCAGTGCCGCCAGGTAAGCAAGGGGGCGGGCACCCCGGGGACGGCGGCGGAGGGTGGGGTGGCGATCACGGTGGCGGATCCGCGGGCTCGGGCGGTGGCGGATCGGGAGGCGGATCGGGCGGCGGGTCGGGCCGGGACGGCGGGTCGGGCGGAGCCCCTACCGAGAGCGATTCGCACGGATCGGGCGGATCCGGATCTCCTGGCTCGGGCGGCGGCTCGCCGTCCAATAGCGGTTCGCCCTCGGGCGGCGGTTCGGGACCGAGCACCGTCCCGGGAGCCATCTCCGGTGCCGGGGACGGCTCCGGTGGCGGCTCACCGCATTCTCCGGAGCCGGGCGATTCCAATACGTCTCCGCCGAGCGGCACGACCGGCCGCTCGGGCGCGAGCGACTGAGGCCACCAACGGGCTCCGCCCGGACCGCCACGGCTAGCCTTCGCGGCCCGGGCGGTTAGCTCAGCTGGTCAGAGCGCCTGCCTTACAAGCAGGAGGTCCCCGGTTCGAGTCCGGGACCGCCCACTGTGAAAAACCTGGAAATTAGGCCCTTTTGTGTGGGACTAAATCTTACGGGCCCCGAGATGTTCCCCAGAGATGTTCCCCAGGTCCCGGGGATCGTGCCGTAGACCGTCCTGTTCCGGAGCGCGTTCGCCGGAACATGCCGGGTTAGCGTCTTAGCGGGGGCGAGCTCCGCGCCTTTCAGCGACCGCAGCCTCAGGATTCCTCTCCGATGAATCTCGATGACTCGACTCGAGCCGACCTCGAATCGGCGGATCGCCGTCGGCGGAGGCATGCCGCTAAGCGCCTCGCACAGACCCCAGACGCCGAAGCGGTCCCACTTCTCATCACTCTGGTCGGGGATGAACACGAGGACGTCAGGTCATCGGCGCTGGTTGCTCTGGCCGCGTCAGGAGACCTGAGAGCGCGCGAACCAGCACTGGCCGTCTTGGCGCGCGAGAACGAGGATGACTTCGTTCAACGCGAGGCTCTATTTGTACTTGGGGCCCTCGCAGATGACGCATCAATATCCGGATTGCGCGCAGTTGCCAGCACGTCACCAAACGCAATGCTGAGAGAGGAAGCGACCTTGATCCTTGCCGGTAAGGGCTCCCCGTCTGTCGGTCCATCTTGAATGTCGTTGGTTTGGCTCGTGAGAGTCCGAATGGAGGTTCGAGATGATGCGGAAGCGGTACTCGGTGGAGCAGATCGTGGCGAAGCTGCGGGAGGCGGAGAAGCTGGAGGCGCAGGGGCTGACGGTGGCTCAGCGGTGCAAGCGCCTGGGGATCAGCGATCAGACGTTCTTTCGGTGGCGGATCAAGTACGGCGCGCTGAAGGAGGATGAGGCGCAGCGGCTGAAGGCGCTGGAGCAGGAGAACTCGCGGTTGAAGAAGATCGTGGCCGAGCAGGCGCTTGACATCTCGATGCTCAGGGATTTGCAGCGGGGAAAATTCTGAGCCCGGCGCGTCGGCGGGCGGCGGTGGCGCATCTAATGCACCGCCACCGTGTCTCGGAGCGTCGGGCATGCCAGGTCGTCGGCCAGCACCGCTCGACCCAGCGTTACGAGGTCCGCCCGCCGGACTTCGAGTTGCGGCTGGTGGCGCGGATC
>DASZHF010000036.1:0-8417 GCA_035938095.1 Solirubrobacteraceae bacterium
GCGGTCGTGTGCGGCTACGGCGATGTCGGCAAGGGCTGCGCCGCCTCGCTGCGCGGTCAGGGGGCTCGCGTACTGATCACCGAGATCGACCCCATCTGCGCGCTCCAGGCCGCAATGGAGGGCTACCAGGTGGTGACCCTCGAGGACGTCGTCGAAACGGCGGACATCTTCGTCACCGCCACCGGCAACCGCGACATCATCACCGCCGACCACATGCGCCGCATGAAGCACCAGGCCATCGTGGGCAACATCGGCCACTTCGACAACGAGATCGACATGGCCGGGCTGGCTCGGGTCGAGGGCGTCGAGCGCGTCGACATCAAGCCCCAGGTCGACAAGTGGGTGTTCGCCGACGGCCACGCGGTGATCGTCCTCTCCGAGGGCCGGCTGCTGAACCTGGGCAATGCCACGGGTCACCCCAGCTTCGTGATGTCGAACTCGTTCACCAACCAGACGATTGCCCAGATCGAGCTGTTCACCAAGAACGACAGCTACGAGAAGCGCGTCTACGTGCTCCCGAAGCACCTCGACGAGAAGGTGGCCCGGCTTCATCTCGGCGCGCTGGGGGTCAGGCTCACCGAGCTCAGCGAGGAGCAGGCGGCCTACATCGGGGTGCCGGTCGAGGGCCCGTACAAGCCCGACCAGTACCGCTACTGACCCGCGGCGAGAGCAGGCGGCGAGCGGGTGCGGGACGGCGAGCGGGTGCGATGGCCACCAGCGCCAGTCGCTCGCTGATAGCGGACCCCACGCTGGCGTCCGCCGGCCAGGCCCGCATCGAGTGGGCCGAGGCCCAGATGCCGCTGGTGCGGTCGATCGCCCAGCGGTTTGGCCGCGACCGCCAGCTGGCCGAGCTCCGGGTCGCCGCCTGCCTGCACGTCACCGCCGAGACCGCCAACCTGGCGCTGGCCCTGCAAGCGGGCGGCGCCGAAGTACTCCTCTGCGCCGCCAATCCGCTCTCCACCCAGGATGACACCGCCGCGGCCCTCGTCGAGCGCCACGGGATCCAGGTCCGAGCCGTCCGCGGCGAGGGACCGGACGCCTACCAGGCCAGCATCCAGGCCCTGGTCTCGCAGGCGCCGCAGGTGACGCTCGACGACGGCGCCGACCTGATCGGCGCTCTGCACGCGGGCAGTCCCGACCTGCTGGAGGGTGTGCTCGGGGCCACCGAGGAGACCACCAGCGGACTCGTCCGCGTCAGGGCGCTCGAGAGCGCCGGACGCCTCGGTTGCCCGGTCTTCGCGGTCAACGAGGCGCGTACCGAGCGGGCGTTCAACGACCGCTACGGGACCGGACAATCGACGTTGGACGGGATCCTGAGGGCCACGCACCTGTTGCTCGCGGGCCAGACCGTGGTGGTGCTCGGCTACGGATGGACGGGCCAGGGCGTGGCGCTGCGAGCCCGCGGAGCGGGCGCATCGGTGATCGTGTGCGAAGTCGATCCGCTGCGCGCCCTCGAGGCTCGGATGGAGGGCTTCGACGTCATGCCGGCGCTGTCGGCCGCGGAGCGGGGCGACGTCTTCATCACCGTCACGGGGATGCGCCGCGTGCTCACCTCGGAGCACTTCGAGCGCATGAAGGACGGGGCCGTGCTGGCCAACGCCGGCCACTTCGACGTGGAGATCGACGTGCCCGCCCTCAGGCAGCTGGCTGCGGACGAGCCGCGCGAGGTCAGGCCCCTGGTCGAGCAGTTCGAGCTCCCAGGCCGGCGCCTGCACCTGCTGGCGGGCGGCCGGGTGGTCAATCTGGCCGCGGGCGAGGGGCACCCGGCCGCGGTCATGGACATGTCGTTTGCCACCCAGGCGCTGTGCGTGCAGGAGCTGGTGCGCTCCAAGGGTGGGCTCGAGCATCGGGTGCTGGCGATTCCGGACGGCATCGACCAGGAGATCGCTCGCCTCAAGCTGGCCGCGCTGGGGGTCGAGATCGACGAGCTGACGGCCGAGCAGCGCTCGTATCTGAGCGCGTGGGATCCCGAGGCCGAGTAGCGCTCGGAACGGGCCCGGCGGTCGCCCCCGGGCCGGCCGGACCGCCGTAGGACCGGCACTGCGCTAGCTTGGCCGCCGTGCGTGCCATGGTTCTCGCGGCTGGGCTGGGGACGCGGCTGCGCCCGCTCACCTACGAGATCCCCAAGCCGATGGTTCCCGTCCTGGACCGTCCGGTGATGGCCCACATCATGGATCTGCTGCACGGCCACCACATCCGCGAGGTGATCGCCAACCTGCACCACTTCCCCGACTCCATCCGCGGCTACTTCGGCGATGAGCTGACCTATCGCTTCGAGGAGGAGCTGCTCGGGACCGCCGGCGGCGTGCGCAACTGCGCCGACTTCCTGGGTCCCGAGCCGTTCCTGGTGATCTCGGGCGACGCGCTCACCGACCTCGACCTCGACGCCTTCGCCAGACGCCACCGCGAGGCGGGTGGGATCGCCACGCTCGCCGTCAAGCGGGTAGCGGACACCAGGGAGTACGGCGTCGTCGTCCACGACGCCGACGGGCGGGTGTCGGGATTCCAGGAGAAGCCGGATCCCGCGGAGGCTCTGTCGGACCTCGGCAACTGCGGGATCTACATGTTCAACGCCGAGATCTTCGACTACTTCCCCGAGCGCGACTTCGTCGACTGGGCCCAGGACGTCTTTCCGACCCTGCTCGACCACGACGTGCCGTTCTTCACCTACGAGCTGAGTGAGTACTGGAACGACGTGGGCTCCCTGGAGGAGCTCCGCCGCGGCACGTGGGACGCGCTGACCGGTTCCCTGCGCATCGAGATCGCTGGGCACGAGCTGGAGCCGGGGAAGGTGGTAGGCGAGGGGTCGAGCGTCGGTGAGGTTGCGCTGCTCGAACCGCCGCTCTGGGTGGGTCGAGACGTACGCATCGGCCGCGACGTTCGCCTCCAGGGTCCCGTGGCCATCGGCGACGCCGCCCGGGTGGGCGACGGCGCCAACCTGCGCGACTCGATCGTCTTCCCAGGCACGACCGTCCCCGACGAGGCGATCCTCATCGGGGCCATCGCCGGCCACAGCGGCATCGTCGACAGCCTGCACCCGCGGCGGAAATGACTCCGCGGGCGGCGGATCACGAGACCAGGCGCTCGGCCCGTTGCTCCTGGCGCTCGGACTCGACCAGGGCGCGGGCGAAGAGCAGCGCCAGCGCCGCGCCCATCACCAGCGACTGCTCGAGCGCCATCGCCATTCCGGCGGCGGCCTGGTCGTCGTGCGCGGACAGTCCCCAGTAGCGGGGCCCGTGCGCGTATAGGGGGTACAGGGCGGCGGGATCGAACGCGAGCGCGATCCCGAGCACCCCGACGAGCACCTTCGTGGAGGCCATGTAGACCGCCGGCCCCATCCCGCTCAGGCCAACGCGGCGGCGAATCGGCGAGAGCAGGTGCCACCAGTAGAGCCCTCCGGCCGCGGCGAAGCAGATGTGCTCGAGGACATGCACGACCGGATGCCGCACCGCCGCGTCGTAGAGAGCCGGCACGTGCCAGAGCCACATCGCGCCGACATAGAAGGCGACGGCAAAGGCGGGGTGCCCGAGCGCGCCCGCGGCGCGCTCGAGCCCGAGCAGCTGGCGGGTGGCGGGACGCAGGATCACCTTTGTCAGGCCCAGGATGATCAGCACCGGGGCCACGTCGAGCAGCAGCAGGTGCTGGACCATGTGCATGACCAGCAGGTGCTCGCCCAGCCGGTCGACCGGTGAGACCAGGGCGGCCAGGACGGCGACCAGGCCCGCTCCGAACAGCGCCGCTCGCCACCGGGGAGCCGCGCGCATCGCGCCGGACCGCCGGGCCCGCCGCCAGCGCACCCCGTAGGCCCCCGCCGCGAGGGCCACGACGAGCAAGACGCTGGGCTCGAGCGACCACGACGCGTCGGGGCTCACGGGCTGATTGTCTCAGCCTGGCCCGGGAAACCGGCGCGGTTTCGTTCACCCCCGTGAGCCAAACCCGGGCGGTTTGCCTCGCGCGGTGCTGACAAGCCCGGCGGGCAGGCGTAGCATGGCCGTGGCACGGAAGGCATCCATCGGAGGGAGAGTCGATGCAGATCGAGGTCAAGGGCCGCCAGATGCCCATCACGGATGAGCTGCGAGACCACGTCAACCGGCGCTTCGCCAAGATCGCGCGCCAGGTATCAGACCTCGCCCGCCTGGAGGTCGAGCTCTCGCTGGAGCGCAATCCCGCGATCGCAGATCGCCACGTCGCGCAAGCCACCCTGCACCTGAAGGGTGCGACCCTGCGGGCCTGCGACGCCTCGCGCGACATGGTCCACTCGATCAACCTTTGCGCCGACGAGCTTGCCCGTCAGGTCAAGCGCGACCGCGACAAGCGGCGCCGCCGGCGCGCGCCCCGCTCGGCCGAGGTGCCGGGCGGGATCTCCCCCCAGGCGACCTAGCCGCCGGGCCGTCTCAGGTCCGCTCGCCGGGACCGGCCGACCGCCGTTTGAGGGGCCGCCCAACCCGGGGCGTGGGCGGGATCCATTGGTACGCTGGAGCCCATGCCGCTCCCCTTCCTGGACCGTGCCCTGCGCATGGGCGAGGCCAAGCAGTACCGCCAGTACGAGCAGCGGGTGGGGCAGATCAACGCCTTCGAGCCCGAGCTCGAGCTCGACTCAGACGAAGAGCTGCTCGAACGCACGAACGGCCTGCGCGAGCGGGCCCGCAACGGCGAGTCGCTCGACGACCTGTTGCCCGAGACGTTCGCCGCCGTGCGCGAGGCGGCTCGCCGGACCGTGAGCATGCGCCACTTCGACGTCCAGCTGATCGGCGGGATGGTGCTCCACGACGGGGCGATCGCCGAGATGAGGACCGGCGAAGGAAAGACGCTGACGGCGACGCTGGCCGTGGTGCTCAACTCGCTCACCGGCCAGGGAGTGCACCTGGTGACCGTCAACGACTACCTGGCCCGCCGCGACGCGGAGTGGATGGGCCCCATCTACCGCGCCCTGGGCGTGTCGGTCGGCGTGCTGCAGAACATGCAGGATTACGACGATAAGCAACGCGCTTATGAGGCCGACGTCACCTACGGGACCAACTCCGAGTTCGGGTTCGATTACCTGCGCGACAACATGGCCACCAGCCTGGAGGAGAAGGTGCAGCACGGCGGGCGGCCCAAGCCCGAGGACTGGGAGGAGCGCGAGCCCGAGAAGAAGAAGTCGTGGATGCATTCCTATGCGATCGTCGACGAGGTCGACAACATCCTCATCGACGAGGCGCGCACGCCGCTGATCATCTCCGGGGCCCCGGAGCAGGCCGCCGACCTGTACGCCAAGTTCGCGCGCCTGGCGCGCACCATGCAGCCGGGTAAGACGCCGGAGGGGATGGATCCGCGCTCGAAGAAGGATTTCGTCGCCGACTTCGACTATGAGTTCGAGGAGAAGCACAAGACGGTGGCGGTGACCGAGCAGGGCGTCGCCAAGGCCGAGAAGTTCCTGGGCATCGATCATCTGTACCGGCCCGAGAACGGCCACCTGGTCAACCACCTCATTCAGTCGCTCAAGGCGGAATCGCTGTACAAGCGCGACGTCGATTACGCGGTCATCGACGGCGAGGTGAAGATCATCGACGAGTTCACCGGACGCATCCTGGAGGGGCGCAGGTGGTCGGAGGGCCTGCACCAAGCGGTCGAGGCCAAGGAGGGTGTCCGCGTGCAGGAGGAGAACCAGACGCTCGCCACGATCACCCTGCAGAACTACTTCCGGATGTACGGGAAGCTGGCGGGCATGACCGGGACGGCGCTTACCGAGGCCACCGAGTTCATGAAGATCTACGAACTGCCGGTGGTCGAGATTCCCACCAACGTCCCCATGATCCGCGGCGACCGCAACGACCAGGTCTACAAGACCAAGGACGGTAAATGGCAGGCGGTGGTCGAGGAGATCGCCGAGCGCCATGAGCGCGGCCAGCCCGTGCTCGTGGGCACGATCTCGGTCGAGGTGTCGGAGCTTCTCTCCGAACGCCTGCGGCGCCGGGGGATCGCGCACACGGTGCTCAATGCCAAGCCCGAGCACGCCGAGCGCGAGGGTGAGACGGTGGCCCAGGCGGGCCAGCCCGGGACCGTGACGATCGCGACGAACATGGCGGGCCGTGGCGTGGACATCAAGCTGGGCGGAAACCCCGAGCACATGGCCCGCCTGGAGCTGGCCAAGCTCGGGCTCCAGCCGGGCGACCCCGATTACGAGGCGCGCTTCGCCGACGTGCGCCCCGCCATGGAGGAGCGCGTGGCGGCCGATCACGACAGGGTGGTCGAGGCGGGCGGGCTGTTCATCTGCGGCACCGAGCGCCACGAGTCACGCCGCATCGACAACCAGCTTCGCGGCCGGTCCGGGCGCCAGGGGGATCCGGGCGAGACGCGCTTCTTCCTGTCCGCCGAGGACGACCTGGTCCGCCTGTTCGCGGGCGACCGCATCTACCGCATCCTCGACCGGCTCGGCTCGGTCAACGAGGCCGGCCACGAGGAGCCGATCGAGGCGGGGATGCTGACCAAGCAGATCGAGCGAGCGCAGCGGCGGGTGGAGGAGCAGCACTACCTGGCGCGCAAGCACGTGCTCGAATACGACGACGTCATGAACGAGCAGCGCCGCGTGGTCTACGCGTACCGCGACGAGGTGCTCGAGAGGCGCGACATGAGCGAAGCGGCGCGTGAGGAGATCGCCAAGGTGATCGAGCGCACCGTGGAGGAATACACGGTCGGCGACTACCTAGAGGACTGGGACCTGGACGGCATGTTCACGGCCCTGGAGCAGATCTACCCGGTGAGCTTCGGAGCGTCGGACCTGGAGCACGATCAGGTCGACCGGGCCTCGCTGGTGGAGCGCCTGACCGAGGACGCGGTCGAGCTGTACAACCAGCGCGAAGCCGAGTTGGGGGCCGAGCTCATGCGCGAGCTCGAGCGCTACCTGCTGATGCAGATCATCGACGAGCGCTGGCGCGAGCACCTGTATGACATGGACTACCTGCGCGAGGGTATTCACCTGCGCGGGTTTGCGCAGATCGACCCGCTGGTGGCCTACAAGAACGAGGCCTTCGAGCTGTTCGCCGACCTGATGAACTCGATCTGGTCGGACTTCGCGCGCATGATCTATCACGTCCAGGTCCAGATCGAGGCCCCCAATGGGGGCGGCCAGGCGCCGGTCCCCTACGCCGCTTCGGGGAGCCGCACGAGCCCGGCGCGCGTGTCCTACTCGGGTGGCATGGTCCCGGCCGGGGCAGGGGCGATAGCCGCGGCGGCCGCGGCCGAGGGCGAGATGGCACTCGAATCCGGGGACGGCGAACCCATGCCCGTTGTGCAGCAGCGCCGCGTCGAGGCCGACGAGCAGGTCGGGCGCAACGACCCCTGCTACTGCGGTTCGGGCAAGAAGTTCAAGAAGTGCCACGGGGCCTAGCCGCTCGCTCGCCGATGGCCACGCCCACCTCCACCGAGCCCACGCCGCAGCGTCTGGCGGCGATCCGCGACCAGCTCAAGCTGCTCGCGGACTACCTTTGACCCAGCTGCCCTGAGCCAGCGCGTCACCGCGCTCGAGTCCGAGATGGGGAGCCCGGGCTTCTGGGAGGACTCCGAGCGGGCCGCGCGCGTCTCGGCCGAGCACGCTCGCCTGCGACGCAAGCTCGACACCTTCGAATCCCTGACCGGCGACGTCGACGACCTCGAGGGTCTGGTGGAGCTCGCGAGCGAGGACCCCGAGCTGGCGGAGGAGGTCGCGGCGCAGATCGACTCCGTCGAGCAGCGCCTGGCCGCGCTCGAGGAGGAGCGCCTGTTCTCCGGGCGCTACGACAGTGGGGACGCGCTGGTCACGGTCAACGCCGGAGCGGGCGGCACCGACGCGCAGGACTGGGCCGAGATGGTGCTGCGCATGGAGATGCGCTGGGCCGAGAAGCGGGGCTTCGACGCCGAGCTGCTCGAAGTCAGCCCGGGGGAGGAGGCCGGGATCAAGTCCGCCACCTTCCGGGTCAAGGGCGAGAACGCCTACGGGCTCTACGGGAGCGAGAAGGGCGTCCACCGGCTCGTGCGGCTGTCGCCGTTCGACTCGGCCAACCGGCGCCAGACGAGCTTCGCCGGCGTCGAGGTGTCGCCAGTCGTCGACGACGTCGACGAGGTCGAGATCGACGACGATGACCTCCAGATCGACACCTACCGCGCGAGTGGAGCTGGCGGCCAGCACGTCAACAAGACCGACTCGGCGGTGCGGATCACCCACCGGCCGACCGGGATCGTCGTCCAATGCCAGAACGAGCGCTCGCAGTCCTCGAACAAGGCCGAGGCGATGGCGATGCTGCGCTCGAAGCTGGTCGAGCTCGAGGAGCGAAAGCGCCGCGAAGAGCTGGCGCGCGAGAGGGGCGAGGCCCAGGACGTCAACTTCGGCTCGCAGATCCGCTCCTATGTGCTGCACCCCTACACGCTGGTCAAGGACCACCGGACGGGCTTTGAGATGG
>DASZHF010000037.1:0-11858 GCA_035938095.1 Solirubrobacteraceae bacterium
TCAGGGCCAGGACGATGGTCGCGTCCGGCCGCACCGCTTCGAACTCCGCGATCTCGACGCGCTTGGCGCCAGACGTGCTGCGGAGGAAGCCGTGCGGACGCCGTCCGCCCGGCAGGCTCAGGTCGCCGGGCCCCTCGGGTCGGCTGTCCCGCGGGCCTCGCGGAGGCGGGCGCAGCACCGAGCGGCTCCAGCCCCGGACGCCGGTCACCGCCGGGCCCAGATGGCGCTCGGCTTGCGCGACCCAGCCGGTGACGTGAGTCGCCCGCCGAGCGGCTCGGACTCCGGCTGGGCCCACCGCGCCCTCGAAACCAGCGATCGTTTCCACGGCATGCGGTGAGGGCGAAACGTCGTCGCGGTTCGGGGCATCCCGAGCCGCCGCGTCGCGGTTCATGGCTGCGCGCGCTGGCGAGCCCTCGCGGTGGGACGCCAGCATGCGCAGCGTCTGGCCAGTCGGCAGGTAACACATGGGCACACCTCCCCCATCGGGCTGGTGAAACTGGAGGCGGGCCAACCAGCCGCCTTCCCACAGCCGCTTGAGTTGACGCTGCGTGGTGCTTGGAGCCCGATCGGGGTTCCAGCGACGATGCACCTGCGCGCTCAGCGCGCATCCCAGCTCGGCGATCCACTCCAGCATCGGCCGGTCCGGTCGCTGGAGGCCCGGCGACCCCCGCCGCGTCGGCGGCACCTCCTGGCGCACAGATCGCGCAGCGTCGAGCGCGATCAGCTCGGCATAGGAGTCGGGCGGCGCAGCGGGTTGGGGGAACGAGTCTTCGGAGTCGGCGGATTCGGAGCGCCCGACGACTCCCTCCGGGATCCAGGCATCGCCCTCCCAGTGGGGCTGGCTGAGATCCTCCTGCGCCCGGGCGCCGCGGGCCGCCTGCGCCGCCGCGTGATGCGTCAGCCGGTCGGGGTCCACTACGAGTGGCGCGGTCCGCCCGATGAACGGAGCCTGCCGTCCGCCTGGGGCGTTCCAGCTGACCAACGCGACGTGCCGGGGCAGGTACAGCCGCACGTCGGGATGACCGAGCGTCGTGACCGCGGCCGTCCCGGCCCGGACCTGGTCCGAGTACTCGGCCATCATCAAACTGGCGGTGGCTCGCGCCTCCTGCGCCGACGGGGTTGCGAAATAGACGCGATGGGCGAACAGAGCCTCGAGCTGATCGCGCACGGCCGGTTCCTCCCACTGCGAATCGGTCTGCCAGCACGCGACGGTCTCCAACCCCGCCGACCGTTTCAGCGCCAGGGTCGCGGCGAAGCCGCGGTTGATCACCAGCGGCGCCTCGTCGATCTTCAGGGCGACCGTCATGCGCTCGGCCGCCGGGCGCAGGTCCTGCTGTCTGGCCAGGGCGGCATCGAGCATCCCAATCAACAACTGCATGAGCACGGCTGTGTTACCTGCCCCCATCTCCCCCAGCGCACCGCGCACCACGAGGACCTCTCCCGCGGCGATGATTCGCTCGAAGTCGATCGTCAGTGACCGGTTGAGAAGTACGCGCTTGATCGCAGGCACGTTGAGCACGCGCGCGAGCTTGTTGGCCGGAGCGTCGAGCTTGGCGGTCGTCGTCGCGCGGGCATCCTCGAGCTGCGCGGGCAGCTCGTCTCCGAAGAAGTCGGCGATCTCCTTGTACTCCGGAAGCTCGCGCATCCGGGTCCCGACCCGCTGGCGGAAGGCTCGTCCCTCCTCGGTCACCGACAGCAACCGGGCGGCGTCCCACAGGTTCGCGTTCGGGTCATAGGCCAGGGCCGCAACGATCGCGTTGCGCAGATAGCGATCGGAGCTCGCCCGTATGTCGCTGTCGGAGAAGAGGTTTCGGAGTGCCGCCACCACGGCGTCGGCGATCGAGTCCGGGGGAGCGTTCACGGCCAGCGGGTTGCATCCGCAGGTGGGCCGGGCGAGGTCGAGCAGCGTGCAGGCCCGGCCTTCGGGAACGACGCTGACGGCGGCGTCGGCGGCGTCCCCCTTGGGATCGAAGACGATCACCGCGCAGCGGGGACGGGCGAGATCCTCCCGCACGCTGGCCACGAGCAGGGACGTCTTCCCGTGGCCTACAGCTCCAGGAACGGCGACGTTCTGCCACCGCACCGCCTCGTGCAAGGTCACCGGGCCGAATTCGTCCGCCAACAGCCCGGGACCGGCGGGTGGGCGCAGGATCGCGGGCGGCGCGGCGACCAGCGGGACCGAGGAGCGCTCGAGGGGGACGCCGGTGAAGCCCACCGACGGGAGCTGCCACAGCCCGGCCAGCTCGGGCGACGCGTAGACGCCGCGGATACACGACGGGATCGGGTTGCCCTCTCCCCGCTCGATGCGCCTCCGGTAGACGCGCGCGACCCGGTGGCGCACGACGGCCTCGCGCGGCACGAGCTGGTTGGCGGCGCCGTGCGATCGCAACTCGGACGCGATCTGCCCGCACAGCCTGCGCGTCGGAGCGAGCACGCGGAGGTCTGCGAAGAACAGCGCGCCGGCCCGCCGATCGGCGCCGTGTACTTCGGGCGGGCGCGGTGAATCGGAGGATTGGGCGGCGTCTGTCTCCTGCGGCCGGCGCCGGGGCGGCCGGCTCGCCCAGCGCTCGAACCAGGCCGGAACCGGGGTGAGGGTGAGCTGCACCACGCTGTGGGTCGCTGCGGCCGCCATCACGCGGAGCAGACGATCGACGGGCAGGGCTTGCTCCTCGTCCGTCATGACCTCCAACCGGCGGGTGAAGCGCTCGCGCTTTTTGAGGCGCACGAGCGCCAGCCCGCCGGCCGGCTGGCCCGACCAGGGCACCAGGCGCAGATTGGGATAGGCGCTGCGCAGCGTGGCCGCGAGCAGCTGCACGAGCTCCGCCGGACAGGTCACCGCCAGGAGGGCCTGACACGGGACCGGTGCAGTCTGGGCGCTGGCCGCGGGACCCTGGCCCGTGGCCGGTCCAACCTGGCTGGCTGCGCTTCCGGTCGCGTGCCGGACATGGAGCTCGAGCGCGAGCGAGCGCTGACCACAGACGGCTCGCTGCCACCAGCGGGCGAGCAGTCGGTTGTTCAGGGAGTCGAACAGCGCCGCGAGCGCCTCGGGATGGGCGCGATCGGTGCGGTAGGGCACCAGCCCGAGGCGGACGTACCGCCGCCCCCGGCGGGCGAGCGCTCGGCCGAGCAGGAGCAGCAGCGCCACCGAACCCAGCCCAAGGGCGGCGGCGAGGACAGTGGAAACCGAGAGCGAGAGCACGGTGAGAACCGGGCTCCCCCAGCTCCGCCCGCGAAGCCCCGAAGGGACGCCCGGGGGGGCCTGGACAGGGTCGCCCGCCCCGGTCGGGCGTCCAGATCCCATCGGTCCGCTTCAAGCGGCCCCAGCCGGGCGCCGATTCGAGGGTCAGCCCCCCATGCACCTGCGCATGCGCCTGAACAAGCGGTTTTCCCTCACCTTCCTCTGCCTCACCGTCGCGCTCAGCGGCGGCGCGGCCAGCGGCGCGACGCTCGCCCAGGCACATCCCGGGGCGGTGGCGTCGGAATCGCGCCTCGCGCCCTGGCGCTCCGGCCTGTCTCCCCGCCCGCTTCCGGCCCCCCTTAATCCTGGATCACGCTGCGCCCCGCGCCGCCGCCAGCTGCTGGCTCGACGGTCGCTGCTGCGCCGCCGGCTCCAGCGCCGCGGCTGCCAGATCGGCGCCGGCCGCTCCCGCGTCCCGCGGCGTCCCACCCCCAGCCCCCGGGCCCCGGCGCCCGCCCCGCAGCCGCTGCCCGTGGTCAGCACGCCCGCGGCGGCCACGCAGACCTGCACCGGCACTGACCTGATGCCGACTCCGAGTGATCTCCAGCAGGTGCGCGACGCGACCCTGTGCCTGATCAACCTCGAGCGGGCCAAGGCGGGGCTGCGGCCGTTGACCGTCGACGGAACCCTGCAGTCGGTCGCCCAGGCCAAGTCGGCCGACATGGTCGCGCGCGACTACTTCGATCACACCAGCCCGGACGGGGTCACGGCCAGCGACCGGGTGCTCAACTCGGGCTACGTCCCCCAGGGAGCGTCCTACGCGATCGGCGAGAACATCGCCTTCGGCACGATGGATCTGGGGACGCCCGCCAAGATCGTCCAGGCCTGGATGGAGTCTCCGGGACACCGGGAGAACATCCTCGACCCGGCCTACCGCCAGACCGGAATCGGCGTGGCGCCCGCGGGCGTGCCCAGCTTCTCGCAGGGTCAGCCCGGCGGCACCTACACCCAGGAGTTCGGCAGCCACAGCTGAAGTCGCGCCGCCTGGCGGCTGCGGGGACGGATGGCGGTGGTGTCGAGGCGTGGGCCGCCGGGCGGTTGACCGCTGGTGGCGCCCGGCGGCCTAGAGGTAGCTGAGCTCGCCCTCGTCGGCGGCGTCGGTGACCGGCTCGCGGCAGGTCGGGCAATACCACACCAGCTCGAGGGGGCTGCCACAGGCGGCGTGGCGCGGGGCTTCGCGCTCGCCCTGGCGATCGGCCCAGTGGGCGAGCAGCCGGAGAGGCTCGGCGAGTTCGTGGCCGCGGGACGACAGCTCGTACACGAAGCGGGGTGGGCGGGCGGAGTAGGCCTCCGTGAGGACCAGGCCCTGCTGCTGGAGATGACGCAGCCGCTGGCTGAGGACGTTCGGGGCGATTCCGGGCAGGCGCTCCTGGAGCTCACCGAAGCGCAGGGGTCCCTCCAGCAGCGCCGCAATCAGGAGCAGCGTCCAGCGATCGCCGACCGCGGCCAGCGCCTCGGCCAGCGCGGGATTGGAGCGGTCGGTGGGTGGGCCGGTGATGTCGTCGGGGAGATCAGCCGGCGGAGCGGCCTCTTTGGCGGGATCAGCCGGTGGAGCGGCCTCTTTGGCGAGGTCCGCTGGTGGGGCGGGTTTCTTGGGGAGATCGCGAGGCGACACGGCCTCAATGGTAGCCGCGGCGGGATGATACGCTAGTGACTTGCAAGTCGATAGTTAGTCTCCTTTGAGCGGAAAGTTGGTGTTCTCGTATGGCAGTCCTGGACGAACTGCAGAATTTGATCTCCCAGACCGCCGCCGGCGCCGGTGAGGCAGTGGTGGGGCTGAGCGGCCGGGGGAGCGGCCGAAGTGGTGGCCGCGGCACTGGCGTCGTGATCGCCGATGGCCGCGTGCTGACGGCGGCGCACAACCTGCGCTCCTCCGAGGCCCGCGTCGTATTCGCCGACGAGCGGCGGACCGACGCCAGCGTGCTTGGAGTCGACCCGGCGCTCGACCTGGCCGTGCTCGAGACCGATACCGGAGGCACTGCGCCCCTGCCCGTGTGGGCGCCGGGCGGTGGCGGCGGCGCCGATGAGGGCGACCAGTCTGACGCAAGCGGCACGGTCGGAGTGGGAACCCCGGTGGTCGCGCTCGCCCGCCCCGGAGGGCGCGGCCTGCGGGCGACATTGGGCTTCGTCTCGGCGGCCGAACGCACCTTCCGCCCCCGCGGGCGCCGCGTGCCGGCGATCGAGCACACCGCTCCCCTCCCCCCCGGGTCCTCGGGCGGTCCACTGGTCGACGCCGAGGGACGTCTACTGGGCATCAACGTCATCCGCCTCGAGGGCGGGCTGATCCTGGCCGTCGCCACCGCGACGCTCGCGTCCACCATCGAGCGGCTGGCTCGGGGAGAGACGCCCGTGCGGCGCGAGCTCGGCGTGGCCGTGGTTCCGCCCCACATGGCGCGGCGCCTGCGGCGCGCCGTCGGGCTGCCCGAGCGCGACGGCGTTCTCATCCGCGGCGTTCGCTCCGGTAGTCCGGCCGAGCAGGCCGGACTTCAACGAGGTGACCTGATCCTGTCGGCCGGTGGCCGCGAGGCCAGCGGCCTCGACGTCTTGCATAGCGCGCTGGACGAGGTCGGCGACGACGGCCGTCTAGAGCTCGGGCTGCTGCGCGGCACGGAAGAGCGCGAGGTCGCCGTGCAGCTGAACGGACAGGAGGGCTCCCGATGAGTGTGGCGGAGCACCCGGAGCTGTCCGACGGCCAGACCGACGCCGGCGTCCCCGAGGCCGAGGCGGCCGCGCTGGACGCCTACTCGCGCACGGTGGTCGCGGTGGCAGAACGGTTGGCGCCCTCGGTGGCGAACCTGCGCGTGACGCGCCAGACGTCCCGAGGCCGGGTGCCGGCCGGCGCCGGCAGCGCGGTGGTGCTCACTCCCGATGGATTCATGCTGACCTCTGCCCACGTGGTACATGGCCGCCGGCGCCAGGGCCGCGCGTCGTTCGTGGACGGCAGCGAGTACGCGTTTGACATCGTGGGCACGGACCCCTTCTCCGATCTGGCGCTTGTTCGAGCCGATGCGGATCGCCTGGTCGCCGCGGAGCTCGGCGATGCCGAGCACCTGCGGGTGGGCCAGTTGGTGGTGGCCATCGGCAACCCGCACGGGTTTGCCAGCTCGGTCACCGCCGGCGTCGTCTCCGCCCTGGGGCGCTCGCTCCCGACGCGAGACGGATCGGCAGTGCGGACGATCGACAACGTGATTCAGACCGACGCCGCCCTTAACCCGGGAAACTCGGGGGGCGCCCTGGCCGATAGCAGCGGCAGGGTGATCGGCATCAACACGGCCGTGGCCGGGATCGGGCTGGGGCTGGCAGTGCCGATCAACGGCGGCACGCGCCGGGTCATCGGAGCGTTGATGAGCGAGGGACGCGTCCGGCGCGCCTATCTGGGCATCGCCGGCGGCCCGCGCCCGCTTCCGCCCCAAGCCCGGCGCCGGCGCGATCAGACCACCGGAGTCGAAGTGGTCGAGGTGATGCCGGGGAGCCCGGCCGAAAACGCTGGCCTGCGTCCCGAGGACCTGCTCATCGAGGTGGACGGTGCTCGCGTGGATCGAGTCGAGGACCTGCAGCGTCTGATGGTCGCTGAGCTCATCGGGAAGCCGGTCCCCGTGGTCGTCCTGCGCCGGGGCTCGGAGGTCGCGCTGGACCTCGTCCCGCAGGAACTGGTGACGCGCTGAGCCGTACCTGAGCGTCCAGTGATCGGTAACTGAGCGCTCGCTGAGCCGCGCGCCTCGCGGCCTGACGCCGGCGTGGCGCGGAAAGGACGGGCATCGTCTACTTTCCTGCGAGGAGGGAGGATGTGATCGCCCGGGAGGAGGGTGTGATCGCGGAGGTCGATGGTCGGGGCAGGAGCGCAGCGGCGGGTCGCGCTAGCAACCGGGTGGCCAGGCAGCGGCTCGCACTCGTGATGTGCGCGCTCTTGCCGGCCGGGTTGCTGGCCGTCTGCTCGCACGCAGCCGCCGCTCCAGGCCGTGGGTCGACGCCGACCGCGGGTGCCGCCCGGACCGCCCGCCCACGGGCGCGACTGCTCAGTCGCGATGCCGCGACGGTTCTGCGCACGGGCCGGATACGCATCCGATTGTCGGGACCCCGCCGGCTACGCCTACGAGTGGTGGTGACGATCCCGGCGGGCGCCGCGGCTCGCCGTGGTGTGACCCGCGCGCAGCCTCTCGGCCCTCCCATCACGGGCCGCCGCCGCGTCCGCCTCAACCGGCGAGGACGCGCGACGCTGACGCTGACGCTCACCCCTGCCGGGCGCCAGCCGGTCCGGGCCGCGCTCGCTTCGTGCCGATCGCTGGCACTGACGGTTGACCTGCTGGTCCGTCGCCGCCACGTCCGCCGGCGCGATCAGCTCACGGCGGGCTCGAGCTGCCCGCGCTCCGGGGGCGCTGGGGTCCAGGGCCTGAACACCCCGGGCGGCGGGTTCCCGGCGGGTTTGGCCGGACTCGGAAAGGGGCCGCCCGCGATCTTCCGGGTCGGCGCGGGCGTTGCGGACTTCAGCCCGCCGGCATTCGGCAAGGCGCCAGGCGATCCGACCGCGAGCTGTGATCCGACGGGCATGTTCAGCGGCAAGCGTGACTTCGCGTTCATGGAGCCTTACGTCGATGCGCAGGGCAGCGGTCACTACGACGGACCGTCCCAGGGTCCGCCTCCCCTCCCCGGCGACCCCTACACCGACTGCAACCAGAACGGCCGCTGGGACGGCAACCTGCTGGGCGGAGGGAGCAACACGCCGCGCTTCTACACGATGGTGGCCGATCCGGTGACCGCGCGCGCGATGGTGGTGTCCAACGGGCAGCAGACGATCGCGGTGGAGGTTGTCGACCAGGAGGGGCTGTTCAACGTCTACCAGCAACAAATCCGAGACAAGGTGGCGGCCGACGGCTACCCCCTGACGGGCATCTTCATCTCCGCGACCCACGACGAGTCCGCCCCCGACACGCTGGGGCTGGGCGGTGTGACGCCGGCCACCTCCGGGGTCAACGACTACTTCGTCAACTACTTCGTCGCCAAGAGCGCGGCGGCCATCGAGCAGGCCTATCAGGCCCTGCGACCGGCCACCATCCGTTACACGGAGGTGCTCGAGCCAGCCAACATGCGTCAGTGCTGGTCCTCATATCCCTTCGTCGACGATCAGCACATGCCGGTACTCCAGGCGGTGGGCACCGACGGGAGGCCGATCGCCACGCTCGCCAGCGTCAGCCAGCACGCCGAGACGCTGGGCTTCAACGGCGGCGGAGCCAAGGACGGCGCCTTCACCCTGGATCAGGAGAAGACATGGGTCACCTCGGACTGGCCCTACTTCTTCCGCAGTGCGCTGGAGCAGCACTATGGAGGCGTCGCGATTGAGATGGCGGGATCGGTCGGTAGCGTCGAGAGCCCCCAGGTCTACCCGTCGTCGATTCCACGGAGTCCCCAGAAGTTCATCGACGCGGGGCATCCTGCCGGCTGCCGCACGCTATTCCAGGCCGGCGGCCAGGACGACACCGGGGGTGCGCAGCATGTGCCCCTTGGCTACAACGGGGAGACGCGCGCGTTCGGGCAGCAGATGGCAGGTCCAATCATCCAGGCGCTGGATTCGGGCAGCTACTACCCCTCTACGAGCAGCGACATCTGGGGCGCCCGCACCAACGTTTGCATCCCCCTCGAGAACCAGGGCTTTGCCGCCTTTGCGCAGGCCGGGGTCTTCGCTCATCGTCCCGGCTTCAGCAGCGACTGCAGCCAGCAGTTCCCGGTCGCACCCAACGGAAGCACTTCGGGTCAGTCCGTCCAGACTCAGGTGGCGGCGTTCCGGATCGGGGACGGGCAGTTCATCTCGATACCGGGCGAGGTGTTCCCGTTCACCTACCTACGAGGATTCCTGGGGCCGAACGACATGCCCAACAAGCAGCCGGGCCTGCCCCCCTGGCTGATCCCGCACATGCACACGCCGTTTCGCTTCATCGACGGCTTGGCCGAAGACATGATCGGCTACATCTTCCCTCAGGGCAACGACGTCGGTATACCGAGCAGCTCCAACACACCCGCGATCACGGGCCTGGTAAACGGCAGCCCCGCCGACCGGTTCGGGTGCGCGCACTCCGACGATTCCGAGGCCGCGTCGGGCTCGGCCGCGGACCTCCTCGGCCAGGCGCTCGTGCCGCTCCTGGACACACACGGAGGAGCGCCCGAGACGATCACCAGCGGCCGCTACGTCCTCCCCGATGGGACACTTTCCCGCGACCCGTTGGGCGGTCCCGAGCTCAAGTGCAACCAGGACAACGTGTTTCACCCGAACGGACCGGCCGTCGCTGTCGAGCTGCCCAACGGGTCCGTCGTCCACCCGTCCGCGTGGATGTCCCTGAGCGGCCTGCCCCAGACCACGCCCGACCGGGACACGCGCGGCTACTTCGACCAGAGCGGTAACCGGGTCTGGCTCGAGGTCTTCCCCGACGTCAACCTTCCGTAGCGTCGGGTAGCGGCTCCAGGCCCGGCTCGGGTTGGACTCCGAGCGAGTTCAGGGCGAACGCCACCAGGTGATATTGACCTACGAGCATCGTCAGCTCGATGAGCTGGCGATCGTCGTAGCGCGCGGCGAGAGCTCCCCACGTGGCGTCGGTGATGATCGCGTCGCGGTGCAGCTCGTCTGCAGCGAGCAGCAAGGCCGAGTCGTGCTCGTCCCAGCCACCGTCCCGGGGCCAGCGGGCCACCCGGGCGATCGTGGCGTCGTCGATTCCCGCGTCGCGGGCGATGCGGACGTGCTGGCCCCACTCATAGGCCGAGCGGCAGTTGAACGCGGTGCGCAGGATGACGAGCTCGCGGTCACGGGCCGGGATGGTCCCGGCCACCAGGAGGCGGCCGCCGAACGCAAGCCAGCTGGCGAAGAGCTTGGGGTGGCGAGCGAGCGTGGTGAATATGTTCAGGGGCGGTCCCCCATCGGGCTGCGAGGGCACCATCAGGCCGCGCACGTCATCGGTCCATTCCTCGGGGGGCAACGGCGGGATGCGCGGCTCCCGCGGGCGCTCGGACGGGAGCTCGGGCCTAGCGCGGCTCATGACACCCTGACCCTGCGTCGCAGGTGCGCAGCACGCCGCGCCGGGTGAGGCCGCGGCCGGTTGACGGTTCGTTCAAGGGGCGCCAGGCCTAGCCCGTGCGGCGGCCGCGCTTGTGGCGGTGCAGGTGGTGGGGCGGGCCCTTGGTGCAGCCGTGGTACTCGCGCACGGTGATCACCGGGTTCCCGTGCCTGGTATGCGCGACGATCTTGAGCGAAAAGTTCCCCACCGGCAGACGCATGAGAGTCAGGCGGGTGATGCTGCGGTTGCGCGGCGCCCGGACCGTCCTGACGTGACGCCCGTTGACAGAGACGTCCAGGCGCACGACCCGCCGGCCGTGGGGGCGGTGGATGCGGAACGTGAACTGTCGGGTGTCGACGCAGCCGGTGGTCGGGGGCAGCCCCAGGGGGTTGTCTGGCGTGGTGGGGCTGGCGGGTGGGTTTTGAGCGGCGCACAGTCCGCTCGGGCGCCGCGCCGTCCCCGGCTCCTGCGCGGGCAGCGTCAGCGGTGGGGGCGGGAGCGTGTAACCCTTCACGGTGGGGAAGTTCGGGTTGCCGACGTCGGGCCCGTTGCCCTGGCAGTCGCTGTTCGTGGTGCGAGGGTCGGTGGGCGACGGGGTCGGCAGCTTCGGCACCGCGGCGTCGGGGGCGGCGACGAAGTTGAACGCGCTCGTCATGTCCCCCGTAACCGAGCGCCGCCAGGGGGTGAGATTGGGCACCTCGGGGCCGAAGCGCGTCTCCAGGAAGCGCAGCAGCGACGTGTGGTCAAAGGTGTCCGAGCACACCAAGCCGCCGCGCGAGAACGGCGAGACGACGAGCATGGGAACCCGGATGCCCAGGCCGATCGGCCCGAGGACCGGATTGCCCTGACGGTCCTTTGCGATGCTGGGCACCGGGTTGACGGTGAGGTATTCCCCCGCGGTTCCTGGCGGGGCGGTGGGCGGTGGAACGTGGTCGAAGAAGCCGCCATTCTCGTCGTAGGTGATGAACAGGGCGGTCTTCGCCCACACGGCCGGGTTCGAGGTGAGGGCGTTGAGGATCTGGGAGGCGGCCACCTCGCCCTGGGTGACGGCGGCCGGCGGGTGTTCGCTCTGCACGAGGGAGGCCAGGACCCAGGAGACCTGGGGCAGCGTGCCCGCCGCGCAGTCGGCCTGGAAGTTGGCGGGGAAGGTGGGTGCGAACGCGTTGGCGGCCAGCTGGGGGTTCTGCTGGTAGGCGGCGAAGTAGGCCAGCACGTTGTCGCCGAAGTTGCCGTCCGGGGTGCCGTAGATCTTCCAGCTGATGCCCTTGGCCTGGAGCTGTTCCGGATATGTGGGCCAGTTGTACTTGCCGAAGGTCTGTGTCCGGTTGCTGACCAGCGTCTGCAGCGACGGGCCGCCGTGCTTGCCGTCGGGGTCGAGGGTGGCGGTCATCGAGTACAGCCGGTTCGGATCGGTCGGGCCGAGCACCGAGCAGAAGTAGCCGTCGCAGATCGTGAAGTTGTCCGCCAGCGCGTGATAGAAGGGCAGGTCGGCACGCAGGTAGTAGCCCATCGTGTTGACGCCGTCGCGCGTTCCGTTGACGTTGGGATCGACGTGAACACTCACCCAGGAGTCCATCGCG
>DASZHF010000038.1:0-1644 GCA_035938095.1 Solirubrobacteraceae bacterium
TGCGCTTGCTGAGCCAGGTTGTGCGAGCGAACGAGCGGCGCTAGTCGGTTCTGCCCCTCCGGCGCTGCCCCTCCGGCGCTGCCCCTCCGGCGCTGCCCCTCCGGCGCTTCGCGCCACCTCCCCACCAGTGGGGAGGAGCCACCTCCCCGTAAATGGGGAGGACCGGGCTAGGGCCCGGTTCTAGACCGCGTCCGGCAACGCGGGCAGCAGCACCATTCGCCAGCCCCTACCCCCGTCGGCGGTCGCCTCCAGGACGGGCCTCGCACCGGCGGAGCCGGCGAACCAGGCGTGGTTGCGGTCCAGCACCCGCAGGGAGCCGGGGAGCGGCTCTATCGCTCCGATGTTCTGCGGATCCGTCCAGGTCGCGCCGCCGTCGCCGCTGTGAGCCCACTGGGCACCGCCGATCCACCACCAGTTCGAGGCATCGAAGTAACCGATCGCACCCGATGACGAGGGCGGCTGGATCAAGGACCAGGTGATGCCGTTGTCGGTCGTGCCGAGCCGGGTCTGGTTGGGCGCAGGCTCCTGCGCCACCGGGCCTCCGACGAGCTGATCGATCAGCGTGGAGTAGGTGTACGCGTGGAGCCGCCCGCCGTCGAAGGAGCGCACGACAAGCGGCGGAAACGCGCGGATGTCCGCTCCGACGGCCGCCCTCCCCTTGAGCGTGGGGAAGTACACGACCGACGCGGCGGCGCCGCCACCGGACGTCGGCTGCACCGCGACCAGGAACCGGCCGCCACGGGGCCACCCGCCAGGTGGAGGCGGAAGGTCCACGCGCGTCCAGGTCGCGCCGAAGTCGTTGGTCTTGTAGGCGTACGGCCCGGCGTTTGCGCTGGTCAGCCAGCCGGTGGTGAAGTAGGAAAAGTTGACCTGGAACGCCTGGTCTGACCCAGACCCTGGATGGGCGAGCTTCTGCCACGAGAAGCCGCCGTCCTGGGTGCGGTAAAGGTAGGTCGGGGGATTCGAGATCGGGGTGGTCCCGCTGACCAGCATCCACCCGAAGAAAGAGTCGACGAAAGACCACGAGACCACGCGGCCGTCCACCGCCGGGGGCGGAAGCGTGGCCCAGGTGCGCCCGCCGTCCGCGGTCCGGTAAAGCTGCGGGCTGGTGCCGACGAGGGCGAAGACTCCGACCGCTGCGTCGAAGAACTTCATGTAACGGGGGTGACCCTGGCCCGCGCCCGAGAGCTGGCGCATCCAGCTGACACCGCCATCGTCCGTGTGCAGCACTGTGTAGTCGCCCGAGTCGAAATCGGCGACGACCCAGCCGGTGGCCGGGTTGACGAAATCGACGTTGGAAATTTGATACGAGGCCTGCAGCCCGATGGTTGCGGTGCCGAGGATCGAGAAAGTCGGGTGCAGGTAGATGGCGCCGGTGGCCGCGATGGTGACCAGCGATGCGCAGATCACGGCCATCGCGCGGCGAGCCCTTGCCCGCGCGGGCATGAGTTCGAAAACCGGCTCGAGCTCCGCCGTCTCCATGCCCCGCCGCCAGCTTACCCGGGCCCGCGATAGATTGTGAATCGTGATCAGCGTTGTGCGTCCGGCTGAAGTTGGCGACGCCCCGGCGATCGCGCGCGTGCACGTGGCCGCGTGGCGCACGACCTACCGCGGCCTGCTGCCCGATGACTTTCTCTCGTCGCT
>DASZHF010000039.1:0-6195 GCA_035938095.1 Solirubrobacteraceae bacterium
CTACCCCGGCCCCGTCCCGTCCGGTTGGAAGAAGGGGGTGATCTTCTCCTCCAGCCCCGGGTCGAGCACGAGCAGAACCGAGTCTCCCGACTCGATGACTGTCTCGGCCTTGGGGACGAAGCCCTTGCCGTCGCGCAGGACCGAGATGATCAGGCTGCCGTCCGGCAACGCGACCTGCGAGATCGTCCGCCCCGCCGCGCGTGAGTCCGCCGACACCTCGAGCTCGATGATCTCGAGCCGCTCCTCTTCCAGGGCGAGCAGGTGAACGAGGCCGTACCTCGGCACCTCGTGCTCGATCAGGCGCAGGATGAGGTCGGTGGCCGAGACCACCGGCTGGATGTTGAGCAGCTTGAAGTGCTGGAGGTTGCGGGGATTGTTGACTCGGGCGATCGTGCGATCGCACAGGTACTTCTCCTTGGCCACCTGGCACACGAGCATGTTGTCCTCGTCGTCCCCGGTCACCGCCACCACCAGGTCGGCGCGCTGGATGCCGGCGCGCTCGAGCACCCATAGCTCGGTCCCGTCACCGTACTGGACGACGTGCTCGAGCTCCTCTTCGACGGCCAGGTAGCGCGGGCGGTAGGACTCGATGAGGGTGACCTCGTGGTCCTTGTCCAACAGCTCGCGCGCCAAGTTGAGACCAACCTTGCCGGCCCCCACGATGATCACGTACATGAGTGCGCCTCCGACACGCTGCCTCGCGTCTGCGCAGGATCCCTATTGGACGCCAAGGGCGGTGGCGAACATATCGATCGCATGCTGGGTGGGCGAAATCGTGTGCAGACCCTGCTCGCCGTACCAGGTGGCCCGGGCCGGATCCATCACTCTGGCGATCACCTTGGGGACACCGAACCGCTTCTGCGCGATCTGAGAGATAGTCAGGTTCGTGTTATCGCCATCGGTGGAGGCGATGAACACGTCCGCTTGCTCGATACCGGCGGCCAGTAGGGCATCCACCTCGAGCGCGGTCCCCACGGTGTACTGACCGCCCGCGTCCTCCCACGTGCTCGACTGACCCTCGTCCAAGCGCTCGTGCGAGAGGGGATCCTCGTCGAGCACAGACACCTGGTGGCCAGCGGCCAGGACTCGCTTGGCGACCGCTGATCCGACTCGCCCAGCCCCCACGATGAGGACGAACATGCGGCCACTCTAGTAGATGAAGCGGCCGCCGGAGACCGGTCGATAACACCCCTTTCATCTGCGCTCCGGACCCGCTAGCGCCTCGGGAGGGGAGGTCCCGGTTCGAGCCCGGACGGCACGACGGACCCCGCCTCGGGCGCACCGTCGCGACCGTCCTGGTCCTGATCGGCGGGCTCGGGCCGGGCGGTCAAGATCACTCGGCAGGGCGCCTTGCTGACCACGTATTTCGTAATAGGACCGACGAAGTTCTGCAGCGGTCCCCCCCGGCCCCCGAGCACGGCGCCACCGCGAATGCGCGACGGTTCCTCCGCCGCCAGAACGATCGCCTCCACCCCACGCCGGCGTGCCTCCTCCACGATCGCCTGCCCGGCGCGGCGGGCCCGAACGGTGGCCGTCGCCACCTGCACGCCCGTGTACTCCTCGCCCACCTGCTTGGCCCGCGCGAGCGCCGCTCGAGCGCGCCGCAGCTGGGACTCGGGCAAGCTGGCGTCGATCGGCAGCGCCATGGGAACCTCGAAGATCCACAGCGCCTCGATCGTGGCCTCGTCGATGTCGGGCTCATCCGCCTGGTCGGGACTGACCAGGCGGGCAGCCGTCTGGATGATGTCGTCGTCGAGCGCCTCTCCGAACAGGGGCACCAGGACCGACCCGTATTCCCCCTCGTGAACGTCACGGCGCTCGCCGCGCAGCGCCTCGGGAGGCACGGTCACCCGGCGCAAGAGCGGCTTCTCCTCGGTCACCCGGTAGATCACGTACAGGGCGAGGCCGAAGGCCATCCACCCGAGCCCGAAGTAACGGGCACCTTCGTGCAGCACCAGCACGCTGATGAAGGCGGCGAAGGAGAGCACCGCTCCGAGCACCGCCGGCAACGGCAGCTGGCCCCCGCGGACGGTGATCGACATGGGGATCTTGTACGGCCGGTCCCGATCGGGCTCGCGGTAGCGCGAGACGCAGATCGACACGTGCGCGATCGTGAACGCCAGCATCGCGCCGAACGCGTAGATCCCGACCAGGAAGTCCAGGTCGGCGGGAAGAGCCAGCGCCGCCGCCAGCACGGCGGCGATCAGGATCACCACCCACGGAGTCGAGCGCTGCGGGTGCAGCCGCCCCACCGCACTCGGAATCTGGCGGTTGGTGGCCAGCGAGTAGGCGAGCCGCGACAGACCCAACATGGCCGAGTTGGCCGCCGCGACCAGAGACATGGCCGCGGCTGCGGCGACCGCGTAGTAGAACACTTCCTCGAGCCAGCCCGGGTGGAAACGGTCCACGACTCCCAGCACCGGCGCGTTGACCCACTGGTTGCCCAGCGCGGTGGAGCCCCCCTTTATCGGGAAGGCCGTGACCGCCACCAGCGCCATGCCCACGTAGATCACGAGCACCGTGACCGCGGCGCTGGTGATCAGCCGGCGCAATCCCCCGCGGCTGACGGCGACCTCGCCGGCGAGCCCGGACGCGGACTCGAGGCTGGTGAACGCGACCGTGACGATGGTCAGAGCGAAGATCACGTCCGACCAGCGCGGCGAAGTGCCCAGATGCACCTGGTCGACCAGGGTGTGGAAGTTGAAGAACAGCGCCAGCCCGATCACGATGATCAGCATCTGGAGGGCCAGATCGAGGACCACCAGCGCGCCGATCCGGCGGATCCGGGTCCGGGAGAAGCCCCGCACATTGCGCACGCCGACATAGGCGATGACGCCGAGGATCAGCAGCCGCTCCCCCACGCCGCGGCCGAGGGGGCCCCAGAAAGCGGCCAGGTAGTGCGCGGTCGAGAGCGCCGTGACCGCGATCAGGATGATGTAGTCGAGCAGGATCGCCCACCCGGCCACGAAGCTGACGAGCTCGTTGAACGCGTAGCGCGCGAACACCGTCGAGCCGGCGCGATCCTGGTGCAGGGACGCGCCCTCGACGTAAGTCATGCCGGCGAGCACGAAGAACAACCCGCCGGCGAGGAACACGAGCGGCGTCAGGCCCAGGGCATGGCCCGCCACCACCCCCAGCGCGAAGTAGATCGCGCTGGCCAGGGACGTCCAGATGATTGCGAACAGCGTCGGCGAGCCGAGGCTGCGGCGGAACATCAGCGACCGTTTCCTCGCCGGTTCGCGGGACCCGGGGTGCCGTCCCCGCGCCCACGGCTGAGACCCCGGGCGGCGTCCCCGCGCCGGGCGGCGGGGTCTTGAGCGCCGTCCCGTCGGTCCCCCGTTGGACCTCGCGCCAGCACGTAGAGCCGCCCTGCACCCGCGGCGGCGAACAGGACGCCGAGGATCAGCCGGGCGAGTAGTCCGCCGCCGGTCTCCCCCGCCACGGCCTGAACGATGAGTACAAACCCGATCACCACCATCAGCGACGACAGCAGCCGGGTGCCGGCCCGGTGCGCGCGGCGGGGTGTCGTCATGCGGACAAGATTAGGCCCCGCGCGGCGCGCACCGGATCCGAGCGCCGCGCGCTCGGTCAGGTGATCAGCGGGATGATGAGGATGGCCACGATGTTCGTGACCTTGATCATCGGGTTGATGGCGGGGCCGGCGGTGTCCTTGAACGGGTCGCCCACGGTGTCGCCGGTCACCGCCGCGGCGTGGGCATCGGACCCCTTGCCGCCGTAGAGGCCGTCCTCGATGAGCTTCTTGGCGTTATCCCAGGCGCCCCCGCCCGCCGTCATGAGAACGGCGAAGAAGAAGCCCACCACGATGACTCCGATGAGCAGGCCGCCGAGCGCTTTGACGTCGATCAGGCCCACGATCAGAGTCAGCCCGATGGGAAGCAGCGAGGGAAGGATCATCTCCCGCTGCGCCGTGCGGGTCACGATGTCCACCGACCTCGCGTAATCGGGCAGCTCGGTGCCCGCCATGATCCCGGGCCGCTCGCGAAACTGACGACGGACCTCTTCGACCACGGCTCCGCCCGCTCGGCCTACCGCCTCGATGGCGAGCGAGGCGAACAGGGCGACCATCATGCCGCCCAGGAACAGGCCGATTAGCACCGGAGGCTCGTCGATGCCGAAGGTCAGAACGCTGAAGTGCCCCTTGTCGATCAGCTCCTGCTTGAAGCCGGCGAACAGGACGATGGCGGCCAGGGCGGCGGAGCCGATCGCATATCCCTTGGTCACGGCCTTGGTGGTGTTCCCGACCGCGTCGAGCGGGTCGGTCACGTTGCGAACCTCCTCGGGGAGGTCGGCCATCTCGGCGATTCCCCCGGCATTGTCGGTGATGGGCCCGAAGGCGTCGAGCGCCACGATCAGCCCGGTGAGCGAGAGCTGGCCCATGACGGCCACCCCGATGCCGTATATGCCGGCGAGCTTCCAAGAGACGAGGATGCCGAGGACGATCACGAGCGCGGGCAGGGCGGTCGCCTGCAGGCCGGAGGCGAAGCCCTGGATGATGTTGGTCGCGTGCCCGGTGCGCGAGGCGGCGGAGATCTTCTTGACGGGTGAGAAGCGAGTCGACGTGTAGTAGTCCGTGAGCACGAACAGACACGCGGTGACCGCGATCCCGACCAGCGAACACAGGTAGATGTCGCCCACTCCCGGAAGTGATCCGTTGGGGACGCCGACGCCGTTGGGATGCCACAGCCACCGGGTCACCGGATAGAACGCCGCGGCGGCTATCGCGCCCGACAGGATCAGGCCCTGGTAGAGCGCTCGCTCGACGTTGCCGGCCCGTGAGCGCACCGCGAAGGTCCCGATGATCGAAGCGACGATCGCCACCGCCCCCAGCACCAGCGGATACAGCGCGACCGCCGTCGCATTGCGGAAGGTGAGAACTCCGAGCAGCATCACGGCCACCGCCGTGACGGCGTAGGTCTCGAACAAGTCGGCCGCCATTCCGGCGCAGTCACCCACGTTGTCACCGACGTTGTCGGCGATCACGGCCGGGTTACGGGGATCGTCCTCGGGGATCCCGGCCTCCACCTTGCCCACCAGGTCGGCTCCCACGTCGGCCGCTTTCGTGAAGATCCCTCCACCCAGACGGGCGAACACCGAGATCAGCGAACCCCCGAACCCGAGCCCGATGAGGGCGTCGACCGCCGTCCTCTGACTGTCGTCGAAGATCGCGGTGAGAGCGCCGTAGTAGCCGGCGACGCCGAGCAGCGCCAGGCCGACCACCAGCAGCCCGGTTACCGCGCCGCCCCGGAAGGCGACGCTCAGCGCGGGAGGCACCCCGCCCCGGGCCGCCTCGGCGACACGCGCGTTGGCCCGCACGGACACGTTCATGCCGATGAAGCCCGCGGAGCCCGACAGGACCCCGCCGATCGCGAAGCCCACGGCCACGGCGATGTTCTGCACGAAGATCAGCGCCACGAACAGCACGACCCCGACTCCGGCGATGACCGTGTACTGGCGGGTCAGGTAGGCCCGGGCGCCCTGTTGCACGGCCAGTGATATCGCCTGCATGCGCTCGTTGCCCGGCGAGAGCGCGAGCAGCGAGCGTGAGGTGGCGACGCCGTAGAGCACGGCGAGTCCGGCGCAAACCAGCGCCACCACCACGCCGTGGTTGGTCAAGAAGCTAGTCAAGTACAGAGTCCTCCGCCGTGTGATTGCGCGCCCGAAGTAGGTCAATCCAGGGCGCGAAGGCCGCCGGGCACGGCGTCGCGGCCCGCGCCCGGCCTGCGAAGGGCGAGGAGTCTATCGAGGAAGCCCGCGGACGCCCGGGGCGCTCAGCGCACGGGCAGCCCCAGTGGTCAGCGGCCTGGGACCCACAACCGTCCGCTGGACTCCGCGGGTCCGGGCTCGTGACCCTTGTCGCCCCCCGGCCGAGGCTCGGATGGCTCACCCGTCTGCCCGTCGCCGCCGGACCTCGTCGATCCCTGCTCCTGCCCCGGGCGCTCGGGCTGCCCCGGGCCTCCCGGCGGACCCGAACCGCCACCCGGACCCGACCCGCCAGCCGGACCCGAACCGCCCGCCGGACCGGGACCTTGTGCCCCGGCCGTCCCCTGCTCCCTCGTGTAGGCGAGCTGCAGGCGCGAGAGCGCGTCGCGAATGGCCCCGAGCTCCGGTACCGCCCGGCGCTCGAGGACGGGCATCAGGGCGCGTACCGAGTCGATGGCGTCGCGGACCTGCTCC
>DASZHF010000040.1:0-1551 GCA_035938095.1 Solirubrobacteraceae bacterium
CCGGCGGGCGTGGCCGGGGCCATGACGGGGCCTGCCGCGCCTCCGGCCGGCGGCGCCCCGGGCGCCTGGCTCGGCGCGCCGGCGTGGGCCGCTGCAGGCTGGGCCGCTGCAGGCTGGGCCGCTGCCGCTTGGGCCGCCGCCGTGGCGGGGGCCGCGCGCGGGAGGGGCCTGGGTACGGGCGCCGCGGTCGGCGGAACCGCAGCCGGAGTCGGAACCGGGACGCCCGGCGGCGCCCCTGGCGGAGCCCCCGGCTGTCCGGGCCCCCCCGGCGTCCCGGCCGCCGTCTGAGCGGGTGCGCCCGCGGGGGCGCGGGCAACCCCCGGCTGCTGGCCGGCAACCCCCGGCTGCTGGGGGGTGGCCGCCCGGGGCTGGGCGGTCACCCGGCGGTGGGCTTCGATGGGCATGCGCTGCTCGAGCTCCTGGGCGCGCTCGGGCGCGCGGCCCGCCCATTCGCGCAGCCGCTTGAGCTCCCGGGCCTGGGCGAAATACAGGAGAGCCAGGATCGCCAGCCCCAGGATCGCGGCGAACCCGGCATAGGCGCCGTACGTTTTGATCTTGTCTGAGACCGAGAAGGCGAGGACCAGTGCGGCCATGAGGTCGGGGCAGTTTAGGCGCCGGGTGCGCCGATGGGACGCATCGCCGGAGCGCTGCGCACCGCCGCCAGCTCACTGACCTTAGCGGCCAGGCCGGCGGCGTCCCCTTCCAGGACGAGCAGGCCGATCTCCGAGAACATGCTCTCGACCGTGCTCGGGTCCAGTGGCTCGCACTCGGCGAGCAGGATCTTCTCGGCCGGGGTGGGCTGGGGACGCTCGTAGGGGTTGAACAGCTCTTCGTGCAGCTTCTCGCCCGGGCGGCGCCCGACGATCTCGATGGCGATGTCGCGCTCGGGATCAAGGCCCGAGAGCTCGATCATGTCCCGAGCGAGCTGCATGATCGGGACCGGCTCGCCCATCTCCAGCACGAACACCTCGCCGCCGCGTCCCAGCGAGCCCGCGCGGATGATCAGCTGGACCGCCTCGGGGATGGTCATGAAGTAGCGCGTCATGCGCTCGTCGGTGACCGTCACGGGTCCGCCGATCGCGATCTGGCGGCGGAAGATCGGCACCACGCTCCCGGACGAGCCCAGAACGTTGCCGAACCGCACGGTCGTGAAGCGGGTATCGGGATAGCGCGCCGTGGCCGCCTCGAGCGCCCACTCGGCCAGCGCCTTGGACGCACCCATCACCGTGGCCGGCGAAACCGCCTTGTCCGTCGAGACCAGCACGAACGCCTTCGTGCGCTGCTGCCCTGCGATCGTGGCCACCACCCGCGTCGCGATCGCGTTGTTGCGAACCGCCTCGACCGGGTTGGCCTCCATCAGCCCGACGTGCTTGTAGGCGGCGGCGTGGAACACGAGCCCGGGCCGGTACTCCTCGAAGACCTCCCGCGTGCGCTCCTCCTCCTTGCAGTCGGCGAGCACCGCCGCCAGCACCGACGGGTGGACGTGGCGATCGTCCTCCAGCTCGCGCTGAATCGCGAACAAATTGTCCTCGGCGTGGTCGAGCAGAACCA
>DASZHF010000041.1:0-12671 GCA_035938095.1 Solirubrobacteraceae bacterium
CTGAACCGGTTGCGTTCCCAAACCTGACCACCGGCACGGACAACACGGCGTTCGGCAGCGGCGCACTGTCCTCAAACACCAGCGGAGGCGGCAACACGGCGGTCGGCAGGAACGCACTGTCCTCAAACACCACCGGCACCGACAGCTCGGCGTTCGGACGTTTCGCGCTCCAGAACAACACCGGCTTCGACAACGCGGCGTTCGGGGAGAGCGCGATGCTCAACAACACTACGGGTGGCGACAACGCGGCGTTCGGTGAGAATGCCCTGCTTCACAACACTACGGTTAGCGAGAATTCGGCGTTCGGCGCGAGCGCGATGGCAAAGAACACCACCGGGAGCTCAAACTCGGCGTTCGGCTGGAAGGCGCTGCACGACAACAGCACCGGCGCTAACAACACGGCAGTCGGTCAGAGCGCACTGATGCACAACACCGGCGCCAGCAACACGGCTCTCGGCCAGGGCGCGCTGAGCGGAACCGGGAGCACCGGCAGCAACAACACCGCGATTGGCCAGAGCGCCGGTTCCAGCTACACGGGCAGCGAGGCCAGCAACATCGACATCGCCGCCACAGGCACGACGGGCGAGAGCAACGTGGTCAACATCGGTGGCGCCAACGGCACCAGCGCGGGCCAGCAAAACAAGCTGGTGATCCCGGCCGCGACGTCGACCGTCACGGGAACCACGCTCCAGATCACCTCGGGGGGCCAGATCGGCGAGATGACCTCGTCCCGCCGATTCAAGACCGACATCCAGCCGCTGGGGTCAGACGCCGATCGGCTGATGGCGTTGGAGCCGGTGTCGTTCCGCTACCGGCCCCAGTACGTCCGCGGCCAGCCCAACCCGCTCGATTACGGGCTGATCGCCGAGGACGTAGCCAAGGTCTACCCCAACCTGGTCACCTACGGAACAGATGGACAGCCCCGGTCGGTCGCTTACCAGGAGCTCCCCGCGCTGCTGCTCGCCAAGGTCCAACAACAACAGAGACAGATCACAGCACAGCAGCGCGAGATCGCCGCGCTGCGCGGCCAGCAACACCAAATCGACTGGCTCGCAAGGGAGGTCTCTGCCCTGCGGCGACACGCGCGGCGCTAGACGAAAGGCACCGAAGATGTCGCGGCGCTCTCCAGGGAGCGCCGCGACCGTGCCCCCAGCCCCACGCTGCTGCAATTCGATCCCACTCGACATCTCAGCCCGGAGCCAACAGACGCCCGCCTTGCTAAGCATGGGAGCGCCCGAGTCCCGGTCGGTCGCCCGCCCGCTGCGGACGAGCTCCGATCGTGCGCGACAGCGCTGTCAGGGCTCTCGCTGAGCTCTGAAGATGCGGTAGCCGCCAGCTCGTCAGCCGAGGCTTCTGAGCTTCGTCCCGTGGGCGGACCGTACCCTAACCACGGGCTCTCCGAGGGCGCGGCGCGAAGCGGTCGGCCCGCTCAGCGGAGCGCGAGCGCGGCGACCGTGCCCGTGTCGCCGAAGACGTCCGAGACGACATAGGCGAAGCGGCCGTCGGGGGAGACGAGCACCTGGTGGGGGCCGTTGATGGGCTGGCGGCGCCGGGAGCAGGGGGCGACGGGGTCGACGCACCCGCGGACGGCCGGGCTCAGCCGGCGCAGAGCGCCCGTGGCGGGCGCCCGGGACAGGGCGAGCACATCCGTATCGGTCACCCCGTACAGGCGGCGGCCATCGGGTGACGACGCGATCGCGCCCACGGCGCCGAGGTGGCGGTCCACGGCGCACCCGGGGCGGCGGACCGAGCTCAGGCACGCCGCCCCGGCGGCCGTCATCGATCCCGTGGCCGCGTCCAGGCGCAAGGCGAGGACGTCGAACGGGGTGCCCCGCGGTGCAGGAGGGGAGTAGCGGACGGGGCTGGTGGTCAGGTACAGCTCGCCGGTCCTCGGGGCGAGGACGAGGCCGGCGGCCAGGGGCCCGAAGCGGCGGTCCAGCGCGCACAACGAGCCCAGGGCCGAGTAACCCGAGACGCATCCCCCGAGCCCGGACAGCGGGGTCAGATCCCCCGAGGCCGGATCGACGGCTAGGGCGACGACCGCCTGGGCGTCCGGGACCATGCTGGAGTTGGGATCGTGCTCACCGAGCGCGTAGGCGTAGCGACCGTTGCTCGCGAACACCGGCGCCCCCAGCGAGAGGTGCAGCGGCGCGGGTGAGCATCCGGGCGCAGGTCCGGCGCTCAGGCAGGAGCGCTTGGCCAGGGCGCCGGTGCCGGGGTCGCGCGCGAACACGCTCAGCACCGAACCGCCCAGGTACAGGTGGCCGCCGTCACGGGCGACCGAGACGTCCTGAGCCGTCATGCCCGGCACCACCGTGCAGCCCTGAAGCGGCGCACTGGCCACGCACCCCGCCGCCCCGGGGAGCTGGGCCAGGGAGCCGTCGGCGCCCCGGGCGAAGACGGCCACCGCCTCGGTCTGGGTGGGCCCGAAGCCCTCGTCCCTGGGCCCCGAGGCGACGTACACGCTGCGCCCGTCCGGACTCACGGCGAGGGCCCGGGTGACTTCGGAGAGACCTCGCACCGGCCGGCACGCGCCCACGTGGTTGTTGGAATCACCGGTGACGGCCAGGGCGCCCGTCCAGCACGCGGCCCGTCCGGAGGGCTGGCTCAGACGCCCGGTCGATTTGTTGAGGGCCAGGGCGCCGAACAGGGCGTCATTTTCGCTGGGCAGGTAGATCGAGGACCCATCGGAGGACATGGCCACGCCTGCGATCGGATTGGTGAAGCCGACGGCTCGACCGCACCCTGCCACCTTCCACAGCGACAGGCACGCCCCCGGGCCGCGCAGGAGTCGCAGAGGGTGGACGCCGGCGGCGAACGCGCCGTCCGCGGAGTTGGGCCCGGCGAAGACCAGTACCGCCAGCGAGAGGGCGAGGGCGCGCGCGAGCACGACAGCGCCAACGGGCGCCCGCCCTTGAGGTAGCGGTACAGGTCCGGCCGAGCGGGTTTGGAGTCAGCCCCCCGCCGCTGCCGCCCCGTTGGGGGCGCAGGGCGCGGGGACAGCTGCTTGGGGTAGTGCGAGCGGACCGGGTGGGGGTCGCCGGTGGGGGCGGCGACTAGGCCCTCGATAGGGGCGATGCTAACGCCGGGTGGCCACCGCGCGGATGATTTCTTCTAGAGGAGCGTCGGAAAATGGGGGTGGTCAGCGGCGGCGTCAGCGGCGGGTCAGCGACCCGCTGGATTGGCCGCCTTGGTCGGAGCGGGTGGGGTGACCGTCGCGTCGTCCTCGGACTCGGCTCGGGGGGCGAACCTGGGCCCCCCGGTCGGTGCCCGGGCGGCGGCGCTGCTCGAGGCGCCGGTCGCAGCAGCGGGGAGGACGACCACCGGTCCGAGACCCATCGCGTCAAGCTCCTGGCCCGGTACGCACAGGGCCAGCGCGCTGGCCTCGTGGCGCAGGGTGCGTCTCAACCACAGGAAGGCCCCCGCCCCGAACACCGCCGGCACCCATAGCGCCACGGCCCGGTAGGCCAGCACGGCCGCGCTGGCCACGGTCAGAGGAATGCCGTAGAGAACAAACGTTCCGATTAGCCCCGCGTCGACTCCGCCGATTCCGCCCGGGAGCGGGATGAGACCACCGAGCTCGCCGATCAGGTAGGCAATCCACATGATGGCCAGGTGGGGGCTCGCCCCGAAGGCGTGAAACGTCGCCCAGAGCACCATGATGTCGAAGGCGAGGTAGCCGATCGACCCCAGGATCACGTTGCGATCGCGTCTCCGGAGCAGCGCGAACGCCTCGTCGACGCCGTCGGCCACCGCCTTCAGGGTCTTGACCACGCGCGAGGGCGGCTCGCCGGGGCGGCGATGAGCAAGCCGGCGCTGGGTCCGATCGGCGAGCCGGCCCGCGAGCAGCGTGCCCACGATCGCGAGCGCGGCCACCACGGCCGGCACCAGCGTCCCGACCAGGCTCGCGTGCCCCGGGAAGATGCCGGCGGTCAGCCCCAGGCCGACGATGATCAGTGCGCTCACGTTTGCTGTGCTGGTGAGCAGGAAGAAGGCGACCGTGCGCCGCGCGATGTGACCGGCGGGCACCCCGCCGCGCCGTAGGGCCCACGCGCCCAGAGCCAGCCCCCCGGCGCCGCCGGTGGGGAAGAGGGCATTCGCCCCCAGCTCGGACATGCCGATTTGATAGCTCACCTTCCAGCTCATGCGGCGGCAGAAGACGGCGCGGAAGATGACGACGTAGGAGAGCCCCGACAGCAGCTTGAGCCCCACCGCGACGCCGATCCACTCCGGCCGGGCCCGGCCCAGCAACGAGCGTAGGCTCTGGAGCCCCGGCAGGAGGGTGATCGCGGCCACGATGGCCGCCACCAGTGCGCCCAGGAGCAGCAGCCGCGAGCGCAGGCGCCGGCCGCTGAGCTCCTCGGGCATCTCGACGCCGGGCACCTCGGCGGCGAGCCCTCCCGCCTCCAGCGGGACCGCAACGGAGGCGCTGGCGTCGCTCACCTGCTCGACTTTACCCGTCGCCAGTCTGCGGTCCGCGGCCCAGCGCGGTATCCGCGGCCCGCGGTCGCCGGCGGGCCGGCGCGCGACCTGCGGGTTGGGTCGGCGCCTCGCGCGGCGTCAGCCTCGGTATGCGCCGGCTCATCCGCCGGGCCGACGTGACCTTGAGGCGCTCCCCGTAGTGGTGGACCTCGAGCTCGGTTCCCTGCAGGAGCTGGTAGCGGGCCTGGCGCCGTTCCACTTCGACCTTCAAGAGTGCGTCGCCAATTCCCAGGCGATATGTCAGCCGGTTGAGCCATTCGGGAAGCCGCGGGATGAAGCTCAGGGTCCCGTCGTGGTCGCGCACACCGCCGAACGCGCCGACCGCAGCGAGCCAGGCGCCGGCCAGCGACGCGATATGTAGCCCGTCGCGGGTGTTGTGCTCGAGATCATGTAAGTCGATCATCGCCGCCTCGCCGACGTAGTCGTAGGCGAGCTCGATATGTCCCACCTCGGCCGCCATCACCGCCTGCACTGACGCCGACAGCGAGGAGTCCCGAACGGTCAGAGCTTCGTAGTAGTCGAAGTTGCGCGCCTTCTGCTCGTCGGTGAAGGCGTCCCCCCGGAGGGCGAGGGCCATTACCAGATCGGCCTGCTTGACCACCTGCTTGCGATACAAGTCGAAGTAAGGGAAGTGGAGCAGGAGGGGGTATTGATCCGGCTGGGTATGGGCGAAGTCCCAGACCTGGTGCTCGGTGAACTCCTCGGCCTGAGGATGCACCCCCAGCGCCTCGTCGTACGGGATGAACATCGACCGAGCGGCGTCGCGCCAGCCCGCCGCCTCCTCGAGATCCACATCGAGCTCGGCCGCCCGATCGGGGAATCGCTGCACGGCGGTGGCGGCGCCCTCCAGGTTGCGCTGGGCCATCAGGTTGGTGTAGACGTTGTTGTCGGCCAGCGCGCTGTATTCGTCGGGACCGGTCACGCCGTCAATGCGAAACCGGCCCTGGGCGTCATGGTGTCCGAGCGAACGCCACAGGCGAGCGGTCTCCACCAGCAGCTCGATGCCCACGTCGCGCGCGAACGCCTCGTCGCCCGTCACCGCCTGGTAGCGCAACACGGCGTCGGCGATGTCGGCCCCGATGTGAAAGGCCGCGGTCCCGGCCGGCCAGTACCCCGAGCACTCCTCGCCTCGTATCGTGCGCCAAGGGAAAGCCGCTCCCTTCAACCCCAGCTGCTGCGCGCGCTCACGGGCCAGGTCCAGCGTGGAGTGGCGCCAGCGCAGCGCGTCGCCGGCCGCTCGCGGCTCCGTATAGGTCAGGAGGGGCAGCACGTAGGTCTCGGTGTCCCAGAAGGCGTGGCCGTCGTAGCCCGGTCCGGTCAGCCCCTTGGCCGGGATCGCCCGCCGCTCGCCCCGGGCCCCAGCCTGGAGGGTGTGAAAGATGGAGAAGCGCACGGCCTGCTGGAGCTCGCCGTCGCCCTCGATCTCGACGTCGGCCCGCTCCCAGAATTCATCCAGGTACTCGCGCTGGGCGTCGAGGAGCCCCTGCCAGCCCGTGTGGCGGGCCTCGGCCAGCGCCGCTGCGACCTGATCGGCCACGGCCATGGACGAACGATGGGCCGACCAGCCGTAGGCCAGGAGCTTGACCACGGTCAGCCGCTGACCAACTTCGGCGTCGGCGGCGATGGTCACGTTGGCGAAGTCCCGGACGGTCTCTGCGTCCGCGATCTCGGTGTTAGGCGGGCCCTCTACCACGTGGTCTATCCCCGCCGCCATGCGCAGCCCGCTGGCTCGCGTGGCGTGGACGAGCACCACGCGCGTCCCGTTGGCTACCCCGAGCTCGAGGACGAGTGGCGCCTCGAGCGCCGCCGCTGTCCGAGGATCATTGGACACTGCGGGCACGGGCTCGTTGGCGGCGAGCTCCGATCGGACGACCAACCGGACGCTCCCGTCCAGCGGTTCGACCTCGTAGCGGATCGCGGCCACCGCGCGCTGCACGAAGGACACCAAGCGCACCGAGGTGATGCGGACCGTCTGGCCGGCCGGCGTGCGCCACTCAAGCGTGCGGGTGAGCGTACCGGCTCGGAAATCCAGCACTCGCTCGTGCGACAGAAGCTGGCCGTAGCGGATGTCCAGGGCCTCGTCGTCGACTAGGAGCCGAATGAGTTTGCCATTGGTCACGTTGACGACTGTCTGTCCGGCCTCGGGATTCCCGTACGCGGGCTCGGCGTAGGGCAGCGGGTGACTTTCGAAGAAGCCATTCAGATACGTGCCGGGTAGCCCGACCGGCTCGCCCTCGTCGAGGTTTCCTCGCAGGCCGAGGTGGCCGTTGGCCAGCGCGAACACCGACTCGGTCTGGGCCAGGACCTCGAGGTGAAGCTCGGACTCCCGGATGGCCCAGGGCTCGACGACGAAGGCGGGGTGGTCGATCACTCGGGGGCCCCGTCGAGGAGCTGAGCCAGGTCGGTGACGACGATGTCGGCGCCGTGCTCGCACAGCGCGTCGGCCTGGCCCACCCGATCGACTCCCACCACGAGTCCGAAGTGGCCGGCCCGGCCCGCGGCCACCCCGGCCAGCGCGTCCTCGAACACCGCCGCCTGTGCCGGCCCCACGCCGAGCGCCCGGGCTCCGGCCAGGAACGTGTCGGGCGCGGGCTTGCCCTTCAAGTGCTCGCGCTCGGCGACGATGCCGTCGATGCGCGCCTCGAACAGATCCGCGATTCCGGCTGCCGCCAGAACATCGGCGCAGTTGGTACTCGAGGACACGACCGCCCGACGCAGGCCTGCGTCCCGCAGTGCCTTCACGTAGCGCACAGACCCCTCGTATGCCTCTACGCCCTCGTCGCGAATCATGCGCAGCACGATCTCGTTCTTGCGGTTCCCCAGCCCGTGAATGGTCTCCGCGTCGGGGGGATCGCTGGGCTCTCCGTCCGGGAGCTCGATACCGCGGGCGGCCAGGAACGAACGCACCCCCTCATAGCGCGGCTTGCCATCGACGTACTCGTCGTAGTCGGCGACCGGATCGAACGGCACTAATTTCTCACCCGTACGCGCCGCTCGGTCGCGCAGATAGGCATCGAACATCTCCTTCCAGGCGGCGGAGTGGACCTTCGCCGTCTGGGTCAGGACTCCGTCGAGGTCGAACAGGCCGGCGGTGACGCCGTCGGGGAGCCCGAACATGTACGGGAGCCTACGACCCCGAGGTACGAGGGGCGATCTTCTCCACCAGCTCGGGGCGCAGCTCGTGCAGCGAGCTAAGGACCGCGCTGGCCAGCCCCAGCGCGTCGGGTTCGGGCGGAAAGTCCCGGTTGGGCAGGGCGATCACCGCCATGCCGGCCGCCGCGGCCGCGCGCAGCCCGTTGGTGGAGTCCTCGACCGCGGCGCACCGGCGCGGGTCGACGTCGAGCCGGCGGGCGGCCTCCAGGTAAACGTCGGGGGCGGGCTTGCCGCGGGGCACCTCCTCCGATGAGACCGCCACCGCGAAGCAGCGGTCCATGCCACTCAGAGCCAGCACGAGGTCGATGATCGGCTTGTTCGCGGACGAGGCGAGCGCGAGCGGCCAACGCTCGGCCAGCCCTGCGACCGCCTCGCGCGCGCCGGGAAGAAGCGGCAGGCGCTGGCGATAGAGCCGCTCCAGACGCTCGACCACGGCAGCCGAGATCTCTTCCGGGGCCATCTGAACGCCCAACTCGTCGTGCATGTAGCGCGACCATTCGCGCGAGCTCATCCCCATCATCGCGCGCTGGGCGTCGGCGGGCCAGCGCCCGCCGTGCTCGAGCGCGAGCTCGCGCCGGGCCTGGCTCCAGACCGACTCGGAATCGATCAGGACGCCGTCGAGGTCGAAGATGACCGCCGCGACGCTCAGATCACCGCGTCCCGTGCGCATCTCGCTCTCCACCGTCGGGATCTACTCTAGCCCCCCGATGAGCCCACGGTGCCCCTTCGTCCACCCCTCTGCCATCCTCGAAGCGTGATCGTCGAACGCTCCCTGCATCCGCAATTCCTGTCGAACACCTACCTGGTGGGCGACCAGCCCGGTGGATCGGGGATGTTCGTGGACGCCGGCGGCCCGGTCGGCCCACTGCTGGACGCGGTGGATCGGCACGGGGTGACCCCCACCCACGTCCTCCTCACCCATCACCACTACGACCACGTGTGTGAGGTGGGCGACCTGGTCGCGCGCTGGCCCGGGTTGAGCGTGCTGATCCATCCGCTCGAGCGCTCGCAGGTCGCCGCGGCCACCGGCACGCTCGAGCCCGACTCCGTCCTGGCGCTGGGCGCGCTCGAGGTGCACGCCCTGCCGACGCCGGGGCACACGGCCGGGATGCTGTCGCTGCTCGTGCGCGCGGCGGACGCCGGCGCGGAGACGGGCGCGAGCGCGGGCGACGTGTTCACCGGCGACACGCTGTTTCGGAACTCCGTCGGCGGCGTCCGAGCCCCCGGTCACACGACCTATGACGATCTGCGACGCTCGATCATGGACACCCTCATGCGCCTGCCGCCCGCGACCGTGATTCGCCCCGGGCACACCGACCCGAGCACCGTCGCCGAGGAGTGGGAGAACAATCCCTTCATCCGGATATGGCGGGGCCTGGACCCGGAGGGGCACCGGCCGTGCACCGTCGGTCAGCAGCCGGCAACGCTGATCCTGCTGGCCGAGGACTACGACGGCGGGCACAAGGCCTGGGTCCGCTGGCCGGACGGGTCCGACGACATCGTCCCCGGATCGATGGTCGAGCTGGGCCCGGAGGGCTAGGGTGGCGCGCGGCCGCATTCCGCTGGAGACTGAGGAGTAGGGGTGCCGCGCGACCGCATCCCCACCTCGCGAGTGCGCCGCTCGGCCACCGTGGGACGCCTCGCCGCCGGTCAGGCGGTGCGGCAGTTCGGCACGCGGGCGGCCAACCTGGGCCGGGACGAGGAGGCCTCCACCGCGGCGCTGGCCAAGCGCCAGGTGGAGACCGCCGAGCAGATCGTGGCCGCGCTGGGGACGATGAAGGGCGCCGCCATGAAGCTGGGCCAGGTCATGTCCTTCCTGGACGTCGGGCTCGTGCCGGCCGAGTATCGGGAGGAGTTTCAGGCCAAGCTGGCGCGGCTGCGCGACGCGGCGCCCAAGGTGTCGATCAAGGACATGCGCAAGGTCATCGAGTCCGATTTGGACGAGCGCCTCAGCGACGTCTTCGAGGAGTTCGACGAGGAACCGATCGCCGCCGCGTCGATCGGCCAGGTCTACCGGGCCCGACTGTCCGATGGCCGGGACGTGGCCGTCAAGGTGCAGTACCCGGGGGTGGCCGCGGCCGTGCGGGCCGACATGCAGAACCTGGGCATGATCCTGCGCCTGCTCAAGCGCATCGCTCCCGGCATCGACGTCAAGGCGATCTCCGACGAGGTGCGTAAGCGAATCTACGAGGAGCTCGACTACGAGCTCGAGGCCAACAACCAGCGGGCCCTGGCGCGCGTCTTCCGCGGCCACCCGTTCATCGTCGTCCCCGACGTGATCACGCGCCTGAGCCGCGAGCGCGTGATGGTCTCCGACTACGTCGAAGGCACCGGCTTCGAGGAGCACAAGGGCTATCGCCAGGAGGAGCGCGACCGTCTGGGCGAGATCATCTTCCGGTTCTACCTGGGGTGCCTCTACCGCCACCATCAATTCTCCGGCGACCCCCATCCCGGCAACTACAAGCTGATGCCCGACGGCCGCGTGGCCTTCCTGGACTTCGGGCTGTTCAAGCGCATGGACGCCGCCGACGTCGAGCTCGAGCTTGCGTGTCAGCGGGCCGTGGTCGAAGGAGACCCGCCCACCCTTCACCGGCTGCTCGCCCAAGGCGGCTTCCTGCCCCAGCCCGAGAAGGTCGATCCCGAGCACCTGATGGCCTTCGTGCACGACGCCATCTGGTGGTACACGACGGACGAGGAGGTGGCGCTGACGCCCGAGATCGCCACCGAGGTGATGATCGAGTCCTCAGACCCGCGCTCGCCGTACTTTCGCGAGATGCGCCACCAGGACATGCGCCCAGAGCACCTCTTCGGGCGCCGGATGGAGCTGCTCACCCTCGCCGTGCTCGGCCAGCTGCGCGCGCGAGCCAACTGGCATCGGATCGCCCGCGAATGGATCTATGGAGACGAGCCGGTCACCGAGCTCGGCCGGCAGGAGGGCGATTTCTACGCCCGGCTCGGGACCTGAGCCCGCGCGGGGCCACCGGCGTCCGACGCTGGACCTACCGGGCTCGAGCTGGACGCCTGGCCGGGTGCCCACCGGCGTTCTCTAGAGTCCACCCGATCCACGCCGATAAAGGTCCCGTGCGAGTCCGTCCGCTCATCGCTGGAGTCCTGGCCGCGGGGGCAATCCTGTGGCTGCCGGCCGGTTCCCCGGCCAAGGTCAGCCACGCGGGATGGCCTCCCCGGACGGGCGATCTGATCATGCACAAGCAGGACCAGAGCGGCGTGATACGGGGCGGGTCAGCGGGTCACAACGAGCTGCTCGGCGGCCACGGCGACGACACCATCTACGCGGGCCCCAACGGCGACGTGATCTGGGGCGACTACAAGCCCTGCTGCCAGCCGACCACCCAGGTCGACCACCTCTATGGCGGTCCCGGCAACGACTTCATATACGCGAGCCACGGGACCAACTACATCTACACCGGGGGCGGCGTGGACGTCGTCCACGCCCACTTCGGTCACGGCGAGATCCACTGCCAGTCCGACACCGTGACCGTCTTCCTGACCCGCAAGAGCCGGCATCGCTACAAGCTCTTCGGCTGTAACCACCTGAGCTACGCGCACACGCTCGACTGAGGGCGCGCGAGCGCGAGTAGTCGGCTGGCCGCATAAGCTGGCTTGCATGTCGGGCCGCTACGTCGTCGTGGATGTCTTCACCGACACGCCGCTGGAGGGCAACCAGTTGGGTGTCTTCCCCGACGCGAGCAGTTTCTCGCCCGAGAAGATGCAGCGACTGGCGTGCGAGATGAACTTTTCCGAGACGGCGTTTGCCTTCCCGCCCGAGGGCGACGCCGATGCGCGAGTTCGGATCTTCACCCCGGCCCACGAAATCTCCTTCGCAGGACACCCCGTGCTCGGTTGCGCATTCGTCGTCGGCGAGGCGCTCGATCGCGAAACGGTGAGACTCGAGACCGGGCTGGGTGTCATTCCGATCGAGCTGGAGCGCAAGAACAACCGGATCGTCTCCGGACGGATGCAACAGGTGGTTCCCGAGTGGCGTAGCTATGACCGCGAGAGCGAGCTGCTCGCTGCGCTTGGAGTCCAGCGGTCGGGCCTACCCGTCGAGGCCTACCCCAACGGGCCACTCCACGTGTACGTCGAGCTCGCAAGCGAGGAGGCGGTCGCCGCAGTCACGCCCAACTTCGCCGCGCTGGTCGAGTTGGGAGACGTTGCCGCGAACTGTTTCGCCGGCGCCGGGCGGAGTTGGAAGACTCGTATGTTCGCGCCGGCTGGGGGCGTGTTCGAAGACCCCGCGACCGGTTCCGCGGCTGGGCCGCTGGCGATTCACCTGGCCCGGCACGGCCGGATCGCCTTCGGCGAGGAGATCGAGATCCGCCAGGGCGCCGAGATCGGACGCCCGTCGGTCCTCTACGCCCGGGCGGAGGGATCGGTGGACCGCATCGATCGCGTCGAGGTCAGTGGCTCGGCCGTGATCGTCGCGCGGGGCGAATTCGACCTCTAGTACGGCGAGGGCGCGCCGAACATCTCGGGCAATCGCATGGCGACGCTGAAGTCGCCCTCGACCTCGGTCCGGCCCGTTAGCAGGACCGCGCCCGGGTTGGCGCCCGCGGCGAGGCGCAGCAGGTCGGCGGTCTGCAGGCGCAGCGTGACGGCCGGCTCGCGGGCGGCCCGGCGATGCGCGGTGGCGCGCCGGTTGCGGATTTCGATAGTCCAGCGCTCGGGCGCGCCACCGTTGCGATTGGAAGTGAGCTCGTACTGGATCTCGCCCTCGAAGCCGAACGCGTACCGAGGCTCGAACGAGCTGGCCATCGCCGCGAACAGCCCGCGCTGGACGATGGGGGAGCCGAAGCGGGCCTCGATCTCATCGTCGGCCCGGCCGTCCAGCACCCGAGCCAGCGCGTGCATCGCACGGCGGCGGGCGCTGTGCCGGGCCTGGGCCCGGATGGCTCGCAGGAGCTTGCCCGGCGGTGGAAGTGACACGCGGTGGGCGCGCTCGACCTCGGCCGGCTCGTCGATCCGGTAGCCGGGGGGCGCCGAGCGGGGAGGATCGCGGCGGGCGAGCGCGGCCTCGA
>DASZHF010000042.1:0-8114 GCA_035938095.1 Solirubrobacteraceae bacterium
ACGGCCAGCGAGCTCAGCGAGGCGCCGAGGCGGCCTGGCGACTCGAACGCCACCAGCGTCTCGGGCGTATCCCACAATCGCTCGAGCTCGCCGGCGCGGCGAGGCAAGAACCCCGTGAAGCGCCAGCGGTCGACGGGTAGACCGGACGCCACCAACGCGGCCAGCACCGCGCTCGGGCCGGGCAGAACCTCGACGGCGAGACCGGCGGCGACACACGCGCGCACCAGCACGAACCCCGGATCGGACACGAGCGGCATCCCCGCGTCGGACACCAGAGCGACGATCTCGCCGGCGCGCATGCGCTGCACGAGCTCGACCGCGCGCGCCCGCTCGTTGTGCTCGTGGTAACTGACAAGGCGAGCTCGCACTCCGTAGCGGTCGAGCAGGACCCGGGTGTGCCGCGTGTGCTCGCACGCCACCACGTCGGCCTCGCGCAGCGCCGCGAGCGCTCGCAACGTGATGTCCTCCAGGTTCCCGATCGGCGTGGGACAGATGACCAGGCGCCCGGCGGGAGCGGGGTCGGGGTGGCTCGCGGGATTCACGCCGGGGTCCGCTCTAGGCCGGGGTCCGCTTCTCGACCCCGTCGAGGGCGAGGGCGGCGGCCCCGAGCATGCCGGACTCGGCACCGAAGCGAGCAGGCACCACGCGGGCGTGGCTACGCGAGGGCTCGAGAGCCCGCTCCTTGACCACGCGACGGGCCGGCTCGAGCAGCAGGTCCCCAGCGGCGATCACCCCGCCCCCGATCACCACCACCTCCGGGTTGAAGATGTTGACCAGGTTGGCGATCCCGACCCCCAGGCGCATGCCGACCAGCGCGAGCACGTCGCGCGCCGCTCGGTCGCCGTCGTGGGCCAGCTCGGTGACAAGCGCGCCGCTGATCTCCTGGCCGCTGGCCAGGGCCTGGCCCAGCGCGGAGTCCGAGGCGTCGCGCGCCACCCGGAGACCCTCGCGAGCTAGAGCGCTTCCGGAGGCCAGAGCCTCGAGGCAGCCGTGATTCGGGCAGTTGCCGAAACACGGTGGCCCGTCGGTCTCGATCACCATGTGCCCGAGCTCGGCTCCTGCGCCCTGCGAGCCCCGGAAGAGCTCGCCGTCGATGATCACGCCACCGCCGATGCCGGTGCCGATGGTCAGCATGACGGCGTAGCGGGTCCCCTGGGCAGCGCCGAAGCGATGCTCGGCCAGCATGGCCGCGTTGGCGTCGTTGTCGACGAACACCGGCAACCCGAGGCGCTCGGACATGATGTCGGCGAAGGGGAGATTGACGACCGGCTGATGCACCGCCATCACCGCCAGGCCCCGGTCCTGGTCGATGAGCGCCGGAATGCCAAAGCCCACCCCCACGATCTCGGCGTCGGCCGTGGATCGCAGCTCTGCGACCACGCCGATCAGGGTGTCGAGCAGCGCCCCCGTGCCCCAGGCCGGGTCCTCGTCGGCAAACGCGACCCGTTGGGTGCGATGGTGGACCCGCAACCCCGCGTCGACGGTACCGGCGAGCAGCTTCGACCCCCCCAGGTCCACGCCGATCACGCATTCGGCGGGCATGTCGGCCACTATAAACAGAGCGATGCCCAACCCACCGAGGGTGCCCCGGCCGCCTCGCGACTATCCGCCGGTCAAGGCCGGCGAGACGCCTCCCCCCTCTCCTCCTGAGCTCGACGAGCCGCAGTACACGCGCTACCGCGCGGGTCCGCGCCTGTTCAGAAGCGGGCGGCGCGACGGGTGGAACCTGCGCGATCGGCGCGGTCCGATGCATCCGCGGCGGCGGTGGTGGCGCCGGTGGTGGCCGCTGCGCGGGCCGTTCACCTGGCGCAAGGGGTTGGTATGGGCACTGGCGGCCCTCGTGGGCTGGCTCGCGCTTTCGCTGGTCCTGTTCATGGTCAGCGCCTGGACCCGGGAAGGCTCGGTCTCGGACGCGACCAAGCGGGCGCTCGACGGGGGCGGCCTCATGCCCTTCACCGCCAGCACCGTGCTCGTGCTGGGGTCCGATAAGCGAAGCAAGCGCACGCACGAGGCCGGCGCCTGCTTCACCTGCCCAAGCCGCTCGGACGTGATGCTCCTGATCCGCACCGGCGGTGGCCACGCCGCCCGGCTGTCGATTCCGCGCGACACGGTGGTGAGCATCCCGGGGCACGGTGTGGCCAAGATCAACGCGGCGTATGCGTTCGGCGGCGCGGCGCTGGCGATCGAGACGGTCAAGCAGTATCTGGGCATCCCGATCAACCACGTGGTCGAGGTCAACTTCGACAACTTCCCGCAGCTGATCGACGCGATGGGCGGCGTCGACTACAGCGGCGGTTGCGTTGTCTCGAAGATCAACGGCGGGACCCGCAATGGCGGCTACACGCTGCGACTCAAGGCGGGCACCACCCACATCAATGGCAAGCAGGCCCTGGCGCTCGCCCGGACCCGCCACAACGACTGCCATCCCGGGGAATCCGATCTCACCCGGGTCCAGCGCCAGCAGCAGCTCTTCCAGGCGATGAAGTCGCGACTGCTGTCCGTGAGCGGCTTCATCCGGTTGCCGTGGATCTCCTGGAACACCCCTCCGGCGCTGAAGTCCGACATGGGCGGTCCGACCCTGCTCGGGCTTTTCGGCGGGCTGGCGATGGGAGGCACGCCGGGCACCCACTTCCTGCGTCCCTCGGGAACCATGACGCTCCCCGACGGCGGCGTCGGCCTGGTCGTCTCGGACGCCGAGCGACGTCTCGAGGTCCAGCAGTTCGAAAACGGTTGACGCGCCGGCCCGGGGCGTAGTAGGTAGAGTCACCGGCCTTGGCTGGTCGGCGCAGGGAGCAGACGATGCGACGCGGATCCAGGCGAGCGCTGGCCGTGTCGGCTGCGTTCATGACGGCACTGTTCGTGGCGCTGACACCCGCCGGAGCGGCCGGCGATCCGAGCTCTCTCTACCGGGGACCGGGTCAGCGCCCGGGGCCCGACGTCCTCTACCAGCCGCCGGCCACGGCGCCGGAGCTGACGAACACCGGTGTCTGGCAGGCGCCACCGATACTGATCTCCGGGACGAGCGCGTACCGCCAGGGGGAGTTCCTCTACCAGGACTGGCTGTACGACGATCACGGAGCCCACGGCGCCCACCGCGACCAGAACGATGCGCAGGAGTCCCCGGGAGGCAACGGGACGTCGGGGGACCTCTTCTCAACCCCCAACGGGACCTACACGTACCCGACCAGCCCGGCCTACGCCGGCAACGCCGCGGACCTGGTCGAGTTTCGGGTCAAGCCGGTGGCGGGTGCGACGGCCTTTCGCATCACGATCAACTCGCTCAAGGACCCCACGCTGGTGGGCATCTCGATTGCCCTGGGCGGGACGCCCGGAGTGGCCGTTCCCTTCCCCTACGGGGCCAACGTCAGAGCGCCCGCGGCGGCGTTCCTCACCATCCACGGAACCACGGCCGACCTGCGCAACGCCGCCGGGCTGGTGGTCGATGGGGCGGTTCCGGTGACGGTGGACATGGTCCGGCGGCAGTTCGAAGTGCGCCTCCCCCATTCCGACTGGGACCCGACGGGCAAGGTCGAACGCCTGGCCGCGGGCGTCGGGCTGTGGGATAAGGCCAACAACCGCTACCTGATTCCACAGGACAACGCCGACGCGACCCACCCGGGCGGTGCCGGCGGTCTCGGACCGACCGCCCCGGCGTTCTTCAACGTCGCGTTTCGGTTCGAGCACGCGGGCGGCGGCCCCAACGAGGAGCCCCGGCAGAGCCCCGGGGACCCTCAGGGCGTCTTCGCCAACCCGGCCTGGTGGCGCGACCGGGCCCAGGCCCAGGCCCTGACGACCGGGGACATCAGCGCGTTCTTCGTCAACGTCGACTTCAACAAGCTCGCCGCGGGAGTCAGCGACGACATGATCGATCAGCCCGAGGGCGTCCCAACCCACGGCGCGATGGACCGCATCCTGTCCAGCCACTTCGAGACCGAGCAGGGGCGCGACTACTCGAGCGCCTGCGCGAGCGCGCAGGGGTGCAAGGGTGAGCTCCGAGGTCAGCTCCAGCCCTATGCCATCTATCTGCCCTCCAGGCCGCCCCCGGCCAGCGGCTACGGGCTCACGCTGCTGCTGCACTCGCTGGGCGCCAACTACAACCAGTATCTGGGGACCCGCAACCAGAGCGAGTTCGGGGACCGCCCCGCTCCCTCGATCGTCATCACGCCGGAAGGCCGCGGCCCGGACGGCTGGTACTACGACTACGCCGGAGCCGACACCTTCGAGGTCTGGGCGGACGTCGCCGCCCGCTACCACCTCGACCCGTCCTACACCGATCTGACCGGTTACTCGATGGGCGGCTATGGCACCTACAAATTCGCCACTCAGTTCCCCGACCTGTTCGCCAAGGCCCAACCCACCGTGGGCCCGCCCGGGCTCGGAATATGGGTTCCACCCGGTCCGCCCGTGCCGGGGGGCGACAGCACCAACACGAACCGGCAGCTGGCCTCGGTGCGCAACATCCCGTTCCTGATCTGGAACGCGTACACGGACGAGCTCGTGCCGGTGGCGGGCGCCGTCGCCCAGGCGAACACATTCGACTCACTCGGCTATCGCTACGAGTTCGATCTGTTCACCCCGGCCGACCACCTGACGCTGGCATCCAACGACCAGTACCAGCCGGCCGCCGAGTTCCTGGCCTCCGACAAGGTGGACTACAACCCGGCGCACGTCAGCTACGTCTACAACCCGACCATGGACTTCGCGGCCGACGGCACCGCCGGCGGGCACGCATACTGGATCTCGGCGGTGACGCTGCGCGACGTCAACCAGCCCGCGGCCGGTGCCCCGCTCGCGACCGTCGACGCCCGCTCGGAGGCGTTCGGGGTTGGAGATCCTCCCGCCTCAGCTACCCAGCACGGCGCGGGCGCGCTCACCGGTGGCAACGAGCCGGCTCTCGCATACACCAGCCAGTCCAAGAGCTGGGGTCCCACGCCGGCCGCCCCGGCCCGCGACACGCTCGACCTGAAGACCCAGAACGTGTCGGAGCTCACGGTCGATGCCGCCCGCGCCCGGCTGGACTGCAACGCGACCGTGAATCTGACCGTCGACGGGTCGTTGAGCCTGAACCTGGTCAACTGCCCGGGGCCCGGCACGCCCAGGCTGGTGGGCTTCGGGTCCCCACTGGGTTGCGCCAGCCGGCGCAACTTCATCCTCCACGTGGGTCGCTCGGTGCGGGGCCGCATCACGGAGATCGCCGTCTACATCCGCGGCCGCCGAGTCGACCATCTCAGCGGACGCGATCTCTCCCGGGCCCGGATCGACCTCCGGGGGCTGCCCAAGGGCCGTTTCGCCGTCAAGGTGGTGGTGCACGTGCAGCAGGGCGAGCGCACCAGGGTGGTCACGCTGCACCGCCGCTATCGGACCTGCACCCCGCGGCGAACCAGGCGAGGAAAGCACCGCTAGGGCGCGGACGACCGCCTCAATCCGAGTCCGACGACTTCTTCTTGGGTGAGGACGAGCCGTCGGGCGATTTCGTCTTGGGCTTGGTGTCCGACTTGGTGGTGCTGCCCGAACCCGAGCTCCCCTCCGAGGAGCTGCTCGAGCTGTCGCTCGAGCTCGAGCTCGAGCCACCCTCGGCGGCGGCGGACAGCTCGCGCTGGCGCCTGCGCGTCCCGTAATCGGTGTTGTAGAAGCCCTTGCCCTTGAAGTGGACGGCCACGGGGTGAAAGACGCGCTGCACCGGCCTGGAGCACGTGGCGCAGGCACTCACCGGATCGTCGGTCATGCGCTGCATGACCTCGAAGGTGTGCCCCTTGTCGCAGCGGTACTCGTATATGGGCATGGCACTCCGAGTATAGGAGTGCCAAGGGATCCCTCCAATACCATCCGCCGCCCGATGCCCGACACCGTCACGATGGAGAAGATCGTCGCTCTGAGCAAGCGCCGCGGGTTCGTCTTCGCCGCCTCGGAGATCTACGGGGGGCTGAGCTCGACGTACGACTTCGGGCACTACGGGGTCCTGCTCAAGAACAACGTCAAGGCCCGCTGGTGGCAGGCGATGGTCTCCGAGCGCGACGACATCGTCGCCCTGGATTCGGCGATCATCCAGCACCCGCGCGTATGGGAGGCGTCAGGGCACCTGGCCGGCTTCACCGATCCCCTCGTCGACTGCCGCGCGTGCAAGCAGCGCTTTCGAGCCGACCAGCTGGATCAGGTCCCGTGCCCGCGCAAGCCCTCGGTGCACCCAGGCGAGTTTGCCGACTGTGACCTCACGCCGGCGCGTGAGTTCAACCTCATGTTCGAGACCAACATGGGGCCGGTCCGAGATTCCGCCTCGACGGTCTACCTGCGACCCGAGACCGCCCAGGGCATCTTCATCAACTTCAAGAACGTTCTGCAGTTCTCCCGCAAGCGACCGCCGTTCGGCATCGCCCAGGTGGGGAAGTCGTTTCGCAACGAGATCACGCCTGGGAACTTCATCTTCCGCACCCGCGAGTTCGAGCAGATGGAGATGGAGTTCTTCGTCCCGCCGGGCGAGGCGGAGCGCTGGTTCGAGCTCTGGGTGGCCGAACGCGAGCGCTGGTACATCGACCTGGGCATCCGGCCCGACCACCTCAGGGTGCGAGCGCACGAGGAAGACGAGCTGTCTCACTACTCCTCGGCCACCAGCGACATCGAGTACCTCTTTCCGATCGGGTGGTCGGAGCTCGAGGGGATCGCCAACCGCGGAGACTTCGACCTCACCCAGCACACGAAGTTCTCCGGAGAGCAGCTCGAGTACTTCGACCATGTCACGGGCGAGCGCTACGTGCCCCACGTGATTGAGCCCGCCGCCGGAGCCGACCGCGCCGCGCTGGCCTTCCTGGTGGATGCGTACGACGAGGAGCAGGTTCCCCCCGAGAAAGGAGGGGAGGAGCGCACGGTGCTGCGCCTGCACCCCCAACTGGCCCCGGTCAAGGTGGCCGTACTCCCGCTCCTTCGCAAGGACGGCCATCCCGAGCTTGCTCGAGAGGTCTACCTGGGGCTGCGAGGCCGCGTTCAGGCCGAGTACGACGAGGGTGGTTCGATCGGGCGCCGCTACCGGCGCCAGGACGAGATCGGCACCCCGTACTGCGTGACCATCGATCACCAGAGCCTCGAGGACGGCACGGTCACGGTGCGGGATCGCGACTCCCTGGCTCAGGAACGCGTGCCGATCACCGAGCTGGCCGAGGACCTTCAGCGCCGGCTGGCAGCGCCGTGGAGGACGCCCAAGCTGGAGCGCGACGTGTGATGGCGCTCACCCACATATGTGTGATGGCGCTCACCCACTGCGCGCCGCCGGTCCGGTAAAGACCTACCCTGGGGGGCGACGAGAACCTACGAGGGAGCGAAGATGAGCAGAAGGCTTCCGACCGCGCCGCCGAAGCCGGCGTCGAGCGCCACGCACGCGATCACCTACGAGGATCTGTACGCGCGCTGGGAGAAGGGCAACTGGCGGGCCAGCGAGATCGACTTCAGCCAGGACCGCGCGGACTGGACGGAGTCCTTCTCCGAGTTCGACCGCCGGGCGGCGCTCTGGAACTACGCGCTGTTCTTCCACGGTGAGAATTCGGTCGCCGTCAATCTTGCCCCCTACATCGACGCGGCCCCTCGCGAGGAGCAGAAGTACTTCCTGGCCACCCAGCAAGTGGACGAGGCGCGCCACGCCGTGTTCTTCAATCGCTTCCTGCGCGAGGTGGTCGAGGTGGGCGGACCGGACGGCGCGGGTCCACAGGTCAACGGGGCCGCGGCCGGGCACTCGCTCAACGGGCCCGCGGCCGGGCACTCGCTCAACGGGGCCAGCCCGGGCATCGGCGGGACTCTGGACGCCACCCGGGCCGAGCTGACGTGGGGGTTTCGCAAGACCTTCGCGCGCCTCGACAAGATGGCCGACGAGCTGCGTCGCGACCGCTCGAAGCCCAAGTTGGCTGCCGCCGTCACCCTGTATCACCTGGTCATCGAGGCCTCCCTGGCCCAGCCCGGGCAGCACTTCATCGAGGCCTACCTGGAACAGAGGCAGGTCCTGCCCGGCTTCCGCGAGGGGATGCGAAACGTCTCCTTCGACGAGCAGCGGCACATCGGCTTCGGCGTCAAGCTGATCTCCGACCTGATCGCCGAGGACCCCGAGTGCGTCGACGCGATCGTCGAGCTCC
>DASZHF010000043.1:0-8187 GCA_035938095.1 Solirubrobacteraceae bacterium
GTGAGGTAGCCGTCCGGGATCCCGCCGCATTCGATGCGCCGATCACCGAGGGCCCGGAAGGCGTCCACCAGCTCCGCCACGTAGGGCACGAGGTCGACCTGGCGGGGATACAGGAAGGCGGGCTCGTCGGCGTGGGCGAGAACCATGAGGTCGTCCACCAGGCGCTCCATCCGCTCGACCTCGGCCCGCACGAGGCGCTCGACCCGGCGTACGTCCTCGGTCTCGACGCGGTCCTGACGCGCCAGCACCTCGAGCTGACCGCGGATGATGGTCAGCGGAGTGCGCAGCTCGTGGGAGGTGTCGGCCAGGAATGCGCGCTGATGCGCGAAGGCGGCTTCGAGCCGATCGAGCATATGGTCGAACGCCTCCGCCAGGACGCGCACCTCATCCCTCGGGCCGTCCGCGGCGATGCGCGGGGACAGGTCGCCCCCGTCCACCCGGGTCGCGATGCGCGCCATCCGGCGCAGGGGACCGGAGATGCGTGCGGCGATCAGGTAGGCGAGTAGCAGCGCGACGAGCAGGGTGACCGTCCCGGCCAGGGCAAACGTGCGCGCCACCCCGCGCTGGGCACGGGCGACCGGGTCCAGCGATTCGCCCACGCCGACCGTGGCAACCACCCGGCTCCCGAGCTTCACCTGGCGGGTGAGCAGGCGCAGAGCTCCGACGTCGCGGACATCGACGGTCGAGAATCCGATCGGCGCCGCGCGCAGGGCCTGGGCCTCCCGGAGCTCGACCGTGCGCTCCACGGCCGTAGGCTCGTCCGGCGTGCGGACCAGGCCCAGCAGCTCGGGCTCGTTGGTCACGATCCCGGCTCCGGACACCGAGGCGAAGAGCAGGCGCGAGGAGGCGTGAAACGGCTGCGTGGCGAGGTAGCGGCGCGCGGCCGTGGCGGTTGCCTGCGGGGAGCTCGCGACGGCGGGGAGTCCGCGACTGGAGAAGTCGGCGATGGCGCCGCGCAGCTCTCGCTCGATCTCGGCCCTCACCTCGCTGCCGGTTCCGCGGTAGATGACGACGAACGTCGCCCCGACGGTCACCAGCAGCACCGCCGCGATGGCGGCGGCCAGCCGGCCGCGCAGCCCCAGCCGCGGTCGTCGGCGGCGCATCATGCCCTGAGCCGGTAGCCCACGTTGCGCAGCGTCTCGATCGGGGATGACCGGGTGTCGCCGGCCAGCTTGCGGCGCAGGTAGCCGACGTAGACCTCGATCACGTTCGTGCCCGGGTCGAAGTCGTATCCCCATACGGCACGCAGCAGCCGCTGGCGCGAGAGCGCCTGATTGGGGTGGCGCACGAAGTAGGCGAGCAGGTCGAACTCCTTGGCCGACAGCGCGATGCGCCGACCATCGTGCTCGACGTGGCGGCGCAGGAGGTCCACCCGGATGCCGGCGGCCTCCAGCGCGGTGATATCCGGCTGGCGCTGGGTGCGCAGGTGCGCCCGCACTCGCGCCGCGAGCTCGTCGAATGAGAAGGGCTTGGCCAGGTAGTCGGTAGCGCCGGCGTCGAGTCCGCTGATCCGATCGCCGACGTCGTTCCGCGCCGTGAGGATGATCACCGGGACCGCCGGCTTGCCCGCCCGCAGCTCGCGCAGGACAGACAGCCCGTCCTGTCCTGGGAGCATGAGGTCGAGGATCACGAGGTCGACCGCATCCGCGAGCCCCCGGCGAGCACCCTCGGAGCCGTCGCCCACAGAGTCGACGGTGTAGCCCTCGGCCCGCAGCCCGCGCGCCACGAAGTCGGCGATCGCGGGCTCGTCCTCGATGATCAGGATGCGCACCGCCTCGATCGTAGGGCGCGACGGCGACCCGGCTCCCAACGTGAGAGAACTCTAATCCGCAGCTAATGGCGAGTTTAGGCCGGTGCACGATGGTGCGGGGATGGCGGAGGTGCACCAGGCCGAGCCCGACGTCGCACCCACCCCGGCGAACCCCTTGGCCTTGCGCCGCGTCAGGGGCGCCCGCCGGGTCCCGGGCCGGCCCGGCCTGGACTGGACGAGCCCGGCGCTGGCCCTCGTGCCCCTGCGCGCGTTTCTGGGCATCACCTTCGTGTACGCCGGCGGTCAGAAGCTAAGCGATCCCGGCTTCCTTCACGCCGGCGCCTCCACGTACATCGGCACCCAGCTGCGGGGGTTTGCCAACGGCACCCCCGGCGGCTTCCTGATCCGGACCTTCGCCCTCCCTCATCCCGAGCTCGCCGGCGTGGGAGTGGCGCTCCTCGAGATCGCCGTCGGCCTCCTGGTCCTGGTCGGACTCGCGACTCGGGCCGCCGCGGGAGTGGGGCTGGGCCTGAACCTGTTGCTGTTCCTCACCAACAGCTGGCACGCGTATCCCTACTTCCTGGGCTCCGACATCGTGTTCGTGTTCGCCTGGCTGCCGTTCGTGCTCGCGGGGGCGAGTGGTCAACCCGCGCTCGACCACACCATCTCCGAGCGCGCGCGGGCGCTGGCCGAATCGGCTCGACCGCGCCGGCGAGCGCGCGCGCCGGGTGCGGATCTGCCCTACGCCAATCCACCCCGGCGCGATCGCACCGACTACGAGGGGACGCGGCGCGAGCTCCTGGTGCGCGCCCTCGGGCTGAGCGGCCTGGCGACGCTCGGCCTGGGCGGGATCGCCGCCCTGCTCAAGGGCTCCTACCGCGGGCAGAGGACGCTGGGGCCCGCCAACGCTGGGACCGGCTCCTCGGGCTCCCCCTCCGCCTCTGGCTCGACGAGGACGGGCGCGTCGAGCTCGAGCACGCGCTCGCACCCGGCCTCCCGGCACTCGGCGCGCCACCATCGCCGGGCCACCAACCCCAGCCCGGCCGTCCCGGCGGGGGCGGTGCGCCTCGGCGCCGCGAGTGCGCTAGCGGCGGGTCAGGGTGCCACCTACCGGGACCCGAGCGACGGGCAGCCGGACATCATCATCCGTTTGCCGTCGGGCCGGCTCGTGGCGCACAGCGCTGTGTGCACGCACGCGGGGTGCACAGTGGGCTACGCCGGCGGCAACCAAATCGTCTGCCCGTGCCACGGCGGCACCTTCGACGCCCAGACCGGTGCGGTCACGGGCGGACCTCCGCCCAGCTCGCTTGCGTCCCGGCGGGTGCTCGAAGCGGGAGGCAGCATCTACGCGATTCCGGGCGGCGCGTAGGGCGGCCACGAAAACGCAGCCATTGGTCTCGAAGACCGAGCGCCTCGACTCTTCCCCAGCTGTTACCTGTTTCTTGCCGGCCGCTTTCCCGCGCGTGGCTTGATTCGCGGGCGGGGCGGGATTCCGCTCCTCACGGTTCGTACGGGCTGGAAGGGCAGGAGCGATGAAGGAAGGTCAGCAGACTGTGACGACCGGGCAGATCTCAGGAACGCCTCCGGCCAGCGGTCCAGAGTCTTTCTGCCGTCTGGTGGCGCAATTGACGGCCAAGTGTCCAGAGGGCCGCCGGGACGCTTCGACGGCTGCCGCTGACGGTCTCCACGTCTGTGTCGAGTGCGCCTCGATCCTGGTCTATCCGATCGGCGGCACACCGGTGGAACTCGGCCAATGGGCCTTGGTGCTTCGCTGCCCCGACTGTGGCCTGGTCCGCCAGGAAACGTGGGACGACGGGCTGATCGAGGACTTCGACCTGGAGCTCGATCGTGGCGAGGCGCAGCTCGTCTCCGACCTGCACCAGCTTTCGGCGGCGAACATGGTGGACTACATCGATCGGTTTGTCTGCGCGTTAGAGGCGGACGGGATCTACCCGATCGATTTCTAACCGAGTGACCGCCGCTCATGGGCGACCATTTGGCCTCGGGGCGGCTCGATAAATAACGGAGACCCGCCCGCGCCAGCCAGTTATTGGCACGGTTTCTGGCAAGAGCCGACCCCTCGCGACGGCCGTCACAAACTTGTTACAAAGTCCCTCGGCGTAGTAGACTGGACTCGTCGCCTGAGAAGTGCCCGGCAAACGTCGCGGGAGTCGGCCGGGCCTCAATCTCACGCGGGTCCCTGCGCCTGTAGGGTCCTGTGCGCGCCAGCATGTCCGATACGCAGACCACCGAATATTCGGGCGATGAGCCCACCCGATCCCAGGCCTCCCGCGCGCGATCGCAAGCCCTCGAACCGGGGTGCCGAGGCCGGCATGCTGCTGCTGGCCGCGCTGCTCGCGTGTGGGGGGATCGGCTTCGGACTCGGCGCTCTGATCGGCGCTCCCGTGCTCCTCGGGATAGTGGGCTTGTTTGCGGGCGGGGTGGCCGGCTTTTTCGCGGTGTACACGCGGTTTAAGGACCTGTGACGAGATGACCGCGCCCCGCCAGCTCGACCTGCTGGTCCGCTACCTCGATGTCACGCTCGTGGTGGCCGCGGCGCCCGTGTTCGCGCTCGGTGAGCTCCCCCTGCTCGGCTACCTGGTCGCCGCGGTGACGTGGATCGCGACGCGCTACGCCGTCGCGGTCGCCCAGCGGCGGGCGATGGCATCCCACAACCCTGGGCGCCAGGCGGCGACCCTGCTCGCGAGCATGATGGCCCGTGTTTTCGTGATCGTCGCCGCCATCCTGATCGCACGCTTCGCAGGCGGCATCGACGATGGGATCGCCGCTGCGGCCGTCGTGCTCGCGGCCTTCACCGTCCAGCTGCTCGTGACGATCTCGCTGCGTAGCTACTCGCCGCGCCCGGGTGGCTCGACATGAGCCGCAAGCGACTGCTTCTGACGCTGGCTGGCATCTACATCGGGGTGACGATCGCGCTCGTGGCGGCGACGGGCTGGCACCCGCACCGGAGTGGCTTTCAGCCCCAGAACGAATTCAAGCTCGACAACTGGGTGGACCTCGGGATCTTCTCGATCAACAAGGCGGTGCTCTACCTCTTCCTCGCCGGGGTGCTGACCAGCGGATCGATGCTCTACATCGCTCGGCGCATGCGTCAGCGCCCGAACCGCGTCCAGACTGCGGTCGAGGTCCTCTTCGGCCTCATGCGGGACAACATCGTGTTCGGCAACATGGACCGGGAGTCGGCGGCGAAGTGGTTCCCGTTCATCGGGACGCTGTTCCTATTCATCCTGTTCTCGAACCTGATCGGCTACATCCCCCTGCCGACCAACACCGAGTCGAAGATCAACGTCCTCGGAGCGCACATCCCATCGTTCTCCCTGTACGCGGCCACGGCGAACCTCTCGGTTCCCCTCGTTCTTGCGCTCGTCGTATTCATCTCCTACACCACCGAGGGGATCCGCGCCCACGGCGTCCTCGGCTACCTGAAGTCGCTGATTCCGGCCGGCATTCGCGGCGGCATGGCCGCCTTCATCTTCGTCCTCGAGCTCCTGTCGAACTTCATGCGGCTCTTGTCGCTGTCGATTCGACTTTTCGCCAACATCCTGGCCGGCCACCTCATCATTCTGTTCATGGCCGGCGCCCTCGCGGTGATCCTGGGCATCCCGGCGCTGGGTTGGATCACACTGCCGTTCGGGATCGTGCTGTTCGCCTTCGAGGTCGGGCTGGTCGCTGCGCTGCAGGCATTCATCTTCGCGACCCTCACCGCGATCTACATCGGCGGGGCCGTTGGAGAGAGTCACTAGTACCCAAAGGAGGCAACCGTGCATCTCGCCCTAATCCACCTTCTAGCCGCGACCAGCGGGCTCACCGGCGACATCGCCAAGGCGGGCAAGTCCATCGGGCTCGGGGTCGGTGGCGGTCTCGGCGCCGTCGGCGCCGGCGTCGGCATCGGACTGATCTTCGGCAAGGTCATCGAGTCGGTCACCCGGCAGCCGGAGATGCGTGACGAGATCACTGCCATCCAGTGGCTGGGATTCGCCCTGACCGAGGCGGTCTTCTTCTACGGCCTCGTCGCTGGGCTGCTGTCCGCATTCATCGTCTGATGCCGGGCCTGAGCGTCCATCTGGCCGCGAGCGGCGGCAGCTTCCTCATCAAGCCGGGCATCGGCCTGATGGTCTGGACGCTGCTCGTCTTCGGACTGACCATGGTGCTCCTATGGAAGTTCGCGTTCCCGCCCATCACGGCCGCACTGGACCGCCGCCAGCGCTCGATCGAGGAGGCCATCGACACGGCCGAGCGCACCAGGCGCGAGGCCGACGAGCTGCTGGCCGAATACAGGGAGCGCCTGCGCGAGGCGCGGGCCCAGGCCGAGGAGATCATCGCCCGCGCGCGCAAGGCCGGCGAGGTGCGCGAGCGCGAGGCGCTGGAGGACGCTCGAGGCAGGCGCGAGGAGCTGCTGGAGCAGACGCGCCGTGACATCGAGGCCGAGACCCGCCGGGCGATTCAGGAGATCCGCCGCGAGGTGGCCGACCTGACGATCATGGCCACCGAGAAGGTCACGCGCAAGACGCTCACGGTCGAGGACCAGCGCCGGCTGGTCGAGGAGGCCCTCCAGGAGCTCGACTTCGCCGCGCTGTCCAACGGAGACCGCCCCTGATGGAGGAGATCGCCCAGGTCTACGCCCGTTCGCTGTTCGAGGTGGCCCGCGAGCACGACAAGCTCGACGTGATCCACGACCAGCTCGGGCAGTTCGCCGATGCGGTCGAGAGCCAGCGCGAGCTCGCGGTGTTCCTGTTCTCGCCCTACTTCTCCACCGAGGAGAAGAAGGATGGCCTGCGGCGGGTGGTGCAAGGGGCGGAGCCCGTCCTGAACAACTTCCTCGACCTGCTGGTCGAGAAGCACCGGATGCCGGTCATCTTTCGCATCCGCGTGGCGCTGGACGCCCTGTGGCGGGAGGAGAATCGGCTGCTGCCGGTTCAGGTGACGAGCGCCATCGAGCTCGACGAGGCCACGGTCCGGGGGATCGGCGAGCAGATAGGCAAGCGCACCGACCGCAAGGTCGAGCTCACCACCGAGGTCGAACCGGGCATCCTTGGAGGCATCATCGTGCGGGTGGGCAACTCGATCCTGGACGCGTCGATCCGCAACCGTCTCGAACAACTACGCAAGCAGGTGGTCCGAGGCTAGCCGCCGCGGCCGCCCGCCGAAGGAGACCCCGACACCACATGCAGATCAATCCCGACGAAATCACCAGCATCCTCAAGAGCCGCATCGAGGGCCTGGACTCCGGGCAGGCGGAGCTCACCGAGGTGGGCACCGTGCTGTCGGTCGCCGACGGCATCGCCCGCGTGCACGGCGTCGAGAACTGCGAGTCGTTCGAGCTGCTCGAGTTTCCCCACGACGTCACCGGCCTGGCCCTGAACCTCGAGTCCGACAACGTGGGCGTCGTGCTGTTCGGACCCTGGGAGCACATCGTCGAGGGCGACACCGTCAAGCGCACCGGCCACCTGCTCGAGATCCCGGTCGGCGACGCCCTCCTGGGACGCATCGTCGATCCCCTCGGTCACGCCCTGGACGGCAAGGGGGACGTGGAGACGTCGGAGACCCGCGTGTCCGAGTTCAAGGCACCCGGCGTGGTGCAGCGTCAGCCGGTGAAGGAGCCGATGCAGACCGGGCTGAAGGCGATCGACTCGATGATCCCCATCGGACGGGGTCAGCGCGAGCTCATCATCGGGGACCGCCAGACCGGTAAGACGGCGATCGCGATCGACACGATCATCAACAACCGGGAGTCCGACCTGATCTGCGTGTACGTCGCCATCGGCCAGCGCATGTCGACGGTGGTCCAGCTGGCGGAGACGCTGGCCGAGAACGGCGCCATGGAGAAGACGATCATCGTGGCCGCGCCCGCCGACGAGGCGGCGCCCATCAAATTCATGGCGCCCTACGCGGGCTGCGCCATGGCCGAGCATTTCCTGTACAGCGGGAGACATGCGCTGTGCATCTACGACGACCTGACCAAGCACGCCTACGCGTACCGTCAGATGTCGCTGCTGCTCCGCCGGCCGCCGGGGCGCGAGGCTTATCCGGGGGACGTCTTCTATCTGCACTCACGGCTGCTCGAGCGGGCCTGCAAGCTCTCCGACAAGCGCGGCGGGGGATCGCTGACGGCGCTGCCGATCATCGAGACCCAGGCGGGCGACGTGTCGGCCTACATCCCTACCAACGTCATCTCGATCACGGATGGACAGATCTTCCTCGAGCCCAAGCTGTTCTACTCGGGTGTGCGCCCAGCGATCAACGTCGGGATCTCGGTCTCGCGCGTCGGCGGCAACGCTCAGATCGCGCCGATGCGCAAGGTCGCGGGACGGCTCAAGCTCGAGCTGTCTCAGTACCGCGAGCTCGAAGCGTTCTCCCAGTTCGGCTCGGAGCTCGATCCGGAGACACAGAAGACGCTGGCGCGGGGCGAGCGGCTT
>DASZHF010000044.1:0-3307 GCA_035938095.1 Solirubrobacteraceae bacterium
CACACCGCCAGCCCCGCCACGCCCACACCCAGCAGTCGCTTGTACATCGAAGCCTCCCGCCTTTCCGTCCGCCCATGCGCCGCTCGCAAGCACGCGCCTCCGGATGCCTTTATACCGGCAAACGCGGGTTTCGCGTCGCGCTCGGCCCCGCAATCTCGATGTGTTGCCCTTGGGACGGCGGCGCCCCGCGCGACCCTAAACGGCCCTAGTGGGCCCGGGCGGAAGCGGTCGTCGCCTGCCTGAGCCAGGGGCGCAGCTGCTCGATGAAGGCGGGGTCGATCGTGTGGCCCATCGCCGACTCGCGGTAGAGCACGTCCAGGCCCTGGGCCTCGAGCCGCTCGCGAGCGGCCCGCCCGAACTCCACCGGTATCACCGGGTCGAGCGTTCCGTGGCCGATCGCGACGGGGTAGCCCTCGAGCCCGGCCAGCTCGAGCTCGAATCCCTCCACGGTGGGGATGAATCCACTCAGCGCCAGCACGGCCGCGGGCGGACGGCGCCTCGCTCCCAACCCGAGCGCATAGGACATGACCGTCCCCTGGGAGAAGCCGCCCAGGACGGCGCGCTCCCAGGGGACGCCGAATGCCACCGGCAGCGCGTCGAGCCAGCGCCCGAGGACCTCGAAGGTGGACCAGAACGAGGGGGGATCCGGGAAGCCCACTCGCTGGACGGCGTACCAGTGCGCACCCCCGGGCGGCAACCTCAAGGGCGCCCGCGGCGTGACCACCACCAGCCGGCGCTCGGGATCCAGCGCGTCGCCCAACGGCAGCAGGTCGAGCTCGTCGACGCCCCGACCGTGCAGCAGGACCAGGAGGCCCTGGGCCTCGCCCTCGGGCGGCCGGACCCGGTGCGCGAGGAGGTCGAGGTCGGAGCTCACGGTCGGCGCCCCGAAAGCGCTCAGGCCGCAGCGGGAACGCCGGCCGGAGCGGTCCGGCTGGGCTCGGCCACGTAGTCGCGCAGATCGAAGCGCGCCGTGCGCTGTCGGTAGCGCCAGGTGAAGTCGGGCCACAAAGTGCTGTTGCGCCCGTTGGCGTCGATGTACCAGCTCGCGCACCCGCCGGCGTTCCACACCGTCCGGCGCAGCTGGGCCTGGGTCTCGCGGTTGAAGGCCGCCTGGACCTCGGGCCGGACCTCGACCGTCCCGAGTCCCCGCGCGTCCATCGCGCGCAGGCAGTCCATGACGTAGGCGACCTGGGCTTCGATCATGAACACCACCGACGTGTGACCGAGGCCCGTGTTGGGTCCCAGCAGCATGAAGAAGTTGGGAAACCCGGTGATCGTGGTCCCCAGGTAGGCCTCCGGGCTGCCCTGCCAGATCTCGTCCAGCGTCCTGCCGTCACGGCCGCGTACGCGCTCGGCCACCGGCATGTCGGTGACGTGAAAGCCGGTGCCGAAGATGATCGTGTCGACCTCGCGCTCGGCGCCGTCCGTGGTGACGATCGAATGCGCGCGGATCTCGCGGATGCCGTCGGTGACCAGTTCGACGTTGGGCTGGGTCAGGGCGGGATAGAAGTCGTTGGAGATCAGGATGCGCTTGCAGCCGACCTGATAGCGGGGCTTGAGCCGGGCCCGAAGGTCGGGGTCGGCGACCTGATGGCGAAGGTGCCGGCGCCCGATTTGCGCCGGGAGCCTCATGAGCGCGCGGTGTCCGGTGAGCCCGAGCACCAGCCACTCCCTCCCCCAGTAGATGCCCCGGCGAACCAGGCGCTGGAGCGCGGGCAGGGCCCTATACAGCCGCCGCTCGAGCCGGCTGACGGGGCGGTCGGTGTGCGGCAGGATCCAGGCCGGCGTGCGCTGAAAGACATACAGCCGATCGACCTCGGGCTGGATCCGGGGGACGTACTGGATCGCCGACGCGCCCGTCCCGATCGACGCCACGCGCTTGCCTTGCAGGTCGTGGCCGTGATCCCAGGCGGCCGAGTGAAAGACCTTCCCCTGGAAGTCGGCCAGGCCGGGGATGGCCGGAATCGAGGGCTCGCTCAGGGCCCCCACGCCGGAGACGATGATGTCCGCCGTGAGCGTCGAGCTCGGCGTCTGGATGCGCCAGCGCCGCTCATCCTCGATCCACTCGGCCATCTGAACCTCGTGGTCGTAGCGGATGTGGGGAACGATCCCGAACTCCTGCGCGCAGCGACGCAGGTATTCCCAGATCTCGGGCTGGCGCGAGTAGGTGCGGCTCCAGTCGGGGTTCGGCGCGAACGAGAAGGAGTACAGATGGGAGGGCACGTCGCACTGGCAGCCGGGGTAGCTGTTGTCGCGCCAGGTCCCGCCGACGTCACGGGCCCGCTCGAGCAACACGAAGTCGTGGATGCCGGCCTGCTTGAGGCGGATGGCCATGCCCAGCCCCGCGAAGCCCGTGCCCGCGATGGCGATGTGGACGTGCTCGGACGGGGCGGGCCGACCCCGACCGGGCGCGGGACCCCGACCGGCGGCGCGACCGAGCCGTCCGTTGCCCGCCAAGGACCCCGGCGCCACGGTCTCTCCGCCAGACGATGTGACATGAGTTGATGTCGACATCGAACGGAATCCTACCCGCGCCGGCGGCCCGTGGCGCCGGTAGGCGGCGCTCCGTGATGCACCTCACACTCCGCCATCGCGGCCGCCCGCCGCTCAGGCCTGCGACTGGGCGGCGTCCGGGTGCAGGTCGGCCAGCGTGAGCTGGTGCGCGGGCGGCCCCTCGAGCACGACCTTGGACTCGACCGCCAGCGTGGCCGGAACGTGCAGGAGCTCGCCCGAGCGGAGCAGCCCCCAGCCGGGGTCGGAATCCATGGGCTCGCTGGCCACCACGACCACCGGGCGACCGCAGGCCTCGTCGCTGTGGACCCGCGTGCCCATCTTGCTGCAGTGCTCGAGGGGGCGTCCGTCCTCGCCGCCCCCCGCCGCGCGCTCCAGCACGTACAACTCATGGGCGTCCGGATATCGCAACGCCCACACGTCGGTGGCCGTCGTGAGGACGAAGTTGATCGAGAACAGCGGCAGGTTCTCCGCCACCCAGTGGCTGGCCGCCTGGATGCCCTGCGCGACGTCGCCGCGCCCGTCGATCTCCGAGGTCAGGAGCGCGAAGAACCGCTCCGAGTCCGTGTCACCGGCGACCAGCGCCCGGGCCGATCCGAGCCGCGCTTCGAGCGCTGGAAGGTCCTCGATCACGCCGTTGTGAGCGAACAGGCGCCCCCGCTGCTCGAAGGGGTGGGTGTTGAGCACGGTCTTCGCGCCGGTGGAGGCGAAGCGCACGTGGGCGATGAAGGTGGTCGACTGCACCTCGCGCGCGGCCCGAGCGAACTCGGGGTCGCGCTCGGCTTCGACGGGCTGC
>DASZHF010000045.1:0-3832 GCA_035938095.1 Solirubrobacteraceae bacterium
CCTGCGCCGTCACCCCGGACAGATCCACGGCTTCTTCAACATGGCCGGCATTGGGCGCGGTCCGCGCGATGCGATCATCGAGATCGGCGGCGTCCTGCGCACCGCGCTGGCCGCCCGCTGACCCCTAGCTCTCCAACGAAACGCTGAACCGCGCTCCCCGCCCGCTGACCCTCGCCCCCCCGACGCTCAGGCCCGCCGCGAGTCGAGCCAGCTCTGTAACAGAATCGCCGCCGCCCGCGAGTCCTCGCTCGCGGTCGGCGCAGCTCGCGCGGCTCCCACGCCACGCCGACTGGCTCCGCCGCCACCCCCACCCCGACTGGCTCCCCCGCCCCCCCGAACCCGCCCGGCGGCCCCCTGCCCCGCGGCGAGCTTGGTGGTGAAGCGCTCGTCGTAGAGCTCCACCGGCACCCGCGCGCCCAGGCGCTCGCCCAGCGCTTCGGCGAACCGCCTGGTCTCCCGCGTCTGCTCGCTGTCTCCACCCGAGAGGGAGAGCGGCAATCCCACGATCACGTGTCCGACGTCCTCGGACGCCACCAGCGCGGCGAGCGCTCTCAGCCCGGCGCGGCTCGCGGGGCGCAGCACCGGCTCGACCGGAGTGGCCAGTGTCCCCGACGGATCGCTCAGGGCACATCCGCACCGGGCACTCCCGTAGTCCAGCGCCAGCACGCGGGCCGGGCCGTCCCCGGCTGCCATCAGCCGGCTTCGGCCAGCGCGGCGCGGACGGCGGCCTCGGCCGCCTCCAGGGCCTCGCCCAGCTTCTCGGGGTGCCGTCCACCGGCCTGGGCCATGGTGTCGCGGCCACCACCTCCACCCCCGGTCACCTCGGCCGCCGCCCGGACCACGGACCCCGCCTTCACCCCGCGCTCCACCAGCGCCGGCGAGACGCTCGCCACCAGGTGCACCCGGCCCTCGCCCGAGCAACCCAGGACGATCACCGCATCCCCCAGCCTTCCCTTCAGCCGATCGGCCACGGCCAGCAACGCCTTGGGATCGGACACCCCCACCTCCGCCGTTAAAACCCGCGCGCCCGCCACCTCCTTGGCCCGTCCCACCAGGTCGGCCAGGTCCACCGCGCCGTCTCCGTTGCCGCCCTCGCGCACGCTCCGCTGCAGCTCGGCGAGCTGGCGCTGACGCGCGTCGAGCGCGTCGATCACTCCCTCGGGCCGCGTCCTCAACCGGGCCGCCGCCTCGCTCAACCACTCGTCGTGCTCGCGCAGCAGTGCCACCCCCGCCGGACCCGTCACCGCTTCGATGCGGCGCACGTTGGCCGCGCTCGAGGTCTCGCTCAACACGACGAACACGCCGATCTGAGCCGTGGAGCGCACGTGCGTGCCCCCGCACAGCTCGCGCGAGAACTCCCCGTCCCCCACCTCGACCATCCGGACCACCTCGCCGTACTTCTCCCCGAACAAGGCCATGGCGCCCAGCTGCTTGGCCTCCTCCAGCGTCGTGATCAGCGGCCGGACCGGGTGGTCCTCGAGGATCCACCGGTTGACCTGATCCTCGACGTCGCGCAGCTCCTGCGGCGACAGGGCCGTGGCGTGGCTGAAGTCGAAGCGCAGCTTGTCCGGGCCGACGTAGGAGCCCGCCTGGCGGACGTGGGTGCCCAGGCGCTCGCGCAGCGCTGCGTGGAGCAGGTGGGTTCCCGTGTGGTTGCACTCGGTCGCGTGGCGAGCCCAGCGGTCCACGCGGGCCACGACTCGCTCGCCCTCGTGCAGCTCCCCCTTCTGCACCGCCACCGCCACCGCCTGGTCCTCGCCCAGCCGGAACACGTCCTCCACCCGGGCCACGCAATCACCGCTCTGGCATTCGATGACCCCGGCGTCGGACACCTGCCCCCCGCCCTGGGCATAGAAGGGCGACTCGGAGAGCTTGACCAGCACGTGCTCCCCATGCCGGCCGGACTCGGCGTCCGCCCAGGCATCGCGAGTGAGCGCCCCCACGGTGGTGGCCTGCTCGGTGGTCTCATAGCCCGTGAAGCGGGTGGCAAACCCGGCCCCGGAGGCGAAGCGCAGCGCCAGCTCTCGCTCGTCCCTCGAGCCGGGAATCCCTCCGCTCGCCCCCGCCCCGGCCCCCGCGCGGGCGCGGGCCCGCTGCTCGTCCATGAGCACGTTGAAGCCAGCCTCGTCCACCCCGAGTCCGTGCTCGGCTGCGAGCTCCCTGCTGAGCTCGAACGGGAACCCGTAGGTGTCGTGCAGCGTGAAGGCGTCCTGGGCCCCGATGCCCTCCTCGTCGTTTTCCAGCGCCTGCTCGATCAGGTCCTCGAGCAGCCGCGTGCCCTGCTCGAGCGTGCGGCCGAAACTCTGCTCCTCGGCGGCCAGCCATTTGTGGATCGCGTCGCGCTGCTCACGCAGCTCGGGATAGGCGCCGCCCAGGATCTCCTCGACCCGCTCGGCGAAGCGGGACAGGAAGCCGGCCTCCAGGCCGAGCTTGCGGCCCTGCTGGATCGCGCGGCGCATGATCCGCCGGAGCACGTAGCCGCGGTCCTCGTTGGAGGGGACAACCCCATCAGCCACCAGGAATGTCGCCCCACGCGTGTGGTCAGCGAGGATGCGCAGCGCGCGCGTCGTGGTCTCGTCGTCGCCGTACCGGCGCCCGGAGAGCTCCTCTCCCAGTTCGATGAGCGGCTTGAACTGATCGGTCTCGAACACCGACGGCGTGTCCTGCAGCAGGGCAGCCACCCGGTTGAGCCCCAGCCCGGTGTCGATGTTCTTGGTCGGCAGGGGCTCGAGGTGGTTGACCGGATCCTGGTTGTACTGCATGAACACCAGGTTCCAGTACTCGATGAAGCGGTCGTTGTCTCCGCCGGGCAGGTCGTCGGCCGCGCCGTAGGCGACCCCCCGGTCGAAGTACATCTCCGAACTCGGTCCGCACGGCCCGGTCGGCCCCGCCTGCCAGAAGTTCTCCGACCGCGGCAGGGGGATGATGCGATCGCGCGGCATGCCGACCGACAGCCAGGCCTCGATCGCCTCCTCGTCGGGCCCCAGGCCCAGCTCCTCGTCGCCCTCGAAGATCGCGACCCAGATGTCGGCCGGCGCGAAGCCGAAAAGGTCGAGCGACATCTCCCACGCCATCTCGACCGCACCCTGCTTGAAGTAGTCGCCGATCGAGAAGTTGCCCAGCATCTCGAAGAACGTCAGGTGACGCGCGGTCGTCCCGACGTGATCTATGTCGGGCGTGCGAAAGCACTTCTGGCAGGTGGCCAGCCGCGGATGCGGCGGCTGCTCTTGGCCCAGGAAGTAGGGCTTGAGCGGATGCATGCCCGCCGTCGTGAGCAGCACCGACGGGTCGTAGGCGGCCGGCACCAGCGACCCCGACGGCAGCCGCAGGTGATCGCGCTCCTCGAAGAAGCGCAAAAAGCTCTCCCGGATTTCGTCCGAGGTCCTGGGCGGCGGCATCACCGACTGAGTTTAAGGCGCGCGCTGTCGCGCGCGGGGCGAGCGGCCGCCGCGTCTACCGGGCGATCGTGCCGTACCCGATGACGAGCTCTCCCTCCATCAGGCAAGCCAGCTGGCCCGGTGCGGCCCCGTAGACCGGCTCGTCCAGCGCGACCTCCGCCCGCGCATGGAGCCCGGGCTCGAGGTCCCCGGGCAGTTGGCATGGCAGCGCCCGCGAGCGATAGCGCAGCTTGACCCGATCCACGCGGGCGCCCGGACGGTGCAACGTCACCTGGCGCACCGGCACCCGCTGCGCGCGCAGCTCCTCATGGCTACCAACGGTGACCGTGTTCGCGAGCGCGTCGGTCGACAGGACGTAGAGGGGCCCGGCCGCCCGCGCGTCGGCCCGTCCGCCCATCCGCGCCCCCGTCTGTCCCTCGTCCTGGCCCCCGCCG
>DASZHF010000046.1:0-2021 GCA_035938095.1 Solirubrobacteraceae bacterium
AGCCCGTGAGCGAGATCGCGCGGTGGCCGAGGTCGTGGATTGCCATCGCGCACAGCGCGCACGAGATCCGCTCGCCGGTCGACAGCAGCATGTCCATCTCCCGCGGGTCGGGCACCGAGGAGACCTCCTCCGCCATCTCGATCAGCTCATCCGTCGTCTTGCCGCGGGCCGACAGCACCGCGACGACGCGATCGCCCGCCTCGCGCTTGTCGACGATCCGCCGCGCCGCGCGCTTGATGCGATCGGCGTCGGCGACCGAGGTCCCTCCGAACTTCATGACGATCATTCCCGGCATGCACCGCAGGATATTGGCCGCCGCCGCCCACGCCGGGTCTGCCCCGTGCCGCCCCGGCCCGCGAACCGTGCCCTCGATGACCGGCGATATCGGTATGTTCAGCTGATGGGGCGCCGGCGCAGCACGCGGATCCCGCCGGCGCTCACGCTGGCACTCGGCATCCTGCTGCTCGCCCTCGCCTGGGCTCCCGGCCGCTCCCAGGCCGGAGCGCCCGACGCGCGAGCGAGCGCAAAACCGGTAAGCGTCGGGGGCGAGTTGCCAACCTCGGAAATCACCCTGAGGCCGACCGGTCGCGGTGTCTCGGTAACGATGCCCCCGGTGGGCCTGTCGATCGAGTACCCCGTCATGGCGCGGGACCTCGGCACCGGGACCTGCCCTCCCAGCGCGTTGGCGGGTGAGCTGCTGCGGCTCGGATCTCCACCCCTGGAGCTGGGCGGAGTGAGTCAGGACATGACGGCGCCCAACGGGGCCGTCCCGGCGGCGCCAAGCTCCTGGGAAACGGGCACCCTCTATTCGCTGCCGAGCGAATTCTGGAGCCAGCTGCAATGCCTGCTGACCGCGGCGAGGGACCCGCTGACGGTCGGTCTCAACGCGAGAACCGGGAACCTCTCTTGGGCCACGCAGATGGTCGCCAAGGCGCGGAGCGTGGCCACCGGCGGCCTGAGCTTCTCGCTTGGGAACGAGCCGGACCTCTATGGCCTGCCGAACTACTCATCCCTGGACAAGCCGTTTGCCGGCGAAGACGCGGTCGCGGCGAACCTGTATATGCAGCTGGCCACCTATCTGAGACAGGCGATCGGGAGCGCACCTCTCGTCGGACCGGAACTCTCCCGGCCGGGGCACTGGCGCCGTCAGCTTCCGCGAGTCCTGGCACAGCTCGACGAGCAGACGGTGGGCGTTCATCTCTATCCGCTCACGGTCTGCCGCAGCCCGCGGGAGGTCACGACCGGAGGACTGCTCTCGGCCAGGGTCGCCGACTCTCCGGCGAGGCTCGCGTGGGTGGTCGCCGAGGCGCAGGCGGCGGGGGTGCCGGCGATCATCTCCGAGGCCAACTCCGCCTCCTGCGGTGGCCTGGCGGGCGTCTCCGACAGACCCGCCGCTGCGGTCTGGGCCGTGCGGTTCGTCCTCTCCGCGCTGAAGACGGGCTTCCGGGAGGTGCGCTTCCATTCAAGCGGCGACCCCTACGACCCATTCGTAGTGCGAGGCGCCGAAGTCCTTAGGCGGCCCCTCGAGAGCGCGCTCGTCGCGCTCAACCAGTGGCTGCCCGTCGGCTCCTCGTTGCGGAGCCTGCCCCGCGTAGAGGGACTGGTTGTAACCGCTGTGGGCCAGCCCGGAGGCGGGACCCTGCTGATCCTCGACAATGAGCGCGCCCTACCCCGCCCTGTCGTGGTCCGCAACGCCCACCGGGTGCATATCGCGGTCCTCAGCCCCGCGCGCGCCGGACTCAGGACTGAGACCCTGAGCGCCGCGGGCCACGTCCGGCTCTTGATCGCGGCAAACAGCGTGCTGGCCATCTCCACGGCCCGCTGAGCGCGCCGAGAGACGCCCCGAGCTCGCCGACGCCGCCCGGACCGCGTCAGCTCACAGCGCCCGGCGCCCCGCAAGGGCCTTGCCGAGGGTCACCTCGTCGGCGTACTCGAGATCGGAGCCGACGGGCAGGCCGCTGGCGAGCCTCGTGACCGTGACCTGGGGCGCGCGCACTCGCAGCTCATCCGCGATGTGAAGC
>DASZHF010000047.1:0-4703 GCA_035938095.1 Solirubrobacteraceae bacterium
CAGGCGTTCGGCACCGCCGGGTGGCGAGACGGCGCCGCCAAGCTGCGAGACGGCGCCGGCAAGCTCGTAGTCTGCCGGGGCGTGAGCACGATCGGAAGCCAGGCCCCGGCTGGGGGCTCGCCGAGCGCGGTCGCACCGGGCTCCGCGGAGGGGCCCATCGATCTGCTCACGGACGTCGTCGCGCACGCACCCGCGAGCTGCACATACGCGGAGGCCCGCTGGGTGGAGAACACCGAGGAGCTCCTGGCCGTGGTCAGCGGCCGTCCCGAGGACCCGGAGCTGGAGCGATCTCGGGGTGTCGGCGTGCGCGTCCGGGCGAGGTCGGGGTGGGGATTCAGCGCCACCGACGATGTCTCGAAGGCGGGCCTGCGGCGAGCGCTGGAGCGGGCCGTGGCGATCGCGGAGGCGCAGCCGTCGCGGCCCTCCCCCCCGCTCGCTCCGATTGAACCGGCCCAGGGTCACTGGTCGGGACCGTGCCGGCTAGATCCCTTCGCCCTGTCGCTCGAGAGCAAGCTCGAGCTGCTGACCGACGCCGACGCCCAGATGCGAACCGATCCGCGCATCGTGCGCACCGAGGCCGAGTGCCGCTCCGCCGTCACCCGCACGGCGCTCGTGTCGAGCGAAGGAGTGGCGTGCAGCCAGACCGTGACCCAGTGCGGCGGCGGCATCCGAGCGTTCGCCGTCGGTGACGGCGAGGCCCAGGTGCGCTCCTACCCCAGCGCACACGGCGGCAGCCCCGCCTCGGCCGGCTGGGAGCAGGTGCTCGAGCTCGACCTGAGCGCCCACGCTCCGCGCGTCGCCGACGAGGCGCTCGCGCTGCTCACCGCGCCACCCTGCCCCTCCGGTCAGACCACCGTGATCCTGCACGACGAGCAGCTGGCGCTGCAGGTGCACGAATCCATCGGCCATGCGCTGGAGCTCGACCGCATCCTCCTGGGCGAGGCCTCCTACGCCGGTACGAGCTGGGTCCAGCCCGAGGACCTCGGGAAGCTGCGCTACGGATCGTCGCTCCTGAACGTGACCGCTGACGCCACCCTGCCGGGGGGGCTGGGTACGTTCATGTGGGACGACGAGGGCGTCGCTGGGCGCCGCACGCCGCTGATCGAGGGCGGGGTCCTGGTGGCGGCGCTGTCCGATCGCTCCTCGGCCGCGGCGATCGGCCTCCCGGCGTCGGCCGGCTGCGCGCGGGCCGACGGCTTCGCGCGCCAGCCGATCGTGCGGATGACCAACGTCTCGCTCGAGCCGGGTGACGCGGGCACCCTGGAAGACCTGATCGCCGATACCCAGGACGGCCTGTACCTGGAGGGCAACCGCTCGTGGTCGATCGACGACCGGCGCCTGCATTTCCAGTTCGCAACCGAGGTCGGGCGCGAGATCCGCCGGGGTCGCCTGGGGCGGCTGTACCGCAACGCCAGCTACGCCGGTGTGACGCCAGAATTCTGGCGTTCGCTGGACGGGGTCTGCTCCGCGCTAGCCTGGCGTGTATGGGGACTGCTCAACTGCGGCAAGGGTGAGCCGGGTCAGATCATGCACGTGTCGCACGGCGCCGCCCCGGGTCGATTTCGCGGGGTCGAGGTAGGGGTGGCGTGACCGCCGTACTCGACATCGCCGATCGGGCCCTTCGCCACCTGGGCCGCGAAGGCCAGGTCACGGTCATCCACGAACGGTCCCTGACGGCGCGCTTCTCGCGCTCGGCGCCGACGCAGGCCACCGACGTGGACGACACCACGATCCACCTGCTCTCCGTGGAGGAGGGCCACACAGGCGCGGCGACCGTGAACTCGGTCGACGAGACCGAACTGAGCGAGGCCGGCGCCCGAGCCCGCGAGGCGGCGCGAGCGGCGAGGCTGGCTGGGCCGGGCGACTACCCGGGCCTGCCCGAGCCCGCCGGGATGCGCCAGCACACGGGCTATGACCCCACCACGGCTGCGCTGGATCCGGTCCAGGCCGGGACCGCGCTGGAAGCGACGTTCGCCGCCGCCGCCGAGCACGGCCTCGAGGCGTTCGGCATCTGGTCGGCGGGCGAGGTGCGAACGGCGATCGCGTCGACCCACGGAGTACGAACCGAGGACGCGCTCACCGACGCCTACATGCGCGTCATCTGCCGGGACGGCGAGGGCCGCGCCGGCTTCGCCAGCGACGCCTCGGTGACCAGCCGGAAGCTCGACGGACCAGCGCTCGCGCACCGGGCGGCGGCGAAGGTGACCTCCGAGCCCCCGGCGACCCTGCCGCCGGGCGAGTACACCGTGGTCCTCGAGCCGGAGGCCGTGGGCACGCTGCTCGAGTTCCTGGGCGGCCTGGCCTTCAACGGACTCGCCCACGCCGAGGGCCGCGGAGCCCTGGTCGGGCGAATCGGACAGCCGGTCGCAACCCCGCAGGTAAACCTGGCGGACTCGCCCCGGAACCCGTGCACGTTGCCGAGGTCCTTCGACTGCGAGGGCGTGCCCAAGGCCCCGATTCCGCTCATCCAGGATGGGATCGCCTTCCGCGTGACCCACGACCGCAGGTCGGCCGCCCGGGCGGGGGAGGACCCGAGCGCGTCGACCGGCCACGCGCTTGCCCCCGGCGGCTCGCCGGGGGGTCCGCGCCCCACCAACCTGGTGCTGGCGGGGGGCGGAGCCGAGGACGAACAGGAGTTGGTGGCCGGGGTGGAGCGGGGGTTGTACGTGACGCGGCTGTGGTACGTGAACTCGGTCCACGACCAGCGGACGCTGCTCACCGGAGTAACGCGCGAAGGCACGTTCCTGATCGAGAACGGAGAGATCACCCGGCCGCTGGGCGACCTGCGCTTCACCGACTCGGTGCTGCGGCTGCTCGCCCATACCGACGAACTGACCCGCCACCAGCACCTCGTGTGCGCGGGCGACTTCTACGGGCGGCGCTTCGCCACCGGCGTCGTGTGCCCGGCGCTGCGCGCGCACGGATTCAGGATCACCGGCGCCGCGGCCTGACGCCCGCGCTGCGCGCCGACCATCGCGGCCCGCCTCCGGGCGCAGCCCCCTTGGGGGGCGAAGCCCCTTAGGAGATCAGGCCCAGGGCTTCTTGAGCAGCAGGAAGGTGTTGATCGCGAAGGCGATCGCGAACGCGACCGTCCAGCGGTTGAGGTTGCGCTCGACGAGCGAACCGCCCCCGAGAGGCCCGCTCCCGGTGCCGACGCCGAACGCGCCCGAGAGCCCCGAGTCCTTACCCGAGTGCATCAGGATCAGGAAGATGAGGACTATCGAGATGATGACCTGGACGACGGAGAGGATCGTCTCCATGGGTTGCAAGCCTAGCGAGTGGAAAGCGCGTCCAGCCGGTGCAGGATCTCGACCGCCTGGGCGCGCAGGGCGCCATCGAGCTCAGCGTAGTCCTGCTCGGAGAGCTTGCCGGTGCGAAAGTCCAGCTCCGCGTCGCGGATCTCCCGGTACTTGGCGTCGCGGGCGGCCTCGAGCTCGGCCCGGGCGACGTCGGGATCGGCGCGCTCCGGGTCGGCGCGCTCGGGGCCGGCGCGGGCGGGGTCGGCTTGGGCGAGGTCCGCGGGCTCCGAGAATCGCGACCGCAGCGGCGCCCCCACCACGGCTACGACGGCGGCGAGGATGACCGCGATCAGGGCGACGATCAGCAGGCTCATAGGGGGTCAGGCCCGGCCCAGGCCGCGGGCCACCGGGGCCGAGTAGGCCGACCGAACGCGCCGCCGGACGCGGGCGGGAAGCGGCCACAGCGCGATCAGCCCGCCGCCGAAGACGATCAGCCCGCCCAGCCAGATCCAGGTCACCAGCGGCGAGTCGAGGAAGTGAAACTGCGCCGGGGGCGGGTGCTGGAGGTAGTGGCGCGCCATCAACGCGATCGCCAGCAGCCCGGCGTCGGGCCGGACCAGGGGGATCTTCTGGTTACCGATGCTGACGTAGCGCTGCAGGTCGGGCGCGGCGAGATTGGGCTCGATCGCGCTCCAGAAGTCGCGCAGCGGGCCCGCGCTCAGCCCCACGTGGCTGACGGCCTCGCCGCCGATGAAGTGCCCGACCGAGCCCTGGCTGGGGTCGTTGGAGTCGTAGTACCCGCGGCTCGGGCTCAGCGTCGCCACGTGATGGCCGTGGCGGCTCACGTCGAGGACGGCGCCGATGTCGAGCGTGGACCCCGTGTGCTTAGGGTCGGTGAGGACGTTGGCCGTCGGTCGCACGTAGCGGACCGTGTAGGCGCCGACCTGGGTCGATTGCCCGGGGCTGAGGCTCAGCTCGGACTCGTTGCGGAAGCTCGAGGACGCGGCCACCCCGACGAACAGGACCGCGACGCCGACGTGGACCAGGTATCCGCCGTAGCGGCGCCGGTTGCGGCGCACCAGTGACACGAGGGCGGCGGCCGGGCGCTCGCCCGACATCGCCTGCCGGGCCCGGGTGCCGCGCCAGAACTCCTGGAAGACGCTGGTGGCGACGAACGCGGCGGCGCAGAACATGGCCAGCGCGAGCGGATGCGATGCGGTCCCCCCGGCCGCGAGCAGGGCGACGGCCGCGACCAGGGCGGCGGCGATGGGCGCGCGGAAGTTGCGCCGCGCGTTGACCAGCGTCGCCCGGCGCCAGGCGATCACCGGCCCGATGCCCGACAGGAGGACGAGGATCAGGGCCAGGGGAACGGTGTAGCGGTCAAACCACGGGGGTCCGACCGACGCCTTGGTGCCCGTCACCGCCTCGGAGATGAGCGGGAAGAACGTGCCCCAGAAGACGACG
>DASZHF010000048.1:0-2722 GCA_035938095.1 Solirubrobacteraceae bacterium
GTACGGCGCGGCCGCTATCTGTGGACACCCATCGCCCTCCTGGCGACCGGGGCGTTGCTCGCGGTGACGTTGAGCCCGGGCGCCACGGCGTGGGTGCTTCTGCCCCTGCTGGCCTGGCAATTGCACCACTTCCAAAAGCAGAACCTCGGCCAGGCGGCCCTGGCGACCGCGACACTCGGTCTGTCGTCACTGCGGCCACAGGAACGCCGGGCGATCTGCACGACCGGCGCGGCAGGCATCGCCGCGGTCTGCGCGCATCCGGCACTGCTCGAACTCCATGTCCGGTTGCCGCTCTCGGGATACCAGGCGCTCCTGGCCACGCTGCTGCTCGCGGTGGGCGTCGTGACCGGCAGTCGCGCCCTGGCGCGTCGGCCGAGATCTGACCGTCCCACGAGCTTCTGCGTGACCTACGGCTTCGCGCTTCTCTTTCCCTTCCGATCTTCCTGTTCACGTCTCCCTACGCCGCCGTCGCCGGCATGACGATGGCCCATGGCCTGCAGTACCTCCTCTTGACGGGTCTCGTTGCGGCCGGCACCCGCCGTCGGAGCCGCGCCGGTGCCGTGGCCGCCCTGTGCGCGATCGCGGTCCTGGGCGGGGTGGCACTCAACTGGTTCTCCCATCTGCACAGCTCGAGTTGGCCACTCCGGCTCTGCTACCGGCTCTTTCTGGGCTCTCTTGCCGGGCACTTCGTCGTCGACGGGGGTATTTGGCGCCTCCGAGAGCGGTTCGTCCACGCCTTTCTCTCCGAACGGATTCCCTACCTGGTCTCCCCCAACTCGCTGACGCCGCCCGTACGGTTGCCGATAGATCGGTGAGCGATATAGCATCGAACGCAATGGCCAGATCCCCGCGCCAGGACCCGACGCAGACCGAGTTCAGCGGCTTCGGACGCTACTCCGGGCCGGCCACGCTGATCCTCTCCAGCCTCGCCGAGGGCCCGAAGCACGGGTACGCGCTGACCAAGGACATCGAGGGATTCTCGGGCATGCGGCTCGCGCCCGGCACGCTCTACGAGGCGCTCAGCCGCCTCGAGGGGCAGGGGCTCATCGAGGCCATCGAGAGCGACGATCGCCGCCGGCCCTATCAGCTCACCGCGCTCGGGGCGACTGCGCTGCGATCCCACCTCGCGACGCAACGGCGGATCGCCGATCTCGGGCTCCGCCGCCTGGCCGGAAGCTGGGGTACCCCATGACGGAAAGGCGAGTTGTCTTGCGGCGAAGGGCTGAGCGGCTGCTCCGGTGGTATCCGAGAGAGTGGCGGGCGCGCTACGGAGAGGAGTTCGCCGAGCTGCTGATCTCGGAGATGGCGGAGCGACCCCGGTCCCGGCGCACGCCGGTCGATGTCGCCGTGAACGGGATCGTCGCGCGTTTCGCCTATGCCGGCCTCGGTCCATGCAATCTCGAAGATGCAGAGAGGACCCGACGGACGCTTCTCGCCTTCGGATGCGCCGCGGCCGTCTTCGTGACATCCGGTCTCGGCATCTGGGCGCAGATCACGATCGGCTGGCAGTGGTCGCCTCCCGACACCGTCGCGACCTCCGCTGCCATGTTCGTCATGTCGTATTCGGTGCTGGTCCTGCTGGCCATCGGAGCCGTCGCCGTCGTTCTCCTTGCGTGGCCCACCGCCAGGGCTGTGCTGCGCGGGCGCGACGTCGTCGGACCGTTGGCGCTGACCCTGGCCGGCGCCGGCATCCTGATCGTCGGGAGCCGCCACTTCGCGAACGGCTGGCCTGGCACCGGTGGTCACCACTGGGCACACCAGGGCATCGTCCCCGGTGGCATGGCGGCCTTCGTGTGGGCCGCGACGCTCTTCATGACGGCGTACTGGGCGCATCCGGGAGCCCTCCTGGCGTTTCCGGCCACGGAGATCGCATGGATGGTGCTCAGCCCCGTCGCCTGGGCCAGTCTCGCCCTCGGCGCGGTGCGGTTGGGGCGGGAGATCGAGCTCGTGCCGGGGCTGTTGCACTACGAGGCGCGCCTCGCCCAGCTGGGGGGCGCGGTGATGGTCGTGTTCCTCGTGGGAGCGAGTCTTTGGGTGGTGGACGGAGGGCCCGGACCCCGCGGCCTCTTCCACGTGGGTGCAATCGACATCGCCAGCATTGCTGTGATGGGTGTCGCCCTCATCACCGCGGGCCGGGCGCTACAGCTGATCGGCCCGAACCCGGGTACGCGGGTCGCTCGCTAGCGCACGCTCCAGGCCCTACGGCAAAGCGAGACGGGCCTCGATGACCCGCCCTCCCTCCACCGCGACGCTCGAGACAGGTCCGTCTGCGTCGCCACGCACACGGACTTCGTAGCTCCCGCGCGCCAGCCCGGGGAACAGGGCCGCGTAGACCTCACCCCCCTGGGTGTGGCGCGCCCGGACGGCAACATGGGTCCCGTTCCACGGTGCGCCGGAACGGCGTATCTCGATTTCGGACCCGGCGAGAGACGCCGGCGCATGCACGATGGCTGCGCCGACGTCCCCGCCGATGTCGAGAATGACGGACCGCTCTTCACTGGGCCCGAGGTGGTGGTGGTCCATGGTCCTACGGTGCGACCGAGACCGGCGTCTTGGACGGGTTGGAAAAGCCGCTGTAGGGCGTGCCGAGGTACGGGAACGTGCTCAGGTAGTTCTCGGTGCCCTTGGCCGTGAGATCACTGCCCCCGCCGGTGAGCCCGAAGTCGACCACGCCCGCCGCCCCGTCGGCCGTGAACGTCGGGACCACGAACCCCAGTGTCGC
>DASZHF010000049.1:0-16635 GCA_035938095.1 Solirubrobacteraceae bacterium
CGGCGAGGACGGCAACCCTCACGGATGGGGGCCGGTCGTGCCGCTCGTGCCGGTCGTCGTCTGGTGGAAGCGCCCGATGACCAGCGTCACGGTTGACCCCGGCTTGACCTTTTGACCCGCGGCCGGCGTCTGGCTGATGACAGTTCCGTCCTGAGCGGCGGTCGTGATTGGCTGATCCACGGTGCTCGCTCCGAAGCCGGCCGCCGCCAGCGTACTGACCGCCTGGCTCTCGGTCTGGCCCACCACGCTGGGCACCACGACCTTCGGCTGCCTGGCCACGGTGAGAGTCACCGTGCTCCCCCGCGGCGCCATCGTATTCGCGGCGGGGCTCTGGTCGATAACGGTTCCCGGCTGCTGGCTGGAGTCCTGCTTGACGACCGTCGCCCGGAAGCCCGCGGCGGTGATCGTCGAGCGTGCGCTGGCCACCGGGTTGCCGAGCACGGATGGCACGGTGGCGGTCGTCGGCGCCCGCTTACCGCTCGAGACGGTCAGCGTGACGACGCTGCCCTCCCGCACCTGCGTGAACGCAGGAGGCGTGACGGAGATAACGTGATGCTGCGGGACCGTGTCGCTGGGCGCGGAGTGCGTGACCACGCGCAGACCGAGCGCCCGTAGCTGTCGGCTGGCCGCCATTTGCCCGCTGTTCGCGACGTTCGGGATCTGAACCAGCGGAGCACCGCTGGAGACCACCAGCGTGATCGTACTCCCAGAGCTCGCGTCCGACCCAGCCCGAGGCACGGTGTAGACGACGCGCCCGACGCCGACGCGGCTGGGGGCCCGGCGGGCGACGGTCTTGAAGCCGTCGCGGTGCAGGATCGTGCGCGCCAGCTCCAACCGATCTCCGGCCACGTTGGGCACGCGTCGTTTGGAAGATGGGGCGAGCAGGAAGGCGACCAGGGCCAGGGCAGCGAGCAGCGCGAGGACGACCAGCACCCAGATCCACCGGCGGCGGTCCGACGGGGGCGGAGGCACGGGCCCGTACTCCTCCCCGACGGCGGGGGGACCGAGGGCGGTGGGGTCGGCCGCCAGCGCCGCGAACTCCGCGGTGGAGCTCCCCACCGGGGCCAGCATCACGGCGCGGGCATGCTCGAGAGCGGCAATGAAGGCGTCGGCATCGCCGAATCGGTAGGCCGGGTCCTTCTCCAGCGCACGCAGGACGATCGCGTCGAGCTCGGGAGTGACGGCGGGGTTGTACGCGCTCGGCGGCAGGGGCATCTCGGACACCTGCTTGAGCGCGATCGTGACCGCGTTGGGGCCGTCGAACGGCACCCGCCCGGTGAGCAGCTCGTACAGGACGATGCCCACCGAGTACAGGTCCGATGCCGCCGAGACCGCGTGTCCCTGGGCCTGCTCGGGCGACAGGTACTGCGCGGTCCCCATGATCGATCCCGTCTGGGTGACGTCTGAGGCCCCGGCCCGGGCGATCCCGAAGTCCGTGACCTTGACCTGGTCCTCGGAGTCGACGATCACGTTGTGGGGCTTGAGATCGCGGTGGATGATCCCGCGCCGGTGGGCAAAGCGAGCCGCGCCGAGAATCTGGAGGACGATGTCGATCGCCCGCACCGGGTCCAGCGGCGCTTCCTGCTGGACTAGCGCCTTCAGCGAGCGTCCCTCCAGGTACTCCATGGCGATGTAGTAGGTCCCGTCCGCCTCGCCCCGATCGAACACGCTGACCACATGCGGATGCTGGAGGCCGGCGGCGCTGGACGCCTCGCGCCGGAACCGCTCGACGAACTCCTGGTCCTCGGCAAAGCGCGGATACAGCAGCTTCAGCGCCACCTTGCGACCGAGCTGCTCATCCGCGGCGCAGTAGACGTCCGCCATCCCGCCCGAGCCCAGACGCGAGAGGATGCGATAGCGGCCATCGATGATCGTCCCCTCGGCCAGCTCAGGCATGTAGCAGCGCCCCCATGACCTGCTTGGCGATCGGCGCCGCGAGATCTCCGCCGAAGCCTGGAACCTTCTGCAGGGTGACGGCGATGGCCACACGCGGATGGCCGGCCGGCGCAAACGCGATGAACCACACGTTGTTGAGCGCGGTGCCGATCTGGGTCTCCGCCGTGCCGGTCTTGCCCGCCACCTTGATACCCGGGATCTGTGCCTGCGTGCCCGTCCCGCTGGTTACGACCGACTCCATCATCCCGGTGACCGCCTGCGCAGTGGAGGGCTTCATGACCACGCTTTGAACGCTGGGCTGGATCGTCTGCACCGTGCGGCCGTCCCGATCGACGATCCGGTCGGTCAGGTGGGGCGTCATCAGGCGGCCCTGGTTGGCGACCGCGGCTGCGACCTCCGCCATCTGCAGCGGAATCACCGCCAGCTTGTCCTGGCCGATCCCCATGCGACCCAGGTCCACATAGGTGCTGCGCGGATTCAGAAGAATGCCGTTGCGGTACTCCCCGCTCGAGGACATCTGGGTGGTGGGGTAGTCGAGCTGCGGCTTGCGGTTGAAGCCGAAGCGATCCATGTAGCGCGCCAGCAGCGGCTTACCCAGGCTGACCGCCACCTGCGCCCACACCGTGTTGACGGACTGCGTCAACGCGGTCGTCAGGTCGATCGGGCCGAAGCTTCGGTTGTAGTCGTTGGCTAGTGGAACCCCCGAGACGAGCACGCCGTTGCGGCCGTTGACGACCGACTGAGGCGTGTAGCGCCCGCTGTCGATGGCCGCGGTGGCGGTAACCACCTTGAACGACGACCCGGGCGCGTAGCCGAACTGCGTCGTGCGGTTGACCAGCGGCGTGGCCGTCTGGCTGCGGTTGAGTGTCGCGAAGCGCCGCGGCGAGAGGCCGTTGGGATCGAAGCCCGGGACGCTGGCCATCACCTTGACCGCCCCCGTGCGCGGGTCGAGCGCCACGACGGCGCCCCGGCGACCGGCGAGTCCGGCCAGCGCGACCCGCTGCGCATTGGGATCGAGCGTGGTGATCACGTCCTGACCCACGCGCCGGCGTCCGGTGAGCTGGTCGATGATCGAGTTGACCGAGGTCTGCCTGCCGGACAGGGCGGTGTTGCGCGACGCCTCCAGGCCCTCGCGCCCGATGGTGATGAACGAGTAGCCCACCGCGTGAGCGAACAGCCCGTTCTTCGGATAGAAGCGGGTGTAGACACCCCCTTGACCGAGAACGCTCCGGGCCAGGACGGTCCCGTCGGCGGCCACGATGCGGCCCCGGTCGATGCGTTGCTCCTCGAGCAGCTGGCGGCGGTTGAGGGGGTTGTTGTTGAGCGAGGACGCCTCGAAGACCGTCCAGCGCGAGGTGAACGCGACGAGCACGGCAAACAGGACCACGACCAGCCCGAACACACGCAGGATGGGGCGGTTCATCGCAGCGAGAGCTGGCCGAGCTCCAACCGCCTGACGAGGTCGGCGGCGTCGCTATGGGAACGCAGAGTGTGGTCGAGCAGTCGCTGGCGCAGGCCGGGCGCGATCTGGCGCGCGTTCACGCCCGAGACGTAGTTGGTGCTGTAAAGGTGCAAGCCCGCCGGAAGGTCGTAGGGCACACCGCGAAACATGGTGATGAAGCCGCTCTGGTTGGTTCCGACGAAGTAGATCGTCTGGCTCGCGATCCAGGCGCCGGTCGCCACGAGCCCGATCAGGACCAGCGTGACCACGGCGCCCACGGGCCAGCGGCGCCGGCGCCGCCGGGCCGGGGCGGGCGCCCGAGGTAGACGCGCGCGCCCCCGGCGCGACCGAACTTGCGGCGGCGCCTCCGCGCGGGGCGGCGGCGGAGCGGCGGCCGGGGCGGGCGCCTGCCGCGCGTGCGGTGCCGGCGTCTGCGTTGCCGGCGTCTGCGCCTGGGCCGCGGCCAGCGCCGCCTGCACGTCGTCCGCGCTGGGCGCGGCGTCCCCCGCCATGGTGGCCTGGTCGCCGACCTCCTGGCCGGCCCCCGCCCCTTCCGGAACCTCCTCGAGCCGGAACAGAACCACCGTGATGTTGTCGCGCCCCCCGGCCTCGTTGGCGGCCGCGATCAGGCCCTGGCCCGCCTCCTCGAGCGTGGGTGCCTGCTGGATGACTTCGGCCATGCGCTCCTCGCTGATCATCGAGGTCAGGCCGTCGCTGCACAGCAGGTACACGTCGCCGGCCCGCGCCTGGAGCGTTCGGGTATCGACCTGAACCTCCGGCTCGGGACCCAGGGCGCGGGTGATGATCGAGCGTTGGGGATGCTCGACCGCCTGTTCGGCAGTGAGCTGCCCGCGGCGCTGGAGCTCGGCAACCAGCGTGTGGTCGTCCGTCAGGCGAATCAGCTGGCCGTCTCGCAGGCAGTAGGCGCGGCTGTCTCCTACGTGGGCGATCGACACCTCCGAGCCGTCGACGTAGGCAGCGGTCAGCGTCGTGCCCATGCCTGCCCGGGAGGAATCCTCCTGCGACAGCCCGTAGATACGACGATTGGCTTCGCGCACGGTCGTCGCCAGCCGCTCCTCCGCGTTGGAGCCCTCTTCCGGGAGGCCGTCCTGGAACAGGTCCACCGCCAGGTGCGACGCAACCTCACCGGCCTGCGCGCCCCCCATGCCGTCGGCGACGACGAACAGCGGGGCCCGCGCGAAGAAGGCGTCCTCGTTGGCCCGCCGCTGGCGCCCGGTGTCGCTCTTGTGGAAGGACGGCTCGGCGACCCTCAGCATGCCCGCGCGGCCGGCGTGGAGGCGCTGCCGCTCATCCCTCCTCCTGATACGTGAACTCGCTGTCGCCGATGCGTACCCGATCACCCGGATGAAGGGGCTGCGGACCCTGGACCAGTTCGTCGTTCAGGTAAGTCCCGTTCGTCGAGCCCAGGTCCTCGAGCACCACCACTCCGCCCTGGGACACGAGACGCGCGTGACGCGACGAGGCGAATGGGTCGTCGAGGCGAATGTCGGATCCATCGCCGCGACCCAGAACCGCGCCCTCGCCGATGTCGTAGATCATGCCCTCGGTGTGGCCGGGCGCCCGGCGGACGACCAGCTGCGGCTCGCGCCCATCGATAGCCGGAGTGGAAACGCCGCTGGCGGGGTGCAGCCCGGTGGCATCCGGCGCCATTGGAGCGGCGTCCCCGCCGCGTCGAAGATCTTTCAGCGCACTGCGCGCGACCCATAGCAAGAACAGGTAGAGCACGGCGATGAAGCCGAACTTAAGGGCCGCCGAGACCGGCTCGAGCGCCATCTACTCGACCTCGAACAGGACGTTCGTGGTCCCCAGCTCGATGCGATCGCCGGTGGCGAGCGGATGGGCCGCGGCGATGGGACGTCCGTTGACCCGCACGCCGTTGGTGGACCCGAGGTCCGAGATCACCCATTGCCCATTTTGGGGGCGGATCTCGGCGTGGTGACGCGATACGTTGGAGTCGGAGACGACGATGTCGCAGTCCCGGCTCCGGCCGACCACCGCCCCGTCTGCCGGGATCACCATGCGCTTGCCCGCTATCACCAGCAGGGCACGGCCCAGGTGCTCGCCGCCCGACGCGCCCAGCGGCGTGCGCAACCGCTCCGAGGTGCTGTAGACCATGGTGTGACCGTGGTCGGCCTGCAGGACCTGGTCGGGATCCTGAGTGGGGCGCACCAGACGAGCCTGAATCCCAAACTCGCCCAGGGACAGCCGTTCGTCGGTGCGAAATTCGATCACCGGACGGGAGGCCAGGGCGAGGCGCTCGCGCCGGGCGTGCTCGAGCAGGTAGGCGACCAGCTCGTCGATCACCTCGTGCTCGACGCCCTCGTAGCGAGCCCGGTCCTCTGGAGACAGCCACACGATGTACTCGTTGGGCGCATAGGTGCGCGAAACCGACACGGTTCGGTTTTCATCCATCTCGCGCGCGAGCTTGCGGGCGATCTCGACAGGGCGAACCTCGGAGCGAAACACGCGTCCGAAGGCGCCTTCGACGAGGCCGGCGATCTTGCTTTCTAGGGTCCGTAGGACGCTCATGGCTTGCCGCGTCGGCCGCTCACGACTCCCGGGCCGGCGAAGCTGCTTGGCAGCGAGACCGGCCGCCGGCTCGAGAGGGGCAGCGGGGGTCCAACCCCAGCCATGCTACGCGCAGATGCCGCGAATCCGTATCTAGGGCCCGACGCGGGGCTGGGGCCGGGCGCTCCCCCAGCCAGGATGATCCGGCTCGGCGGAGGCCACGGATGGACCCACCGGGTTCTTGGGCCGCAGCGCCCGAGCGGCGACGGCGAGCATCGCGCCAACGAGGGCGGCGATCAGCGCTCCCCGGGGGGGAGACTGAACCGCCGCCGGGGTACCGGTGAGCTGGCCGGCGGCGCGCGCCACCCATGTGGTGGCTCCGCTCAGCCCTCCGGCCCAGGCGGCGCCGAGCACGAAGTCGGCGGCCGCCGAGCGCCCTCGAACCACCCAGGGCAACACCACCGCGGCCAGGGCCCAGACTCCGGCCACAGCGATAGCGGGGTCGCTCAGGAGCGGACCGACCGCGTGGCTGAGCGCCGACAGCGCAGACCCCCGCCACGTCCCCCCCGGCGAGGCCGCAGGGGCGGGGCCGAACAGCAGTCGGGTGCCGGTCGCGGTCTCGGCCAGGGCCAGGCACCAGTAGCCGAGCGCCCCCAGGAGAGCGCGTCGAGCCACCGTGCGGGCTTGGCCCGCCAGAGCCGGGAAGGCGCCGGCCAGCCCGATCGCTCCCAGCGCGGGGGCCAGGGCGGGAAGCGACCACAGCCAGGGGGATCGGGGCAGGCCGAAGGGGATGGCGGCGACCGCGAGCGCCACGAGCAGCGCCAGGCCCCCCTGACCGGCGCCGGCGAGCCAGGTCACCACGAACGCGGCGGCCACCAGCCAGCCCACGCGCGGCAGCAACACGATCACGAGCGCGGCCGTCGCTCCGGCGAGAACCGGATCGACCGACGGGGCAGGACCCAGGCCCGCCAGCGCGAGACCGACCAGAGCGCCGCCGGCCAGCCCGCCCGCCCCTCGCGCGCCGAGCGTGACCTCCACCCGGCCGGGCGCGAGTCCGAAGCGACGGCGCCCGGGTGACGCGTCGCCGTCGACGCCCGCGGGCGGGTCGGTTGACCCAGGGCGCGGCCCGGACTCAGGCGAGGACCAGTCCGGTGAGGGGCGGGGCGGTCGGTCGTCGCGCATTCGGGCGCGGCGTAGGGTTTCGCGCGCGTGCCGCGGGGTGTCCGCGAGGTCGGGCAGCGCCTCGAGCAGCGCCCGGCGCAGGTCGATCACACTCCCCCTCGCTCGGGGCGCAGGGGAAAGCGCCGCGTCGATCGCCTGGCACAGCGCGGCGGGCAGGTCGCGGCGGGCCCGGCGCAGCGATGGAAGGCGCGCCCCCACCCGGCGCGCGGTCGCGGCGGGGCCGGCCCCGCGCAGCGGGTTGACTCCGGCGAGAGCCTCGTACAGGACCAGGGCGAGCGAGTAGAGGTCCGAAGCCGCGGTGACCTTGCGACCTTCGGCCTGTTCCGGTGCCATGTAGGCGAGCGTGCCCACGACGTCCCCGGTCCGCGTCAGTGCGTCCTCCCCCACTATGCGCGCCACTCCGAAGTCGGTCAGCTTGGCGGCATGGGGGACGACGACCGGATCCTCGGGAACGATGACGTTGTGCGGCTTGACGTCGCGGTGAACGATTCCGCAGGAGTGCGCGTGCGCAAGCGCCTCGCACAGCGCCAGTCCGACCTCCAGCACGTCGGCGTCGGACAACCGGTCGTGACCCGACTGGAGCTCGCCGAGCGTGCGGCCCCGGACCAGCTCTGAGACCAGGTAGAACGCCTCGTCGTCGTCTCCGGCCTCGAACAGCGCGACGATGCCGGGGTGGTTCAGGCGCCCGGCGGCCTGGGCCTCTCGCAGTGTCCGCCTGCCGGCATCCCAGCCCTCGCCGGCCTCCGGGGAGGACAGCACGGCTCCTCGAGCGATGCGCTTGATCGCGACTTCGCGGCCGAGATGCTCGTCGCGTGCCAGCCACACCGTGCCGAAGCCGCCATGACCGATGAGCCGCACCAGGCGGTAGCGGTCCAGCACGAGCGACTGCGTCTCCGCCGGGACCGCCCGGGCGCCTGGCCGCCCTCCGGACGGCCGTCCGCCGGCGCCGAGACGTACGCGCGTGTCGAGAGTATCCACCGCCTTCGCGGTTCGGCGCGCGGGCGGGTGGTCCTCCTGTGCGCGCTCCGAAGGTACGCTCCTCGAGGCCCCGCGGGCGGCCTCTCGACACCGGTGTTCTCCGGGCGGGCCCGGTGACCGGAAACTTGCAACCCCACCAACGGTCAGGACCGCGGGTCATACTTGCGTGGTTTTCGGCCAAGGAGCCTGCATTTGTCGTTCTTTGACGAGGGTGACGAGCCCCGCACCACGGCCGCGCCTCGCCGGCCTGTAGGGACATCCCGGCCACCCGGCGCCGGCGGACCGGGAGACCGCCAGACGCTGATGGTGCGTCGCGGCATTGCCCTGGGGATCGCCGCTGTCGTCCTGATCCTGATCGTTTTCGGCATCAAGGGCTGCCTCGACGCCCAGAAGCACGACGCGCTGCGGAACTACAACACCGACGTCACCTCGGTGATCAACGACTCGCAGACGCAGGTCTCCCAGCCCCTGTTCTCGGCCCTGAACAACGCGCGCAGCAAGTCTCCGCAGGATCTCCAGACCACCATCAGCGAGCTGCACATCACCGCGCAGGACGAGGCCAAGCGGGCGCGAGGATTCAACGTGCCGAGCGAGATGAGCGCCCCCCAGCGCTACCTCCTGCTCACGCTCGACTTCCGGGCGCAGGCGATCGACCGTATCGCCGCCAACATCCTGACCGCATTCGTACCCGGCGGCGGCACTCAGGCGAGCGATGCGGTCTCCCGGATCGCCGGCCAGATGGAGGTCCTACTTTCCTCCGACGTCGTTTACGACCAGCGAACCGCGCCGCTGACCAAGCAGGTGCTGAGCGACAACGGCATCAACGCGTCGCCGCCGGCGACCAGCCAGTTCGTTCCCGATGTGGGGTGGCTCGACCCCACGACCGTTCGTACTCGGCTCGGGGCGCCGGGGGCCGCGGCGCCGAGCGGACCGGCCGCACCCGGGGCGCATGGGCACCACATCGACAGTGTCAGCGTGGGCGGCACGGCGCTCCAGACGGGCGCCACCAACCGGCTGACCGGCGCGGCCAACCCCACCTTCAGCGTGATGATCACCAACGGCGGGGCCAATACCGAGACCAACGTCAAGGTTGACGTCACGGTCACGGGCGGGGGCAAGAACCTCACCGCGACCAAGACCCTCAGCAAGACCATGCCGGGTCAGAACTACACCGTGGACATTCCCCTGGGCGCCGCCGCTCCGACCGGCGTCCCGCTGAAGGTGGTGGCGTTCGTCGAGCCGGTTCCGGGCGAGACCGACACCACTCGCAACAAGAAGACCTACACGGTGACCTTCACCCGCTGACGCCGGGGCTCGCCCCGGGCGGCGGTGCCACCGAGCCGTTGCCGGCGGCGGCAGCAGTTACCTTTCAGCCATGCACAACCTGAGCAGCAACGCGGGCATCGCCGCGCTCGCCGCGGGGGGCGTGGCGGTGGTTGCCCTCCTGGGTTGCCTGGCGCTGGCGATGTCGCTGCGACGCCTGCGAGCCAACCAGCGAGCCGTTTTGGGAGAGCAGGGAGAGCGGGACATCGTGACTCACAGCGTCGATCTTCAGCAAGCCTTTGCCGCGCTGCGCGATTACGTCGACGACCTCGCGCAGCGCCTGGACAGTCGCCTCGGCACGGCCGAGACCGGCCTCGACGGCGCGATTGCGCATCGTGCTCTCGTGCGCTACGACGCCTACAACGAGATGTCGGGCCGTCAATCGATGTCGATTGCCCTGCTCGACGCCTCCCACTCGGGCATCGTGCTGTCCTCAATCCATCACCGCGACCAGGCGCGCCTCTACGCCAAGCAGGTCCACGGCGGCCGGGGGGAGCTCGAGCTCTCCCCCGAGGAGGCCGAGGCCATCCGCCTGGCGGTCTCGGGCCAGGTCCAGCAGATAGAGCAGTAGGCCAACGGGTGCGCGGGGGATGACGACGCGCGTCGGCTACCTGGGGCCGGCGGGAACCTTCAGCCAGGAGGCCTTGATGGCGAGCTCACCACGACTCGCGACGGGGGTGCCCGCCGCCCCACCGGACATCGAGTCCGTCCCGCTGCCCACGATCCACGCCACGGTCATGGCCGTCCAGGAGGCGACCGTCGCGCGCGCGATCGTACCCGTCGAGAACTCCATCGAGGGCTCGGTGGACATCACCCTCGACACGCTCGCCGTCGAGGCGCCGGACGTGGTGATCGTGGGCGAGGTCGTGCTGCCGATTCGCCACTGCCTGATCGCGGCCGAAGCGCTCGAGCCGGACGCCATCGAGGTCGTGATTTCCCATCCGCAGGTGATCGGCCAGTGCGCGAGGTACCTGCGCACGCTGTCTGGTGCGCGGATCGAGACCGCCAGCTCCACCGCCGAGGCCGTGCGCCAGGTCGCGGAGAACGCCGGCAGGCCGTGGGCCGCGCTCGGCAACCGGCTGTCGGCGGAGCTATACAACTGCTCGATCCTGCGCGAAGGGGTCGAGGACTACCCCGACAACCAGACCCGGTTCGTATGGCTGGCTCGGACGCCCGAGCCGTCGGACCCCGAGGCGGACGCGTGGAAGACGTCGCTCGTCTTCTGGGGGGTCGGCGACGAGGCTCCCGGCTGGCTGGTGCGCTGCCTGACCGAGTTCGCCTCCCGGAACATCAACCTGACGCGGATCGAGTCCAGGCCCCGGCGCCAGGGGCTCGGCACCTACATGTTCTTCGCCGACCTGGAGGGCAGCGCGGACGACCAGGCGGTGGCCGAGGCGATCGCCGGGCTGCGCGAGCACAGCGACCACGTGCGGGTCCTGGGCTCCTACCCGGCGGCGTGACCCCGCGCCCCTGGCCCGCCCCGTTGGGAAACGCCGATTGCGCGCCCGCTAGACTCCGGCGCCAGTAGGCATGCCGGTTTCCGCACCACCAGACCCATCGCGGTCCGCGTCGCCAACCGAGCACCGGCGACGCGGGCGTGACGCTGGCCGGGTGCTCGTGCTCAACGCCACCTTCGAGCCGATCAACGTTTGCTCGGTGCGGCGCGCAGTCGTCCTCATGCTGAAGGAGAAGGCCGAGGTCGTCGAGCACGCCAGTTGGGAGCTTCGCTCTGAGCGAGCCTCGATGTCACGGCCGGTCGTCATCCGGCTCGTGAGCTACGTGAAGGTCCCGCGCGAGGCGCACCGGCGCAAGATCACGCGCCGAGCGGTGTTCGCCCGGGACGGCTGGTCCTGCCAGTACTGTGGGTCGAGCTCGAACCTGACGGTCGACCATGTGATTCCCCGCTCCCGGGGCGGTGTCTCGAGCTGGGAGAACATCGTCGCCTCCTGCGCTCCGTGCAACCGGCGCAAGGGCGACCGGCTGCCCCAGCACGCCAACATGCACCCCCGGCGCCGGCCGCGGGTTCCACGCGCCGAGATCTTCATCGCCGTGTCGAGCCCGACGATCCCTTCGGCCTGGCGGCAGTACCTGCCGGAGAGCCAGGCCGCGTAGGTCCTGAGAGCTAGGCCCGCAAGCCCTGAGAATCAGGCTGCGCAGGCAGCTTAAAGGGCAAGGGACGCCCTCGACGAGACGTCCCTTGCGCACATTGCTGACTGGAAGAGCCGAGGAGGCGGTCCTTGTGCCGGTGGGACCAACTCCGGCAGCCATCTCGGCGGTGTCCCGGGTTGGATTCCGCTAGGCGGTCCAGCCATCCGGCCTAACGGCCGGTCACCTCCAGGGTCCCGGAAGAACTAGAACTTTCGATACGGACCACCTCCTTTCTCTGGTCAGCGGAGGGTAGCGAACGCTCGGGCGGCGACGCGTCGAGACCAGCGTCGAGTTCGCGGTTGGGGCTGGGGTCGGACGTCGGAGTGGCGCGCGTCGAAGCGGCGCGCGTCCAGGTCCTACGCGTCCGGCCCGGCGTCGTCGTCGGGCTCGGCGCCGTTGGAGCGCCCGTCTGCGCCAGCGCCGTCCTTGGTGGCCGACGCCTGTGCGCCGTCCCCGGTCGCCTCACCCACGGCAACGCCGTCGCCCTCCGCGCCGTCTGCGCCGGGCGGCGCGCCGTTCTCGGCCACCGGAGCCGCGGTCTGCTCCCCGTTATCGACGACCAAGGCCACGGCGCTCACGACGTCCTCGTCGCGCAAGTTCATGAGCTTGACTCCCTGAGACGCCCGGCCGTAGAGGTTGATGCCCCGGACCGTGGTGCGCTGCACCATGCCCGCCTGGGAGATGAACAGCAGCTCCTCGTGCTCGCGCACCACGAGGGCACCGGCCAGGGCGCCCTTGCGGTCGGTCAGGGCGATGGTCTTGACGCCCATGGTGGCGCGGCCCTTGCGCGGGTAGTCCGAGACCGAGGTGCGCTTGCCGTACCCGTTTTCGGTCACGACCAGTAGCTCCTGATCGTCGCGGGCGACGTCCATCGCGATCACCGCGTTGCCCTTACGAGATACGTTCATTCCCCGGACGCCCGACGTGTCGCGCCCCATGGCGCGAACCTGGGACTCGTGGAAGCGGGCCGCCTGGCCCGAGCGCGAGACCATCAGGATGTCGTCGTCGCCGCTGGTCCTGCGCACGGCGACGAGCTCGTCGTCGTCCCGGATGTTGATGGCGATGATGCCCGTCGCCTCGATGCGGGTGTTGTAGGCGGAGAACTCGGTCTTCTTGACCATCCCCTGGCGGGTGGCGAACACCAGATAGCGCCCCTCGGTGAAGTCGCGCGTCGCTAGCACCGACTGCACACGCTCGCCCTCGCGCAGAGGCAGCACGTTGACCAGTGCGCGTCCCTTCGCCGTGCGCGAGGCCTCGGGGAGCTCGTAGACCTTGGATCGGTACACCATGCCGCGGTTCGTGAAGAACAGCAGGTAGTCGTGGGTAGAGGAGATGAACAGATGCTCGATGAAGTCCTCGTCCTTCATATCCATACCGGTGACCCCCCGACCACCGCGCTGCTGCTGGCGGTAGGTGGTCAGCGGGAGCGACTTGATGTAGCCGCTGTGCGTGATGGCGATCACCATCTGCTGGTCGGCGATCAGGTCCTCGATGTCGATCTCGTCGTCGGAGTGCGTGATCTCGGTGCGGCGCTCGTCGCCGAAGCGATCGCGAATCTCGCTGAGCTCCTCCCGGATCAGCCCAAGGACCTTGTCCTCGTCACCCAGAAGGTCGCGCAGCTCGCGGATACGCTCGAGCTTGTCGGCGTGCTCCTGCTTGATGGCGTCGGACTCGAGCGCCGTGAGCTGGGACAGGCGCAGGTCCAGGATCGCAGAGGCCTGCACCACGGTCAGCTCGAACTTGGTCACCAGCTCCTCGCGGGCGGTCTCGCGGTCGCGCGAGGAGCGGATCAGCTCGATTACCGCATCGAGGTTGTCGAGCGCAATCAGGAGTCCCTCGAGGACGTGGACGCGGGCCTCGAGTTGAGCCAGCTCGAACTTGCTGCGGCGCACAACGACGTCGCGCTGGTGCTCGACGTAGTTCTGGAGCACGGTGCGCAGGTCGAGCGTGCGCGGAACGTTGTCGACCAGCGCCACCATGTTCACGCCGAACGTCGTCTGCATCGCGGTGTGCTTGTAGAGCTTGTTGAGCACGACCTTCGGGATCGCGTCGCGCTTGAGCTCGATCACCAAGCGCATCCCGTGCTTGTCGGACTCGTCGCGCAGGTCCGAGATCTCGGGGATCCGCTTCTCGTGCACGAGATCGGCGATCTTCTTGATGAGCCCGGCGTCGCCACCCTTCTTGACCTGGTAGGGCAGCTCGGTGACGATGATCGCCTCCTTGCCGTGCGACAGCGGCTCGATGTGGGCGCGCGCCTGGACGCGCACTCGGCCGCGCCCCGTCTCGTAGGCGTCACGGATGCCGGCCCGGCCCAGGATGATGCCACCGGTGGGAAAGTCTGGGCCCTTGATGTGCTTCATGAGGCCGGCGACGTCGATGTCGCGGTCCTCTATGAAGGCGATCGTGGCGCCGATCACCTCGCGCAGGTTGTGCGGCGGGATGTTGGTGGCCATTCCGACGGCGATGCCGGCCGACCCGTTGATCAGCAGGTTCGGAAGGCGCGACGGGAGGACAAGCGGCTCCTGCTGGCTGCCGTCGTAGTTGGGCGCAAAGTCGACGGTGTCCATGTCGAGGTCGCGCAGCATCTCCATAGCCACGCGCGACAGCCGCGCCTCGGTGTTGTGGCTGACGAAGCCATTGGTCAAGAACGAGTGATCGTCGCTGTCGACGCGAAGCGAGTACACGGGCTGCACTCCCGCGTCGGTCACCGACTCTACGGTCGCGTAGTAGTAGTCGCTAGCTATGACTGTGTCGATGAGCTGGCGGACCTCGTCAGCTCGCACGAGCTCCAGAGAGGATGTGCCGTAGCGTCCACCCCGCTCAGGGTGATAGGCGCTGTCCCGTGCCAGCCAATCGATGGCGGCTCCGCCCGACTCGATCTCATCGGGCACCCAGTCGCGGAGCATCGCCAACTGATCGCCTGGGCGAAGCTCCTCGAGGAGCTTCCACATCAGGAGCGGGACTCCGGCCATGTCGACCAGGGTGAGCACGGGATGGTTATGCGTCCCGCTTAGCTCGAAGCCTTCCTTGGTCCGCAGCTGGAGCGTCGGATGCTCGCCGCTGTGGAAGAACTTCGAGGCCCGCACGGGCCGGCCCAGCCGATCCAGGACGTCAAGATCGAGGTCGGTATCGGACTCCGGGTCGGCGCCAGGAACGATCGAGTCGATACGGACTGTCCCCCGCGACGTGGCCACCCGTGTGTCGCCTGTGACGCAATAGCGCATGGCCGCCGCCGGATCGTCGTCGACAGACCCGAAGTTCCCCTGACCGTCGATGAGCTCGTAGCGCATCGAGAAGTCCTGAGCCATACGCACCAGGGCGTCGTAGATTGCGGCGTCCCCATGCGGGTGGTACTTGCCCATTACGTCGCCGACGATCCGGGAAGACTTGGAGTAGGGGCGGGTCGGGCCCAGGCCTAGCTCGCGCATCGAGTACAGGACCCGACGGTGCACGGGCTTGAGTCCGTCGCGTACGTCGGGGAGCGCGCGGCCGACGATGACCGACATCGCGTAGTCGAGATAGGCGGAGCGCATCTCGTCCTCGAGTGCGCGCGGCTCGATGTTGCCGCCGCCGATCACGTCAGTGGCCATCGCTCACCCCCTTCCACCTTGTCTGCGCCTGCGGACCATCACACGTCCAGGTTGACGACCTGGCGCGCGTTCTCCTCGATGAACTCACGCCGGGGCTCGACCTGATCGCCCATGAGCATCGAGAAGATGCGGTCCGCCTGGGCGGCGTCCTCGACAGTGACCTGCGCAAGCGTCCGGGTGGCCGGGTCCATCGTGGTCTCCGCTAACTGGTCGGCGTTCATCTCGCCCAGGCCCTTGAAGCGTTGGAGAGACACGCCGCGCTGGGCGACCGTCAGGACCGCCCCTCGCAGAGCCTCGAAGGACAGCGCCTGCTGGTGACCATCGCCGAGCCGAACGTCGAAGGTCGGCGTCCCCGCGAGCTCGACCAGCTGCATGTGCACCTTCACAAACTGCTGGTACTCGGACGAGCCGAACAGCTCGCGCGGAATGCGATGGGTTCGCGCCAGGCCGGTCTTCGTCTCCACGGCGCGCACGAGGAGGTCGTTGTCGCCATCGGCGAGCAGCTCGGTTGCGTAGACCTCGCCCTCCATGCCCTTGCGTCCCAGCAGCTCGACCGCAGCCTCGAACGTCACCACTTGCTCATCCAGCAAGGACGACTCCTCGAGGAAGGTGACGGTGTCATTCCCGTAGTCGGCGCGCAGTGACGACGCCCAGCCTTCGTACTGCTTGAGCAGCCGGGTGAAGCGCTGCCAGCGAGCCTCGGTGAGCTTGAACTGGGTCGCGTGACGATCGAAGACCTGCATGCGCTCGAGCTTGTCGCCGAGCAGCATGCTCTCGAGCTCGCCTTCCTTTTCGATGTAGCGCTCCTGGTTGCCCTGCTTGACCTTGTACAGGGGAGGCTTGGCGATGTACACGTAGCCGGCCTCGATCAACTCGGGCATCTCACGGAACAAAAGTGTGAGCGCGAGCGTCCTAATGTGAGCTCCGTCAACGTCAGCATCCGTATTGGACCCAAGCAGTCCACCGAAGCCGGCAATGAAGTTCTCGTCCTCCCACACTGAGAAGTCATACACGCAGCCAGTGCTTGCTGGCACCTTCCTGATTGAGCGAACACTCAGCCCCACCAGCGTGTCGGTGATCGGCGTGCATTGGCGTTTACGGCGGGGTGACTGGCGGAGCAGCCGCGTATGGACCGTTTCAGCGCCAGGGTGATCCCGCCACACTGTCTCCAGGGCAGCGAGGTCGTCTGGCGTAGTAACAGTCAAGAGCCAGCTCGGATTCTTCGTCACATACCGCCGGCCCATGATGTCCAGAACGGCACCCGGCTCCTTTCGATAACTACCCGCCAGGATCCCGAGCGACGACAGAAGATATGAAACCCCGCTAGCAATGCGTGGCGACGAAGTCCCGAAGGCAATAGTCCCGCGCGACACACTTCCATCGCCGAGCAAGTAGCCACGCAGAAACGCCTTCCGGAGATCCTCCGACACGTTGAACGCAACGTCGGGAATCCGCTTCGTGATCGACGTGCAGTCAGCGAATCCAAAGACATGCCGCCAGGCGAGCGCAGCGACTCGGTTAACGACCTTCAGCTCACCGACCCGCGTC